>DGYJ01000014.1:53895-55701 GCA_002396665.1 Bdellovibrionaceae bacterium UBA5009
GCCACTAGTTTTCATTCGGAGAAACAAGGATTTTTGTTGCGAGTTTAGAGAAGGAGTTATACATTATGAGCAAGAAAAACGAGTCGATTTTTAGGTCCAAAAATGACGTAAATCAACTGTCGCTCTTTGACAAAAAAATAGAAGCGTCAACTGATGACAAGATGCAAATTTCAGTCGCTGAAAGCAAAAATTTAGAAGCTTTTTCAAGCGATCAAAAATTTTCATCTCAGTCTGATGTTGAAAACGAATTAGAATTATCGCTTGAAGATATTCAGGTTCCTAATACAAACCTGGGGATTTTCGAGCGTTTGTTGAATCGAGTCGAAAGACTTGTAGTAGTATTGTATCACAAAGTTTTCGATGAAGTCGAAGCAGCAATGTATCTAAGGCTCCCAGATCCAGAACATAAAGGAAGGGAAACAATTAGAAACTATGCTTTGAGGTCAAAAAAACTTTCGTATTACAAGATTGGAAGAAACGGCCTGACTTTTTTAAAAGCAGACCTCGATTTAGCTATTGATCGTTTTAAGGTTCATAGCTTTCGAGATCTCTAAAAAAAGGAGACCGAATGAACAAAATTGAAGTTCCATTTAATTATAGACCAAATTTAAACTATTTCTTTAGGAATGATAGAAATCGCTGGCAGCTCGAATACGATTTGCCAGCAGCAACAAGGGTTAGAATGATTCTGACCCTTCCTAAAGATACTTCACCAAGAAGCATTAAAAAAATTGCTGATGAGAAGACCTCTGATTTGAATAGAGGACTACTTACTGACAAAGAGTTCTTAAGGGTTTCTGAAGTTGCAGGAGGCCTTACTATTGCGGAAGGCTTGCAGAAATATTTAGTTTTATCTGCGTTAGGAAAGAGCAATAAAACTAGATGCATTGATCGCACCCGTGTTCCTCGAGTCTTTTCTTATTTTATGAGTGCGGATGCTTTCAAAGAGGCAAATTCTTTGATCGAAGGTAGCTCTAATCAAAAGAACGATTCACTTAAGGTAAGATCAGTTGGTACTAATATGAAGGCGCAAGCTATATCAAATGGATGCAAAGAAATTGGCTTTAGTTTTACTCTTTTCAGTCAAATTAAAGATGAGCATATTATCAAATATAGGAATTACCTTTTGACTGAAGTTGAAACTAGAAAAAATTTTGAAAAGGACATGCGCTCAAAATGGTTTAATGCGACGGCTACTGAAAAGAAGCAGCTCTTAGCAGCGAGATCAAATCATGGTTTTTCACCAATGACTGCGAGAGGTAACTTCGTTACTTTGAAGAAAGTATTTAATGCCCTTAAGTGCAATAAAGAAATCGACAAAGATCCTTCCTTTAACGTTCCAAACATTAAGTTGAGCGAAAAGGACTCCGTAAGGTCAACAACTCCGACCCAAGAACAAATCAACAAAATTTTAAAATGCAATTACGAGTCGGACTTGAGGACAGATTTTCCTATAAAAGCTTTTTTCTTTTTCCTTAAAGAAACTGGTGCGCGTGTTGGCGAAGCCTTGCATCTTGAATGGCCAGATATTGAGAATGGCATTTGGAAGATTCGACGTAAGGAGAATTGTCCTACTCAGTATGGAATTGGATGGTCACCAAAATGGACGAAAGAGCGTGACATAGTTTTGTCTCCACTTGCCTTAAGATTGTTGGAACTCATACCAAAAACTCAGGCAGTTGGATACATTGCTCACGATCCCAAGCCTTATCCAGCTCAATTCGTGTTTACGGTTAAAGATCGAGGTCTAAATAAACCCCCTGGACAAAGACGAAGAGTAGATAAGATTGATAAGTCATGGAAGGG
>DGYJ01000014.1:55791-56137 GCA_002396665.1 Bdellovibrionaceae bacterium UBA5009
GCTGGAGTTCCTTACGAGGGGCCTGAAAAGTTGGTTATGCACGATACTCGAAGATTTAAAAATATGGAAAACGAACATATTAAAAACAAAAGTCTTCAGGAACGTTGCAATGAATTAGGCAATAGCGCAAGGGTCAATCAATCGAACTATAAAGGAAAGATAGATCCGAAGATTCAAGAAATCCAGGCGCAGATTAGCCAATTACAAGCCAAAATTCTTGAGTACCAAGGTGATGATGAAATTTCCTTTTTAGTGCCTTAACTGCAAGAAACTTAATGTCAGATTTTGAAATCGCTGGCTGTTGAATAAAAATTGGTGACCCCGGCACGACTTGAACGTGCGACCT
>DGYJ01000073.1:0-1886 GCA_002396665.1 Bdellovibrionaceae bacterium UBA5009
AAATTAAAATTAATTTAAATGAAGTCCGCATTGAAACGATGCGATCACAGGGTGCTGGTGGTCAGTCGGTCAATAGAACAGAATCAGCTGTTCGAGTTGTGCATTTACCGACAGGTCTTGAGGTCAAATGCCAAGAAGGTAAATCGCAATCATCAAATAGGGAAAAGGCGTTTAAAATTCTTTACTCAAAACTGCAACAAATCGAAGACGACCGTGTACGAAAAGAAGCTTCTGACACGCGCCTTGACCAAATCGGAAGCGGCGATCGTTCTGAGCGTATCAGAACATATAATTTCCCGCAGACGCGAATTACCGATCATAGAATTGGACTTACTATTCACTCTTTGAACGAGGTGATGAATGGATCTATGGAAAATCTAATTGATCCATTGAGTGCACACTTCCAAGCGGAAGCCCTCAAGAGACAAACTGCTCAAAATTAGAAGTGTTTCTTGCAGATTTTCTAAATCAAAAGTTTAATATTTAAATGAAGATCAAAGAAGTTTTAGAAAAATCGACCGAGTTTTTAAGAAATAAAAAAATTGAAAATCCAAGATTTGAATCTGAACTTTTAGTGTCGTTAGGGCTGGGTCTTAGAAGAATTGATCTTTATTTAAAATATGAACAACCACTCCAAGAATCTGAAGTCATAAAACTAAGACAATTTGTTCAACGCCGTGGCCAGGGCGAACCCGTTGCCTACATTGCTGGAACCAAGGGTTTTTATGGATTTGATTTTATTGTTAGCCCAGATGTTTTAATTCCCCGTCCAGAGACAGAAACATTGATTGATCTTCTTCTTGAAGATCCAATTTTAGATTTGATTTTAGAAAAAAAAGAAATTCGAATTTTAGATTTAGGAAGTGGCTCTGGCTGTTTAGGCCTTACACTGCTTAAAAAAATTCCGAACAGCAAGCTGCTTGCGGTGGATTTGTCGAAGGAAGCCTGTCTTGTGACCGAAAAAAACACAAAGGCTCTTGATCTAGAAAATCGAGTTCAAATTTTAAATGCAGACGCAGGTCACATACAAGATTGGTCCAAAGAGGCAATGGATTTTTTAAAATCAGGAATTGATATTTTTGTTTCAAATCCACCCTATATTGCAGAAAATGACCCCGAGGTTCAAAAAGAAGTTCTACAATTTGAGCCCAAAATGGCTCTGTTTGCTAAAGACGAAGGTCTTTATTTTATTAAGACCTGGCTTGAAAAATTTAATCCATTTTTAAATCCGCAATCCCTCTGTATGATGGAAATGGGTTATCAGCAGGGAACCGCAGCTAAGAATATTTTTGATCAGGCGAAATGCTTTCAACAGGTTGAAGTGCTGCAAGATCTTTCAGGCAAAGATAGATTTATTAAAGGAGTTCGCAATGGATAAGATTTCAATATTGGGTGGTTCAAAACTGAATGGAATCGTCAAAACCAGCGGTGCAAAAAACTCGGCCTTAAAATTATTATTTTCTACAATTTTAGCTGACGGGGATCATCTTTTTCATAACGTTCCGCTTTTGAAAGATGTCGAGTCAACGGCTGCATTACTTGAAAGCCTTGGTTTAAAAACTGAGCGCCAAGGTCATGACTTTATTGTGAAGGCCAATGCAATTAAATCGAAAGAAGCCCATTACGACTTAGTTCGAAAAATGCGGGCCAGCATACTTTGTCTTGGGCCATTACTGACAAGATATGGTGAAGCCGTTGTTTCGTTGCCAGGTGGCTGTGCCATCGGAAGTCGCCCCATTGATTTGCATTTAGAAGCTATGAAGGCCCTTGGCGCAGAGGTCGAGCTTAAAGACGGGTACGTTCGTGCCTTTGCAAAAAAATTAAAAGGAACACACTTCTTATTTGAAAATGTCACAGTCGGCGGAACAGAAAATATGATGATGGCA
>DGYJ01000073.1:2021-12677 GCA_002396665.1 Bdellovibrionaceae bacterium UBA5009
GATGGCGGCCACATTGGCTGAAGGAAAAACTGTTCTAGAAAATGCTGCAAAAGAACCAGAAATCGTTGATCTAGCAAATTATTTGAACAAAATGGGGGCGAAAGTTTCTGGACAAGGAACAAGCGTCATTACAATTGAAGGTGTCGAAAAATTAAAGGCAGCTGAACATACTGTCATGCCTGACCGAATCGAAGCCGGCACATTGTTGATTGCTGGAGCCATTACCCATGGTGAAGTAACTGTGACAGACTGTGTGCCTGAACATATTGAATCTTTGTTATTTAAGTTAAAAGAGTGTGGCTTCAAAATTAAATCTGAAAAAAGCAGTGTCACAATTAGTCCGTGTCTTGGGTATAAAGCTGTGGATATTACGACAGCGCCTCACCCCCAATTTCCGACAGATTTACAGGCACAATTTATGGCATTAATGACCTTGGCCGAAGGGACAAGTGTTATCACAGAGACCGTTTTTGAAAATCGCTTCATGCACGTTCAAGAACTTATGCGCTTAGGTGCTGACATTACACCTAAAACTCGAGTGGCTGTTGTCCGTGGCAAAAAAGAATTAACTGGGGCGCCTGTTATGGCCACAGATTTAAGAGCAAGTGCAAGCCTGGTTTTGGCTGGATTGGCTGCCAAGGGCGAAACCGTGGTGAATCGAATTTATCATTTGGATCGTGGATACGAAAAACTTGAAGAAAAGCTTTCATCTTTAGGCGCAAAAACTAAAAGAATGGCTTAGTCAGATCTTATAATTAAATCAGCAAATTGAAAAAGTAAGTCATTTAAAAAGAAAAAAGCCTCTCAGGGAGGGGATCCTTGGAGGCTTTTAAGAGATAAAAAAATGGTCCCAGCCCTGGAGGGGATTGGGCTGAGACCTCGAATCAATAAAACAAGCAATGCTCAGATGGTGATTCAAAAAAATAACCATCAAGAGGATCAGTTGAACATGGGGAGGGGGTCCACAAATTCAACCGTAGATCCAACCTGATGTTTGTTCACTAATTCAGCTCGGGCGCCAGCGCTGATCACAAGTACAACTAAGATGTAGATAAATATGAGTACATTTTTAATCACTGCTAACGTCCTGGACAAAGGCATAGCAAGTGTTATGCCAACCATAAAATGCTTTCTAATGAAAAATACGAACGCCAGACGGACATTAGAGTAATGATTCGATTCCAAATTGGTATCTGAATTGGAATTTGATTCCAATTTGGAACCACTTCCATGTGATTTTAGAAGCCGAAATGGGTGGTTCGACAAAGGTCTTAAAACTTTGGACAAGGTTTTATGATATAGCTGCTGTTATGTACTTTTCTTAAGTAAAATCAAGCATATGGCTATTGATCAAAAACCACTTTGGCGATTTCAGGGTAAAAAGTTTAAGTCTGAAAATGCTCTAACTTCCCAACAAATTATTGAAAAAATTTTAAGTGGCGAAATTCTGGAAGACGACCTTGTTTGTGATACGAAAACATCGAATTGGAAAAGAGTTTCTACAATTAATGAGTTCTATGATGCGTTTTTATCTTTAATTGAAACTCAAAAAAATCAATCACACCAATCTGCAAAAGAAGAAAAAAAATTAGACATTGTCTTTTCAGAAACTCATTCGCATATAAAATCTGATGCTCAAAAAAAAGAACCTTCGATTACACGAAAAACAATTATTGAGCCCTACACGGGAATTTTAGAAGTAAAAAAGTCTAGCACCAAAATTGATCTGCATTCTGAAAGCACAGTGGCGCCGTCGCAGGTAAAACTATCGAGCAGCTCAGAAAGAAAAAATACAAAAAATAAAAAATCAGAAGATGTCATTGATTTGCTCAACATCAACAAAGTGGATCCCTTGGTTTTAATTGAAAAATTAAAAATTCCAATTTTAATTTTTTTATTTTTAGCAACCGGATTACTGCTATTTTATTTTATACACCCTGGGGCTAAAATTGATTTGGATAGAATTCACTTATTAGCGGTTACAAAAAAAACTGAACCCTTGAGTGCAGATCAGATAAAGCAAAAAATGGCCTTTGCGATTAAGGCTTTAGAAAAAGATACATTTGATGGATATCTAGAAGCGCAAAATCATTTAGTGGCAATGGTTGAATCTTCCCCCCGCGAGCTAGAACCAAGAAGTTTACTTTGTTTTGTTTATCGCGAGCTTTGGCCCTATTCGTTCCAAGATGCTCAAGATCAAAAAACTATTGATCAGTTGGTTCAATCCACAAAGACAATAAATTTAATGGACCCCCATGGCGTGCTTTGTGAAGTTGTGAAGTTGCATGTGGCAGGTAGGGTTAAAGAAGCCCGTGGTGCTGTCGATAATTTATTAGATCTTGGGGATCGTTTTAGTTTGTATCCAATTTTATTTTTTATGAAAGCTGACTATTTAAGTCAGGACAAAGATGTATTGAATTCTGCACCCTATTTTGAAAAAGCAATTCAGCTTTGGCCAACTTGGATAAAGCCTAAAATGAATTTGGCGTATTCATATCTTAAAAATAAAGATTGGCTAAAGGCCCTTGAACAGTTTCGAGCCATTTTGCAATTGCAGCCCAAAAACAAAATGGCCTTGATTGGAACAGCTCTGGTTGAAATCAAAGCCTATAATCAGGCAGAGCAAGCATACAATCATTTGTTAATGGCTTTAGATATCGAAACACGAATTCCAAGATCACTAGAAAGTGAAGCTCTTGAAAATCTTGCCGAGCTTTCGATAATGAAGGGGCAAAAATCTGATGCTCAAAAATATGCTTGCCGAAGTTATGAAATCAATCCGCAACGAAAAGAGGCTCAAGATATTTGTTTAAGATTTGGCGGAAATCTTGATCAAGCACAAAAGCATCGTGCCGATGATGAAATGACTTTTATTGGCGATCAGTATGTCCGCGCAGGGGATTGCTTATCTGCCCAGGCAGAATTTAAAACAGCTTTTGAAATGAATCCAAAAAATGCAAATGCAGCCGTGAAAGCAGCAAAATGTCTTTGGATTTTGAATCAAAGTTCTGAAGCTATTGATTGGCTTGTTAAAGCCGCGAAGGCAGACCCAAATCTTATTTCTGCCTATGTTTTACAAGCGGATTATCTGTCACAAAGATATGATTTTGTTGGTGCAGAACAAATTTTAATGACAGCTTCAAGAAAAGCGCCAAACAATTATGAAATTATTCGTGGGTTGGCTTTGGTGGCCTTCCGTAGAAATGATTTTCAAACGGCGATGTCCTTAGCCCAGCGAGCTTCAAAAATATACGATGCCGATGTCGAAACTTATACTTTGCTTTCAAATGCAAGCCGCGAGTTCGCGCTGCTTTTTAAACCAACCAACGACAAAGAAAGACAAAAAAAAGATCAGATTATTAAAGATTTTGTTCGCTATTCAACAAAGGCTGTCGAGCTTGATGCAACAAATGCCGAAGCCCAAATCGCCTTTGCTAAAATGCTTGTGTCCACGACTGGTGTTGATTCAGGAATAAATTATGTTAAAGATCTTATAAAAAAATACTCTTATTCGACAGATTACCGAATTGCATTGGCTTCTATATTAGCCCAAGAGGAAAGACACAATCAGGCCATTGAAGTTCTTGAGCAAGTTATTACATTTGAATCAAAAAACAAAAAAGCCCTTTTGGGACTTGGCAAATCTTACCGGGCCTCTGGAATGGTGGATAAGGCCCTGGCCACATATTTAAAAGCTGCCGTCGTAGACCCATCAGATCCCGAACCCTTGTTTGAGGCCGGCCAATTGTATTTAGAATCGGGTCGTTTTGAAGAAGCCTATCAACAGTTCCAGAGGGTTTTAAAGGTCAATAACAAGTATCCGCGCGGTTATTATTATTTAGGAAAAACCTCATTTGCATCTGGAAATTTAAATGAAGCCCTTGAACAACTGAATACGGAAAAGAAAATTTATCCCAATTTGCCAGATTCATATTTGATGATGGCAGAAGTTTTTTTCGCTCAACAAAGATATTCTGACTGTGCAGGCGAGTACTCAAAGGCTACTAAATTGGCTATTTTGGGTGCTGATGTTTATGTGAAATCGGCACGCTGTTACCGGCTTTCAGGTTCGTTGGACATTGCAGAAGACATGTTGGCTTTAGCAAAAGACCGGGAAAGTGGTTATGCCGAGATATTCAGGGAGCAGGGTGCGATTTTTCAATCCCGCGGAAGCCCACGGGAAGCCGTGAAGGCCTATGAAACCTACCTAGAGCTTTCACCGAATGCGCCTGACAAGTCGCAGGTCGAAGCTTTGATTGCGCAATTGGGAACTTAATTATAAAAAGGAGAGATTATGGGTATTACACAAAGTTTTCAGAATATGGGTCAATCGATGAAAGAAACAGCAAAAACAACATCAATCAGTTTGGTTGGATTTAGTCTACGACTTGTTTCCGGCTTCTTTTTAGGTTTAACCTTGTCATTGATCGGACAGCAGTTGGTGGGTTATCAAACGGTGAGCCTACTATTTATTTTAGCTATTGTGACTTCGGTATTTATGAAATTGACCTCTTCGTGGACAATCTCTAAAACTTTAATTTTTGATCTGGTTTTTATTTTAATAGGTCAAATTTTAAAAATGTACATTTATCTAGCGCCATAGTTTTTAAGTTTCAATTTTAAGGATTCAGACATGATCGATATTAAGTGGTTAGAAAAAAAAGCAGAAGGTGGACCTTCTTACTTAGAAGAATACAGACAAAGTTTAATTCATCGTGGGGCGACAACTGACGTTTTAGATCAAATTCTAGATCTGAATAAAAAACGTAAAGAGATGATCACCCAGGCAGAAACTGCAAAATCGAATCAAAACAAAGTCAGTGGTGAAATTGCTCAGATGAAGCGTTCTGGACAAGATGCTTCTGCGATGATTGCAGAAATGGGAAAATTGGCAGGTTCTGTAAAAGAAATGGAAGCCCAGGCCCAGGCCGTCGATCAGCAAGTTTATCAACTTCTTTTGACAATTCCGAACAAGCCCCACCACACAGTTCCTGTCGGTGGCGGTGCAGAAGACAATAAGTTAGTGAAAAAAGTTGGCGAAGCAAAAAAGTTTTCTTTTAAAGCGAAAGAACATTGGGAGCTTGGTGAAAAATTAGATATTTTAGATTTTGAACGAGCTGGCAAAGTCACAGGCACTCGTTTTTCATTTTTAAAAGGTGCTGGGGCAAGGCTTGAGCGCGCGTTGATTCAATTTATGATGGATGTTCATAGCAATGAACACGGTTACACCGAGATGATTCCGCCATTTATTGTGAATTCTGTTAGTTTAACTGGAACTGGAAATTTCCCAAAATTTAAAGAGGATGTTTTTCATCTTGAGGGGACGGATTATTATTTGATTCCTACGGCAGAAGTTCCGGTGACGAATTATTATAATAATGAAATGTTGAATGAATCTGATTTGCCAAAAAGTTTTTGTGCCTACTCGCCATGTTTTCGTTCAGAGGCCGGAAGCCATGGTCGCGATACTAAGGGTTTAATTCGCCAGCATCAGTTCAACAAAGTTGAGCTAATGACTTTTTCATTGCCAGAAAAATCCCACGAAATGCATGAACAGTTAACTTCGCATGCTGAAAATATTTTAAATAAATTAGAGCTTCCTTACCGTAGAATGCTTCTTTGTACCGGTGATATGGGTTTTGGATCTGCAAAGACCTATGACCTTGAAGTTTGGTTGCCTGGACAAAACGAGTATCGCGAGATCAGCTCTTGTTCAAATTTTGAAGACTTTCAAGCTCGTCGGGCAAATATTAGGTATCGCCCTGCTGGTGGCGGCAAACCAGCCTTTGTTCACACTTTAAATGGCAGCGGATTGGCCGTTGGACGTACTCTGATCGCAATACTTGAAAACTATCAGCAAGAGGATGGAAGCATTGTTGTGCCGTCAGCGCTTGTTCCCTATATGGGCGGTAAAAAGCTTATTGCAAAATCCTGATTTCCCTAGTTTCAATAGACATTTGCTGCCTTGCGAAATCTGCTAAAAACGATTGAACCAAGCCTCTGTTTCCAATAAAACGGTCGACGGAGAGCTGGTAGAGCGGTTGAATACACCAGTCTTGAAAACTGGCAGCCCTTCGCGGGGCTCGAGGGTTCGAATCCCTCGCTCTCCGCCATTCTTCGGCAGATCTGCTGAAAGAATCTAAAAATTCCAATTCAAAATAAAGACCTACAGAGAAATTAAATTCACAGATTTTCTGTTTCATATTTCTGGAAATGTCCTGAGATTTCTAAACTTGGTAGGATTTTGGTAGGCGTCTGGTAGGTTAATAAAATCAGAATTTTTTAAATATGCTTAGACTTCATCATTTCTGCCAGCAAGGTTAAATTTAGCCCACTCCTCTAACTCAGAAAAATCAAAATACCACGAGGATAAACTCATTAGTTTATGGCCGTCTTTATGTAACAAAATTAGCAGCCACCGCCCCGAAGAATATCCGATGACATCGGCAAGATCAAAAAGAAGAGTTACAAAAACAAACAGAATGCTGAAAATCAACAAATCTGTAGAAATACTTTTTTCTTTAAGAATGTAATCATTAATTAGTAAAATTAAAAAAACAAATAATGGAAGATAAATTATGAGCGAGCTATAAAAGATTCTTTTTATCGGTCACTAGAATATTCTAATAGGCTAGCTTAGTGCTCAAAACAGTCCATTTTCATTTGGAGACTTTTTGTCAATGACCTGTCCCAGGTCCCACAGTTCAACAATTTTGAAACTTTCAAATCTGAAAATATGAACGACAGCAATGTTCATATTTTCTTTGCTAACAAGTGAATGGGTAATCACAGTATTTTTGTCAACATACGTGTATTTAATTTCAATAGCTTTGTTGGGGCTAGTTGTATGGGCATCGGTCATAGCAGTCATTAATGATTGGCGATCACCTTTAAAGTACTGATTATGATGAATAAAATTGGGCGCAATATATCTATCAAATGCTGCCCTGACTTCTCCAGTTCCGGCCATTTTTAAAAAAGAGTGAGCGATTTCAATGATTGTCATTTTAGCTCCGATACTAAGAACAGGGCATTAGCTTTAAAAAAGTTTCAATGAAACATTATTTAATTATTGAGCCCAAGCTTCTAGAACGTGTCAAAATAAATATCTATCAATTCATTAAAAGCATCTGTTAGAATCCAAATAGACGGATGAAACATGGGAAAATACAATAGAAGTATCGATGAATTAGAAAAAAATGCAATCAAGTGGTGGCCAGAGCATTTAAAAAAATTAGTGGCCAAAGAAAGCATTATACCAATGCTTTCAGAAACCCATGACACATTTGTATCAATTTTAAAATCTAGCAATGCCGATCCCAATTCGGTTTTTAAAAAAATTCAAGAATCAAACATTTCATATAATCTATTTTTAAAGCATCTTGTGATTTTTTCGGACTTTGGCGGCGAACAAATTTCGCGTCTAGGAAAAGAATTTAAAAATCTTTTTCCAAGTAAAAAGGATCATTTTTATATTGAATTTAAAATTGGTAATAAAAATCAAACCTACTCATTTCAAAAATTACCAATTAAAGGTTTAGGAAATTCCAAGTTACTTATCGATAAAGATACTTTTTTAAAAACACCTTCGGCGGAAGAGAAAAAAATAATCGAGGACATGATTACGATACTTTTGTTCGGCGCATTTTCAGTGGATTTAGACACGGCAGAAGTTTTAGACAAATGTGATTCTGGCCAACACCTTGGAAAGGCAACAGAAGTAGATGAAAAATTAAAAAAACTATACTTATCTGTCAGTAGAATTACTGGCGGGTCGACGGCCAATGATTCCGGACAGATTTTAGAAAGACACGTTGAAAAGTATTTAAAAGAAAAATTAGGGAAATCTTTTGTTATAAAAAAAGATAAAATCCTTTGCGAAGGCAAAAATATTCCCTTTGATATTGTAGCGGCAAAAAATGAAAAAAAAGTTGGTATCGAAATTAGTTTTCAAGTCACTACAAATAGTACAATCGAAAGAAAGGCAGCCCAAGCCAGCCAGCGCCGAAATATAATGAATCAATCTGGGCATAAGGTCGCATTTATTATAGATGGTGCTGGAAATTTTCAAAGAAAAAGTG
Source organism: Bdellovibrionaceae bacterium UBA5009 (assembly GCA_002396665.1). Lineage (GTDB taxonomy): Bacteria > Bdellovibrionota > Bdellovibrionia > Bdellovibrionales > Bdellovibrionaceae > UBA5009. The sequence continues at coordinate 10,103 of DGYJ01000073.1, forward strand.
CTATTGGTGAAATTTGTAAACATAGTGATTGCACAGTCGCCTTTTCCGATGCAGAACTAGATTTGCTGGCATTATTCATTCAGGAGCATTTGAAATGATACGCTTTGTTGATTTATTTTCAGGTATTGGCGGACTTCGGTTGGCCTTTGAAAACGCAACAAAAAAATCTCATCAAAATTCAAAATGCACATTAAGTAGCGAGATAGATAAAAAAGCTTGTGAAACTTATAAATTAAACTTCGGTGAAGATTCTTATCGCGACATAAAGGATTGTAAAAATATTCCTGATTTTGATTTTTTATTGGCAGGGTTTCCATGCCAGCCGTTTTCCTATGCGGGCGAAAGAAAGGGATTCGGGGACACGAGGGGAACTCTGTTTTTTGAAATCGAAAGAATTTTAAAAGAAAAAAAGCCAAAAGCATTTTTGCTTGAAAATGTTCGTGGTCTTACAACCCACGATAACGGTCGAACCTTTCAAACAATTATCACAGCTTTGGAGTCCTTGGGATACGGAGTATCTAGCTACATGCTGAACTCGTGTAACTACTCAGTGCCCCAAAACAGAATGCGTGTGTATATCTTAGGTGTACTAGCAGAAAAACCTATCCTAGATATTGTTTCAGAATATGGTCCTGCGGATTCGCATAAATTTAAAAATTACAATATCGAAAATTCAAAAACCGTAGCAGATATCCTTGAGACAAAGGTTGATAAAAAATACTACTGCACTGAAAAATTCACTGCCCAACTTCGTGAGGTCACCCAAGGTCATTTTAAAAAATTACACGGGGTTCGACTCATTGACTACAGGGGCGGTAATTCTTTGCACTCGTGGGAGCTTGGTCTTAAGGGCAAATGTTCCGAAGATGAAATTCACTTTATGAATACCTTGATTTCAAATCGAAGATTGAAAAAATTTGGCGCCAATCAAGATGGTAAAAAATTGACTAAAGATCAAATCAAGACATTTTATAAAAATAAAAATTTTGATCAGATAACAAAATCTTTAATTGAAAAAGGATATTTACAAATAACTGAACAAGGTGGATACAATCCAAAATGTGGAAATATGTCTTTTGAAGTATTCAAATTTCTTGATCCAAAAAGTATTTCGATCACGCTTGTAAGCTCTGATGCGCATAGAATCGGCGTTGTTGGTGGCGATGGGCTTCCACGCCGGATCACCCCAAGGGAAGCGGCTAGAATTCAAGGGTTTCCTGACAATTTCATTTTGCACCCGGCGGATGCATTCGCCTATAAACAGCTTGGAAACAGTGTTTCTGTACCAGTTGTGGAATTTATTTTAGAAAAATTTTTCGAAAAATATTCTGCTCTATTTAAAGAAAATAAGAAAATTCGAAATAGAGATAATTTAGTTTTAGAATCAGTGATTTAAAGACTCGATTTCCAATAATTTTTTCTTAATATCAAGGCCACCAGAATAACCGCCAAGTTCACCATTTGAATTGATCACACGATGGCAGGGTATAATGATGCAAATTGGATTTTTCCCATTTGCTGTTCCGACAGCGCGGCTGGCATTTTTGTCATTTAATTTTGAAGCAATGTCCTTGTAGGAAAGGGTTTTTCCATAGGGAATCTTTTGAAGATGATGCCATACTTTCTTTTGAAAATCAGTGCCCTGAGGATCTAAACAAAGATCAAAATTTTTTCTACGACCATCAAAATACTCTTCAAGTTGTTTTACCGCTTCATCGAAAATTTCAGAAATGCATTTGTTATCATTTCTAAAAACTGAATGATTCGTTTTTTTAAAATAAAGCCCTTGCAGGCCAGCTCCAGAAGCCACCAAATAAATTGGCCCTATTTTCGAATTGTACAGAACTTCAAAACTATTCATTTGTTAACCACGTTTTTTGTTAGCCTGTTCTATAAGCTCGCGAATTTGGGAAAGCAACTCATCTTCTTGGCGAGATGCTTTTTGCAATTCAGAAACTTCCGATTCAATCACCTTAAGTTCAGGTCCGACCAGTGTGCTAATGAATAGGGCCATATAGGACCAAAGAAAAACGGCCCCACCCATCATCATAAGTATGGTCAACATTTTGCCCTCAAAAGTCAGGGGCTCAATTTGGCCAGCACCGACCGTTGTCACAATGCCAACGGCCCAAGCGATACAGTCAATCAAATGTGTAGCTGCAGGATTTACTGAGGCTTCAAATTTTTGCATAAGCAATGCTCCAAAAATGATGAACGCATTACCACCAATGGTCAGAAGCCAAAAAACAGGGGTTTTTATTAATGAAATGATCCGTTCAGTGATTATTTTCAACTGGAAAGACTTTAAGATATGTTTTTTCAGAGAGCGCAAGGGGCCTCCTTGTTTAATATATTGAAATCATATTTTGTTTTTTATACGAACATCAATGTAAAATTTGAAAATGAACCTATTGATCAATTTTTTGCCAAAGTTCATACGAGCAAGAGTCTGAATAAAACTTTTTCCATTTATTACCGTAGGGATCAGTGATTTCAGTTTGATTAGAAAATATTTTATAAAACTGATAGGGTTTGTTCTTGTCTTGAATGTGACCGACAAAGGATCCCGATCCGC
>DGYJ01000073.1:12782-15970 GCA_002396665.1 Bdellovibrionaceae bacterium UBA5009
CGACAAAGGATCCCGATCCGCCCTCTTCAGCTGGAAGGTACATATTGTAATAGGATTTTTTTAATGCAATTATTTTATAATTTGGATCTTTTAAAAAATCGATGGACATGTCCCACTCAGGAGAAATTAAAACATTGTGAAATTTAAGATCGTAGGGAAGGCCTGGATCAGACAAAACTTTTAATCCTTCGGACATTTTTTGATCTAGAATATTTTTAACCTGAATTATTTCAGTACGACAGACAAGTTGCTTTTTGTATCTTTCATAGGTCTGAATTGGAAGCAAGCCATGGGTTGAGGGTATTATTACAAAGGCCAAGAGCAACAATATCCTATTTGATTTTTCTTGCGGATTAATCCATTTCAGCCATTGAAAATATTTTTGATTTTTTAAATAAACTAACAAAACAACAAAGCCAATTAAAAAAACATGGACGAAAGGGAAAGTATACCATTCGAATAAATTTGGAATTTTTTTTGTCAAAATTAACAAAGTAGGTAGTGTACAAAAAATTAAAAAAGAAATTAATTTTTTTGCAGACAAAAATTGTTTTTTATATGGAACAACGAAAAATAATAAAATTAAAATTAAAATTGGCTTTGCCAAATCAGAATAAAATAAAGGAATCCATTTTTCTGTTAAAAAATTCCAATCAACAAAGGAAGTGTAACTGCTTTGTTGTCGTAGGTATTTTAAATACCCGCCAATATCTAAATTTTGAGGAAACCCAATAACAAAATAAAAAACAATTAAATGCTTGGCAAAGCGACTGACCGATTTCAACAGGCCTTTTAATTCTTTTTGAAAAAAAACAAATATAAATCCGGGCAAAAATAGAATGGATGTCAGTTTTGTACTTAAGGCACAGGCCCAGAAAAAAGCCATTTTTCTATAATCACCAATCTGGTCTTTATTATTAATAAAGTTGAATGTGTAAAAGGCCCCAAGGCTTACAAAAAAGCAAAGCACATAATCTGGCTTAGCCATAAATAAAATTAAATTTCTGTACTCATTTTGCAAAACTGCAGAGACCAACAAACTTGTTCCTAAAAACTGCCATTTTATATCAGGGGTAAATAGGCGCATGGTCATAAAGCATGCTGCAAAAAGGGCCAATAGATTTAAAGTTAAGAGCGTAAAAAAGACAGTTCTCTGAAGGTTTTCATCATTCGACTCGGACTGGTTGGTGTAGTTATTGGATAGAAAAATTTTAGCAGGCCAAGTCAGTCTGTAGTAAAGTGGTCCATAGGTTGTCGAGCCATTGTGATTGATTGGATTTGTTTTAATCGCAGTTTCGACCCCGTAACTACTATCTTCGTCATAACCCATCAGGACAGTTCGCGGGACCGAGTAAGTCCAAAGCAAACCTGAAATATTCAAAAAATGAAAAAGAACAACAAGGCCCAATATCCACTTTAACCAAAGGTCAAAATCTTGCGATTTAATATCTAAAAATAAAATTAATTTGTTAAACCACGTTTTAATCATTTTATATTCATTTTAATAAGTATTTTGGACCAGTCTTGTTTGTATTTTTCAAAGGTAAATTGTCGCAAATAATCTTGGTTCAATGACGGATTTTTTTTTCCTTGCAAATGATCAATGACCAGTTGGCCAAGTAAGTTTTTATCATTGCAAACTTTGCCACCAGCACCCATCAGCAGCTCGCCCATGCCACCAAGTCCAGATCCAATAACCGGAGTTCCTAAAAGCATGGCTTCGTGGGCGACTCGACACCAGCCCTCTTTAAAAATAGACATTGTTAGGACAAGATCAGAGGCCTTCAGTAGAATTAAATAATCTTTAAAGCTTAATTTCAGATGCCGAGCAAGGGATTTTAATTCACCCTCTCCGGTGCAGACGAGATGGGCGTCAAAATTTTTTGTACTTTCATAGGCATCTAGAAATCCTTTTTTGATTTGTGGATTTCCAAGATAGACAATGGGTTTTCCTTCCAAATTATTTCTTTTTTTAAATTCTTCAACCTGATCTTTGGTAATTTCATCATATTTTTCGATATCGTAGGGGCAATAAATAAGCTCAACATTTTTATAATTCAGGTTAAGAAAAAACTGCCTCCAATATTCTGCGATCACCACTACAGTTTCGTTATAATCTTTTCGAATAAAAAAAGCTTTTTCTAAAAATTTTTGAAAAATTGAAACTAAAAAACCGCTTCCGGTTTCATCAATATGATAAATTAAGGTCACGCCATTTTTTGTGTTTTTAAATGGAAAAAAACTTGTGTTGAAATTTCGAATCACGAAAAAGTCATCATTTCTAGAATAGGACCAACAAAAATAGATAAAAAGTGGAAGCTCTAAGACCCTCCAAAATTTTTTTAATTTAAATTGATACTGGACAACTTTATAATCTGAATTGTCGGCAAAGACCCGATCAATATATTGCTCATATATATTTCCACCATAACCTTTGCCTGAAGTTGCCACGCGTACTATTTTCACAAATAACTTTCTAGAGCTTTTTCAAGTTCATTAAATCCACTTATTTTTATAAGTTGATCATGGTGATCAGAACTGTTTTTTAGATTGATCCAAATGGATTTAAAACCCAAAGATTTTGCCGGCAAAATATCGTTTTCGTATGAATCACCAATCATGATCACATCTTCTGCGGAACAGTTCCAATTTTCAAGTGCCATTTGAAAGCCTCTAAGATTTGGTTTTTCTACGCCGACTTCTTCAGATGTGATAGTGAAATCAAAAAACTCATTTTTTGGATCGACAAGATTTATTTTCAAAATTTGAAGCCTTAAATTTTCATTTGTTAAAATCGCTAATGAATTTTTCTTCTTCAGTTTTTTAAGTAAGTCGTGACCTTTTTTATTCGACCAATCTTTTGATAAATAATCGAGCAGCTTGCTTTCATACTTTGTCGATAAACTAATCAAATTTTCAGGGGAATAGGACTTTGTGAGCTCGAGATACTTTTTAAAATAGAGCCAGCGGTTGTGGGATTGGACGGCCCCTGCAGGAAGGCTAGTTTTGACATGCTTTTTGGCCGTATTAAAAATGGAAAAATCTAAATTCAACTGACTGTAGGCTTCATTGTATCCATCTTCAGAGGCTAAAAGCGTGTCATCTAAATCAAAGAGTATGCGGGCCATTTTCATTCCTGTTTTAAAGACTAATTCTTGCAAACACTATAGTTTTTGTATACTTAATGA
>DGYJ01000073.1:16147-21633 GCA_002396665.1 Bdellovibrionaceae bacterium UBA5009
CAGTTTTTGTATACTTAATGGGTGGTGGATACAATTCATGCGTGGCGTCTTATTCAACAATTTATTCAAAACTTGGGCTGTTCTTGGATTCAGGGCCCGGGTGGCAATGTTTCGATTAAGGTGGGTAATACTCTTTACATTAAACCGTCGGGCTATCGGATTGATCAGATCAATGAAATCGAAGGCCTTGCCCAAGTCGATATTCAAAAATTTAAACAATCTTGGCCAAATATAGCTCAATCTCAAACAGACGAAAAAGAAAAACTATACTCTCAAAAACTTCAAGAAAGTTCTTTGCTTTCTGGTCAGGCTGGGACAACTACAGCTGGTAAGTTAAGACCCTCTATGGAGACCGGGTTTCATGTTTTATTGAACCATAAATATGTAGTCCATGTTCATAGCCTAAGGTCGATTTTACTTGCCGATTATTATTGGAATAATCCAGAGGATTTAAAAAAAGAGCTTTCAATTGCACTTTCAGTCCCAGCCAATCTTATCCATGTCCTTGAGCCCGTTATGCCGGGGGCGCGGCTGACCCAGGTTATAAGTGACCATCCTGAAGCAAAAGTTTTATTATTAAAAAACCATGGATTAATTCTAAGTACAGACGATATTGGATTTTTAAATCAATATTTAAAGGCTGAAGACGAATTGTTTGAAAAAGTCTTTGGTCATAAAGAAATTGTGTGGCCCAAAAATGAATTTGATGGCGAGTTTCGCCCCCTGTTTCCTGACGCTATAATATTAGAAGCCCGCATAAAAAAATTCATAATTGAAAATAAATCTGTAGAAAAAAGCGCCAGAATTTCGCTTTCGCCAGAAATTAAAAATCAAGATTTTGATGCCTATGAAAATTGGCTTGCTATCCAGGGATTGTTGTTAACTCAACCAAAAATCAGAAATTTACCCCCAGAGATTACAAATCATGTGGCCCTGCTGCCCACAGAGATTGAAAGAAAAAAAGCGATGGGAAAACGGCCATGAAACAAATTCAGCTCGTCATTCCAATGTCTGGACAGGGTCGTCGTTATCAAGAAGCCGGATTTAAAGATCCAAAGCCCATGATTAAAATCAACGGAAAATCTATTATCAGTCGCTTGCTGGAAAAGTTTCCCAAAGAATGGCCTGCCACATTTATTCTTTCTGAAAACCATAAAAATACAGGTCTTCCCCAACATGTTCTAGAGCTTCGACCAGAGGCCAAGTTGATTTATGTCGAGTTCAAAGGACAGGGTCCGGGCCACGCTTTGATGGAGTCTTTACCACACTTAAATTCTGAACAACCCATTTTTTGCAGCTATTGTGATTATGGATTAATTTGGGATCCGTGGTCATTTCAAGAATTTGTTTTAGACTCTGATTGCGATGCCTGCGTGGTCTCGTACCGTGGATCCCATCCCCATTATTTGTCGCCCGTTCCCTATGCCTATTCGGCTTTAAAAAATGATTTTGTGTTTAAAGTAAAAGAAAAAGGGTCATTTACACCTATACGTGAAAATGAATTTGCATCTTGCGGGGCCTATTATTTTAAAAATAAAAAATTACTTCAAGAGGCCCTTGAATTTCAGTTGAAAAATGGACTGATCCATAATGGTGAAACCTACACGAGCTTGACAGTCGAGGCCTTGCTTCAATGTCAGCCCAAGTCCGATGTGCGGGTTTTTGAAATCCCATATTTTTTTCAGTGGGGAACACCCCAGGATCTATGGATTTACGAGTATTGGGAAAAAACTTTCAAAGCGAAGTTGGCTTTAAAACCAAATGAAAAAAAAGAAACGGCCCAGGTTCTTATGCCAATGGCAGGTCTTGGGTCGCGATTCACAAAAATTGTAGATCGCCCAAAACCATTTATTTTGATCGACGATCAGCCAATGTATCTAAAAGCCTTGCAGTCGCTGCCTGTTTCCACAAAAAAATCCACAATTGTTAGTCTTAAAGAACACCAGATCTATTTTCAAACAGAAGATGCAAATAGATTATCCGCCACCAATGAAAATATTTTTTTAGAAAAAACTCCTCCGGGCCAGGCCTTCAGTGTTGAAAAAGGTTTAGAGTTTATCGATGATACTGGCGATATTGTAATTTCAAGTTGCGATCATGAAATTGTATTAAAAGAAAAAGTATGGACTGATTTTAAAAAAATCAAAGATGTGGACGCTGCTGTTTTTACTATCCAAGGGTTTCCCGGAATTTTAAGAAGTCCTAAAAGCTTTTCCTATGTGGTCACAGAGGACGGATCTGAATTTTCAAAAATAAAACAGGTCTCTGTTAAGCAAACCACATGTGAAAATCCGCGTGATGAAAAATTGCTGGTCGGCACTTTTTGGTTCAAAGATAAAAAAACACTTTCTGAATCTTTAAATGATTTGATCAAAAATCCAAAACTCGTCAACAACGAGCTCTATCTTGATAGCGTTTTTAACAATTTGATTCAAAACAACAAAGTTGTTCGTATTATCCCTTTGGATGGTTACATCAATTGGGGTGATCCGGACTCGATGTCAGAGGCTTTGTATTGGAGCGAAGTGTTCCTTGGACATACAATGTTTAAACGAAAAAAATTAATGGGCGTTGAAGAATGAAACAGCTTGAACTTGTACTTCCATGCTACAACGAAGAAAAATCTTTAGAACAACTTATTCGCCGGGCAGTTCATGCCGCCAATGAATTTAAAATCACAAGCGAACAATTTGGTCTTGTTTTGGTTGAAAATGGTAGCAAGGACAGTTCGCGCGAAAAAATGAAAGCGCTTCAGTCCACTGAACTTGGAAAGTGGTTCAAAATTGTACCTATTGATAACAATCAGGGATATGGGTTTGGATTGTCCCAAGGCTTATTAAATACTGATTCAGAATTTGTAGCTTGGTCCCACGCGGATCAGCAGTGCGATCCAATGGATGTTTTCAAGGCCTATTCTTTGATTTTGCAAAAACCAAAGTCCCAGCAAGAAAAAATATTGATCAAGGGAACTCGTTTTGGTCGGGCCATCAAAGACCGCATAGTCAGCTCTGTATTTGCCACATTTGCACGAATTATTTTAGGGTTAAAATTAGATGAAGTGAATGCCCAACCAAAGGTTTTTCATAAAAGTTTGCTTTTAGAAATTAAAAATCCCCCGAAAAACTTTGCCTTTGATCTTTATGTTCTTTACCAAGCTCAAAAAAAGGGATTTGTTTTTGAAACAATACCCGTGCTTTTTCCACCCCGTATCCATGGACTTTCGAACTGGTCATCGCATTTTTTGTCCAGGTACAAAACAATTCTTGGAATGATTAATTATATGTGGTCTTTGATGAAGTCAGAGGGAAGACTGTGAACCAAATGATATCTTCTGGAAATAAAACATCGCCAATTCGGGATTCTATTTTTAAAAATAAATTATTTATTTTTGGATTGCTTGTTCGCTTTCTATTGATGACTGTTTCAGGGTCTGAATTTTTTGAAAAACTATTTATTCCATTTATTGATTATGCCGTAACCCATAAGGATATGAATCCATGGATGTCATTTTCACCAGAACATTTTCCCTATGGCTACTTTCCATTTTTAATTCTGTATGTTCCAAAATATATTTTTTATCAGGCCTTTGGTGATCTGGCCCTGGGTTTGTCTGCTCTGAGCTTCTTGAGTTTAAAATTTCCACTGCTCGTCTTAGACACATTGATCTTGTGGGTTTTTTCTAAGTGGTCCTTTTCAAATCACAAAAGGGCCCTAGTTTTTTACTGGCTGAACCCGATTTTAATTTACATTACTTATGTTTACTGTCAGCTCGATATTATTTCTATCTCATTACTTATTTTATCTCTTTATTTTATTTTGAATGAAAAATTTTTTATAGCTGCTTTTTTTCTAGGCTTAGCAATCTCTTCAAAATTTCATGTCATCATTATTTTGCCGTTTGTTATGGCTTATTTTTGGCAAAACCATTTTAGAGCTGAATCAATAAAGAAAATAATTTATTTTGTAATGGTATCTGTTGGCGTTTCTTTAATTTTATTTTTGCCGAATTATTTTGCGGGCCAAATTCAATTTGCTGCCGGGGGCTCGCCGGAAGTTTTACGTTTGTTATCTTTTAAAATTAAATACGAAGAAAATCTTTCTCTATATATTGGATTGGTCTTGGTTTTGATGACCCTTGGTCGTCTGGTCTTTTCAAGAAAAATTTCAGAATCGGGGCTTGTTTTCGGTAGCGGGCTGATGATGGGTGTCTTGCTTTTGGCCACTAACCCAAGACCGGGCTGGTATTTTTGGGCGACTCCTTTTTTAAGTTTATTTTTTATTCAGTATTTAAGCTCGGCCACTTTATTGATGTTTGCTTCTTGGATTTTTTATTTAATTCATTTTATTTTTCTGAATGAAAGCTCAAGCGAAGTTTTGCGTAGCCTCAGTTTAACATTACTTCAGGGGACTTTGTTGGCCCAACTGGTTGTTTTGTATCAAATGTGCGTGAACAAAGAATCTTCAATCCGTAATCGCATTCGCCCCTTTTTTATGGGCATTAGTGGGGATTCAGGCGCCGGCAAAAATTATTTTACGGGTATTATTCAAAAACTTATGAATGACAAAGATGTGCTAGTTGTCGAGGGTGATGATTATCACAAATGGGAACGTGGGCATGAAAACTGGAATGAGTTTTCCCATCTTAACCCGTTTGCAAATCAACTGTTTGAACTTATTCGCCATGCTAAGAAATTTTCCGAAGGCCAGTCTATTGTTCATCATCATTATGATCACAAAACGGGTAAGTTTAGTTTGCCTCAAATTATTACCCCTAAAAAAACAGTCATCATTCAAGGTTTGCATAGTCTGTATCTTAAAAGTTTACGCGACAGCCTAGATCTTAAAATTTTTATGAATCCAAGCGAAGATATTCGTCTTTATTGGAAACTCCAGCGGGATGTAAAAGAGCGCGGTCACAGTGTTGAAAAAGTTATGCAAAGCCTAAAAAAAAGAGAGTCTGATTCAGAAAAGCATGTTCGGCCCCAGGTTGAAAAGTCAGATTGGGCGATAGAATATGTCGCCTCGAAACCCGTCGATCCCACAAACTTTGAAAATTCAGGCGAAATTCTAGAGCTTAAGTACACGATCAATTCAGACGAGCCGGTTTTGGAGCTTTTAGAAAATCTTAAAGAAGCCGGCCAGGTCTTTGAAATTCAGTTTTTAGAAAATATTGATAAAATTAAAATTCATTTTAAAAACCAAATTTCCAAAGAAAATATCGAGTCCGTGGCACAGAAGTCCTTTCATAACCTTCGAGTGCTGACAAGAAGCTCAAAAGCCCCTTGCTTTTGTTCTGGCTACGATGGTTTACACCAACTTTTTGCCCTATCCTTTATCCAAAAGCGCAGCGTTTAAGAAAAACTCTTCTCTAATGTCAGCTAAGACTCGAATGGATTAATCAAAGACAGAGGCGGCGCGTTAAGTGCTGAATCTTGAGTCGAAAATGAGTAATTTTACAGTCTTTGACTCATGAAGGAGGACTTATT
>DGYJ01000073.1:21806-28420 GCA_002396665.1 Bdellovibrionaceae bacterium UBA5009
AGGATGAAGGAGGACTTATGATTCCTGTAGTATTATCAGGTGGCAGCGGAACCCGCCTATGGCCTGTTTCTAGGACTAAACTTCCAAAGCAGTTTTGTGATTTGTACACTGAATCGTTACAAACATTAACAATCAAAAGGGCCCACCGACTTGGCACTCCTTGGATCGTTACCACTAAAAATTTAAAAGAACTTACGGAAAGAAATTTGCATCAACTTGATCTATCAAAAATCACAGTTCTTTGCGAGCCCCAGGCTAAAAACACGGCGCCCGCATTGGCTTTTTTGTGTCAGTACCTTATGCTTCAAAATCGCAAAGATGATATTGTTGGGATCTTTCCAGCAGATCAGTTGATCGAAAATGAAGATGTCTTTGTTCGTGCTGCTTCACTGGCTGAAAAAGAGGCCCGTAAAGGCTTTGTTGTCACCTTGGGAATTAAACCAAACAGTCCGGTGACTGGTTATGGATATATTCAAACACAAAATCAAAAAAGTACCCACGAGGCTGGCCTTGATAGTTTCCCTGTCCAGCAGTTCCATGAAAAGCCGACATTAGAAAAAGCAAAAGAGTTTTTATCAGCAGGTAATTATTTTTGGAATGCCGGAATGTTTATTTTCAAAGTTGAAAAGTTGAAAAGTTTATTTGAAAAACACGAGCCAGAAATTTGGAATGCGGCTCAAAAATTGAAAGCTGATCTCAGCAATTTACAAGAAGTCTACGATCAGTTTAGAAATATAAGTATTGATTTTGCTTTGATCGAAAAACTGTCCTCTGAAGAACTACGCTGTATTCCTTGCGAAATGGGCTGGAGTGATGTGGGATCTTGGGACGCGATTACTGAATTTAGTACAGGAACTCATACTCCAGAACTTCAAATTGATATTAAAAGCGAAGATAATTTTGTTCATCCACTAGACAATAAAACCTACGCCTTTGTCGGTGTAAAAGATCTTATAGTTGTTGATACAAAGGATGCATTGTTAGTGACACAAAAAGGCCAATCCCAAGGTGTCAAAGAGGCAGTTGAAAAGCTTAAAGCCTTAAATCCAATGGTCATATCAGAGCATGTCTACGAAGAAAGACCATGGGGCAGATACGAAGTTTTAAAAAATACTGATTATTACAAATCGAAAGTCATTCAAGTTAAACCATCGGCGCAAATTTCGTATCAATCCCATGCCAAGCGTGAAGAGCACTGGCTTGTCACAAAAGGCAAAGGTGAGGTTGTTCTGGAAGACAAGATTATTCCAGTTTCAGCCGGGACCTACGTGAAAATTCCATTGGGTGCAAAACATAGAATTCGCTGCACAGGAAAAGATTCTGTCGAATTTATTGAAGTCCAATTGGGATCTTATTTTGGTGAAGACGACATCGTCAGATACCAAGATGATTACAACAGGGTTTAATTTAAAATAATCCGTTGTAAGCTTTTATTCCGTTGGCCGTTGGGCCATCGTAGGCGATTTTTTTATCGTCAAAGACGATGCAACGGTTGCAAAACTTTTCTACTTGTTCGGGTGAATGGGTGACCAAAATAATGGTTTTGCCAGCTTTGTAAATTTCATCAATTTTTTTCAAACACTTCTCCTGAAAGCCCACATCGCCAACGGCCAAAATTTCATCAAAAAGCAAGATGGGTGCATCTAAATGCACAGCAATTGAAAAACCCAAGCGAACAAGCATTCCAGAAGAGTAATTTCGCACGGGCATGTGAATTTTTTCACCCAGCTCAGAAAAATTAACAATATCATCCAAATAGGTATTCACTTTTTCACGATTAAATCCAAGAATGGCCGCATTTAAAAAGATATTCTCGAATCCAGATAATTCATCAGCAAAGCCTGCGCCAAGCTCAAGCAACGGAGCAATTTTTCCGTGAATATGAACTTCGCCAACTGTGGGCATATAAATTCCAGAAATTATTTTTAATAATGTGCTTTTACCAGCGCCATTTCGTCCCATGATTCCAACAAAATCACCCTGATGAATTTGAACAGAGATATTATCCAGAACGTCTATTGTGCGCGGACTGCTTAGGCTGAAATTAAATTTTGAAAGATTCACCATCATTTTTTTAATGTTATTTGTTTTATCCGAACGATAAGTGAATTTTTTAGAAACATGTTTAAGTTCAATGGCAATTTTTTTCATAAATTTTCAATCACCGAAAATTGCTGTTTTTTAAAGATAAAATATGAGACGAAAAAAATAAAAAAACTAGCACCAGCGGCGTGTAAAAATTGAAATGCACTTGGGGTAATGCCTTCCGAAACAATTAAATTCAAAGAAGAAAAAATCATGCTCATCGGATTAAGGTAAATCAGACATCTTAAATTTTCAGGAACCATTTCAATTTTGTAAAGTATGGGGGTCATGTAAAAAAGTAGCTGTGTGCCGATGGACATCGCATGACGTAAATCTTTTAGATAAACAAAGCCAATCCCAAGCAGCAAAGCATAGGCATAGCACTGCAAAAGAAGAAAAAATAAAAAAATTGGAATAAAAAAATAATTTAAAGTGATTGGAGCGTTAGAGATGAATGCAACAATCAAAACAATTGGTAAGGATAATGCAAAATTAATAAATGCTGTGAGTACCTCGGCAAAAGGCAAAGAATGAATTGGAAGTGGAATTTTGTTCAATAAATTGTGGTTTTGAACCAAAGAGTCTAAGCCTCCGCTCAGGCAGGTCAGAAAAAAATTCCAAGGCAAAATCCCCATCAAAATAAAGGAGACGTAATTGGGGATAGAGACCTTCATGACGAATTTAAAAATGACGTAGTAGATAACCGCTGTGGACGCGGGGCCGATCAGGGACCATAGGAATCCAAGCACTGACTTTTTGTACTTTAATTTCAGATTTCTTTGGATCAAGTTGTAGACCAAAAACTTATGATTAGGGCAAAAAACATCCCATAATCGATAGATTTTATTTGATGAGGCCACAAAGGTCTGCCCGCTGGAATATTGACTCATATCATCAGTTTAGCCAGTTTTTAAGCGAAGGCAAAGCTTTACAAAAATTGGTTTTTATGCGTTAATACGTGGCTTAATCACAAGGAAATTTGAAATGAAAAAAAGTGCTTTAATTACCGGAATTACTGGTCAAGATGGTTCGTATTTGGCTGAATTACTTTTGAAAAAAGGCTACACAGTTCATGGCCTTACTCGTCGCTCAAGCACAGACGTGACTTCAAGAATTAGCCATATTTTAGATAAAGTAAATTTGATTCCTGGAGATCTTTTAGATCAACCTTCATTGATTGAGGCCATTGAAACAAGCCAACCCGATGAAGTTTATAATCTTGCAGCACAAAGCTTTGTTCACACTTCATGGAATCAACCTGTATTGACATCTGAATTTACTGCCACTGGTGTGACCCGTGTCCTTGAGGCTATTCGTAAAGTTCGCCCAAAGGCACGTTTCTATCAGGCCTCAAGCAGTGAAATGTTTGGTAAAGTTCAGGCCGTTCCCCAAATCGAAAGCACACCATTTTATCCTAGATCACCTTATGGGGTTGCAAAACTTTATGGCCATTGGATCACCGTAAATTACCGTGAATCATTTGGTATGCATGCCACAAGCGGAATTTTGTTTAACCATGAATCCCCACGTCGTGGTTTAGAATTTGTCACAAGAAAAATCACTTACCATGTTGCCATGATTAAGCACGGTTTGATGAGTGAATTGCGCTTAGGAAATCTTGATGCCCGTCGTGACTGGGGCTTCGCTGGGGACTATGTTGAAGCCATGTGGTTGATGCTCCAGCAAGATACTCCGGAAGATTTTGTTATTTCTACAAATGAAACACACACGGTCCAAGAGTTTGTCGAACTTGCATTTGCTCGTGCTGATCTTGACTGGAAAAAATATGTTAAGTTTGATGATAAATTTATGCGTCCCGCAGAAGTTGATTTACTAATTGGAGATGCTGCAAAAGCTAAAAAAATTCTTAATTGGGAACCTAAAACCTCGTTTAAAGAACTTGTTAACATGATGGTCGATGGCGACCTTAAGATTGCTGAAGGCATTGCAAAAGATCGCAGAGGCTAAATGAAAGTCGGTTTGACCGGTGGATCAGGATTTTTAGGCAGTCATCTTCAGACATATTTGATATCTCTTGGACATGAAGTGTTTTCATTTAATGGAGACATTTGCAACTTTAGTGAAATTAATGAGTTTTGTTTAAAATATAAATTTGAATCCATCGTTCATTTAGCTGGTATTAGCAACATAGCTGATGCTGACAGCAATATCCAAAAGCTGTTTGAAGTAAACGTTTTGGGAACAGCAAATGTAATTGAGGCCACAAAAAATAACAATCCATCGGCAAACTTTATATTTGCATCTACTGCTCAGGTTTACGCACCTCCTACTTCAAAAAAAAGAATTCAAGAGTATGATATTGTTAAGCCCCAAAATTTGTATGCAAGATCAAAGCTAATGGGTGAAAAAATTCTCGAATCTTATGTCGAGACCGGGCTTTTAAAAGGAACAATTCTGCGGATATTTAATCACACGCATAAAACACAGCCCGATAAAGCTTTTTTACCTGTTGTCTATAAGCAATGTCTTTCTGCCCATGATAAAGGGGAACAATTTGTTCGGCTATCCCTAGGAAATATTGATTTAGAAAGGGATTTGAGCCCGGTCAAAAATTTTTCATTTCTTGTCGAAAAAATTATTTCAAAAACGAATTCCGAGTTTAAAGTAAACAAATTTAATATTTGCGGAGGCGAAGGCTTTAATCTGCGTGATGTGATTAACTCTTTCGCAGAGCATATGAACCTAAAGCTTGAAATTAATATCGATCCCGCAAAAATACGGGCTAGTGATCCGATGTTTGTCGTTGGAGATAACACATCTGTTTTTAAATATTTAGAAATTCCAAAGCCTCAAAACAGTATAGAGGGACTTATTAAGGGTTTTTTTGAATAGAAATCTTCTTATGCAATTCCACGGCTTTTTTAAAAAATTGATTTGCTGATTCATCCCATGAAATAAGTACACTGGAAGTAGAATCACTTACATGGTCTTTCTTTAAAAGTGCAGATGCCAAACTGTCTGAACTGTGTGGATCAAAATATATTGGATATTGGCCGCCAATTTCTCTAAACACAGGAATATCACTGGCAAGGACACGAATATTTCTTTTCATGGCCTCTACCAAGGGTAGTCCAAAGCCTTCGGTGAAAGAGGCGAAAATAAGTCCTTCACAGTTCAAATAGCAAAACTCTAGCTCCGAGTCTGAGGCATTGTTAAACATAAAAATTTTATTACCGTAGAGCGGGGAATCAATAATGTCGCATAGAATTTGATCTGATTTCCAACCAACCCAACCCATAATGATGAGTTTTGAGTTTGAACCGCTAGCTATGAATTTTTCGAAGGCCTTTACAATTGTAACATGATTTTTTCTTGGCTCAATAGTTCCAACAGCAAGCCAGACGTCGCTATCATTTGAAAAAATAGATTTAATATTTTCTCTAATTTCGGCGTCATCTAATTTTCCAACTTTGAAATCGCTTCCTAAATGGAAAAAATCATGTTGATGCTCTGGGCGCGCCAGTTTTTCGCTTTGAAAATAATCAATTAAATTATGTCTGACAGAATCAGATATGCTTAAAAAACCATCTGAATAGTGTGAAACTCTCTTCAAGGCAGATACAAAAAGATCTGTCATAACTGTTTCAAGAAATTGTGGGTGTGTTACAGGTATAATATCATACATTACGCTAATCATGCTTCCGGCCTCTTCTTTGGCTTTTTTAAAGCCAGAAACAGAGTTTTTGTCCCAGAAGGCATCTAGAAAAATGACGGACGAATTTATATTAAATTTATCAACTTTATCATGAGTTTTTTTTAGACGGCTTAATCGAAAGCGCTTCATAATCTTGTAGACAATTCTGCCTGCGAAGACGAGCAATCTGAAAAAATTCTTAATAAGAAAACCAATAAATGGGACTCTTCCACCTTGGTTTTTTAACTTTTCAAGCCAAGATTTTACCTGGTTTGGAACAGCTGTTTTACCTTTGCCTGAGGTTGCTTCAGAGTTGAATTCGAATTTGTAGAATTCGCCATCGATAATGACGACAGGACAGCTTTTGTAGCCATAGGTGACTTCAAACTGTTTGGCCCGCGAAACAACGTTCCTAACGACACGCTGGATTCCAGTGTTTAAGCCAGTGATATAAGTAGATGTACAGTCAATGTAAAGAGTAGGAAGATTGTCGCGCATTAACACCTTGAGTTATCAAGCTATTCTATCGGAATCTATATATTTACACAAGTAATTCAAACTAATAAAGTAACAAAATGTTCTTACAAGATCTTAAAAAAAACTTCCATGAGATTTACAAGTTTCGTTATGTCACGGTTGCATTTGTGACTACAAATTTAAAGGCGAGATACAGACGATCAGTTCTTGGGTTTTTATGGACAGTGCTTGCGCCGATGCTTCATTACATGATTATGGGACTTATTTTTACACTATTGCTGCGCAATCAGATCGACAACTATTTTGTTTATTATTTTTCTGGAGCAATTTTTTTTGGAGTCATTTCTTCGACACTAAATCGAGCGCCGTTGGCCTTTATTCAAAATGAACATTTTAT
>DGYJ01000073.1:28602-33836 GCA_002396665.1 Bdellovibrionaceae bacterium UBA5009
AATTTTATAAAAAAAATATATTTGCCAAAAATAATCTTTATTCAAAACGTTGTAATATACGAAATTATTAATTTTTTCCTTTCAGCTACAGCCTTGCTCGTGCTTGGGATGCTATTTGGGTATTTGAAATTATCATTTATTACTTTTGCATCTTTAATTCCAATTGCGTTGATAGCAATTTTTTTATTCGGACTAGCAGCGATCACTAGCCTTGCCGCGGTCTATTTTCGCGATTTGTTGCATATTGTTCCTGCTGTATTACAAGCCACGTTTTTTGCAACTCCAATTATCTATAACCGTGAAATGATTCCTGAAAAGTATCAAATTTTTATTGATATAAATCCATTTTATTATTTTTTAGACGCATTTAGGGCCCCACTTTTAAGGCAAGAATTTCCAGATTTTGTTGTTTTAGGCTGGCTTTTACTATTGTCAGTATTGAGTTTTTTGATCGGCTATTTTTTAATTAATAAATTTGATAATAAGATTGTGTTTAAACTATGAATTCAAAAGCAATTATTAATCTTAAAGAAGTTTGTTTGGATTATGAAAGTCATCATGATCAAACAAACAATTTAAAAGAATTTGTTGTTAATTTTTTAACTAGAAAAAGTTACGTTCAGGAAAAAATGACTAAAATTCACGCTTTAAAGAGTGTGAATTTTCAAATGAATGAAAAAGAACGCGTTGGAATAATTGGACTGAATGGATCTGGAAAAAGTACTCTTCTAAAAGTCTTATCAGGAATATTGAAGCCCACATCGGGCGACATGCACATTCAAGGGTCTGTTCACCCGTTGATTGAAGTAGGTGCTGGATTTGATCCAGAATTTACTGGTCGTGAAAACATTTACCTGAATGGCTATATGCTTGGATATACTAAAAAGCAGCTTAAACTTAAAGAGCAAGAAATCATTGATTTTACAGAGCTGGGTCAATTTATCGATGTTCCGGTGAAATACTACTCATCTGGAATGTCAGTCCGATTGGCATTTACAATAGCTACTTCCATTTCACCTGACATCATGATTATAGATGAAATGTTAGCAGCAGGGGACGCCACATTTATTGCTAAAGCTGAAAAAAGAATTAACAGCTTAATTGATAAAGCAAGGGCACTAGTTGTTGTATCACATGATATGAATTTTATTTCAAGAATATGCAATCGATGTATTGTAATGAACAAGGGCGAAATTATTTTCGATAGCACAACTGCCGAGTCCCTTGATTTTTATCACAAACTTGTTGAGTCTCACCAGGGGTAGGCTTTTGAAAGAAAAAAGTATAAAAATTATTTTTTTTATTATTACTGTTCATTTTTTTCTATTCCATATTTTCAACTTCGAACTAAATTTTTATAATCATTCGGATGGCGGTGAAAACCTGGTCGGCGCATACACCATTGCTAAGTATAATACATATTCAATAAACCTTGACCCACATCCTGGATACAAACGGGAGCCTCTTTACCCATTTATCATATCATTGCCCATGAGATTTATAAATTTTATATCACCTAATATATATTCAG
Organism: Bdellovibrionaceae bacterium UBA5009; assembly: GCA_002396665.1. Classification (GTDB taxonomy): domain Bacteria; phylum Bdellovibrionota; class Bdellovibrionia; order Bdellovibrionales; family Bdellovibrionaceae; genus UBA5009. The sequence goes on from DGYJ01000073.1 coordinate 30,134, forward strand.
AATTTAAAATGGATTTACCAGCATTTAATAAATTGAAAATTATAAATATTTTTTTAATTTTTTTAACAGCACTTTATGCATCAATGATTATTCAAAGAGAAACAAATTCTTCAATATGCTCTTTAATAGGCTACTCTACAATCATTTATAGCGGAGCATTTCTTTATTCATCCAAACAATTCCTTTCTGAAATTCCAGTATCCCTTTTATTGTTAATTTTTTCAGCGCAATTTTTTAAAAATTGGACTGAAAAAGGTACTTTTTTTTATGTTCGCTGGGCAATGTGTATGGTTGGAATTATTTTTATGAAAGCTGCATTTCTATATGCGCTCCTGCCATTATTTCTATATTTCTTTTTTATTTTTCTACAAAATAAAAATTTTGTTTTTTTAAAAAAAATAATAATTTTTAATATAGTTGTTTTGCTTCTTTCTAGCCTATGGATGGCACGAAATTATTCACTTGGAGCCGGATTTGTTATGGCTGGTCGAAAAGATGAAATGCTTTATAACAGAGCAATCTATGATACAATTAGAAAAGACGAATACCCATTTACATATATATTATGGACGCCAGGATTGCGTAAATTTTTTTTAACAGAAAAAAATAAATCTAGCTGGGAAAGATTATGGAATTGGCGAGGCAATGATGAAGTCTTTTTATTAGCATACGATTTTGTAGATGGTGTTGTGCGTAAACAGTATCCTGTGCTTCCGAATGGATCATTCCCTAGAATAAGCTCAGAAATTATTGAAGCTGATGCCTGGATAAAAATTAAAGAAAATATTCCCATGCATTTGAAAATATCATTGGCATTTCTTTACAGAAGCCTTTTTCCAGAAGATGGGTCGGGCCTAGAATATTTCGGAATCAAACCAGATAGGGAACCGGATTACGATAAGCGTGTAGACTCTCTTATTTTGGGAATTATTTGTAATATTCCATTTTGGGTAGCATTTTTTTATTTATTAATATTTAATTTTTTTCAAAAAAATTATAAAAAAATTGGTTTTTTTATTTTTCCAATATACCTAGCTATTCTTTTATCACTAATTGGATTCTCACATTTTCGATTCATGTACCCCATGATACCAATATTATGCACGTGTTTTTCTTTGGTTCTTAATTCGCAAATGAAAAAATTATTTAAATTTTCCTAGCATTAGCAGGCTTGTGCCAAATGGTGGTTCAATATATTTTTCAAATTTGAAAAAAAATCGAATTATTGCTGCAATAATATTTTTTTTGATGCTAGCAGATCCAATTTTTTGTACAGGATAAGGTTTTCTTAGCCATTTACTGATGACTAATGCGATTGGAATAAGCAAAAGACCATAGTATCTGCAATTAACAATTTCAAATTCTTTTGAAAACAAATTAATAAGTGAATTTTTAGTATATCTTCTGTAGTGGCCTAAGGCTTCGTCATGATAGCCAAATAACCATTGTAAAGCAGGCACAGTTATTACAAGCTGACCATTTTGTAATAATAGAGATTGAATAATTTTTGATGCTAAAACATCATCTCTGACATGCTCAATAACATCAGTTGCAACTACGAGGTCAAATTTTTCATTGGTTTTATAATTTTCAATTGAACTAACTACTGTTGATATTTCTACTCCAAAGTTTTTTGCTGTCTTAAGTGTGAGTTGAATACATTCGTCTGAAATATCAAGTGCCGTTACGTTGGCCTGCGCCTTAGCAAGCCAAGCAGCGAATTCACCACTTCCAGAGCCAATGACAATAATTTTTTTCCCTTTGATATTTCCAAGCCAACTCATCAATATTTCATATTTGCAAAATGCGTATGGATCTACTTCTCGAACCAAGAAGTCATTCCACTGATTTGTGATTTGTAGATCAGACATTAAAACCTTCACTATGCTCAACTATAAACTTTGGCCGATTCCTAACTTCATCATAAATTCGCGCTATGTATTCGCCCAGTATGCCAACGCTAATAAGTTGGATTCCACCTAAGAAAAGGACTAAAATAACAATCGTAGGGTTTCCAATTGGAAAATTTGTCCCTGTAATTTTCATATATGCATAAACAAGAGCAATTAAAAATGAAATTGCTGCCACAGAAAATCCTACTTTAGTACAAAGCGTGAGCATGTAATTTGAAAAACAAAAAATACCATTAGATCCAATTTTTAACGAACCAACAAACTGATTGTAGTTACTTTTTCCATTAACACGTGGTTGCCTTTCAAATTGTACAGCAGCTTGTTTAAACCCGACAAGGGCTACAAGTCCCCTCAAAAAACCATGGGACTCTTTCAATTTTTTTATTTCCTCTACGGCCCTTCTGCTGATCAAGCGAAAGTCACCAGTATTGGGCGGAATTTCAACTTCGGAAATTTTATTAATAAATTTATAACCAAAATAGGCTACTGTACGATAGATAAAATTCTCTCCTCGTCTAGAGACTCTTTGAGCATAAACAACATCAAAGCCATCTTTCCATTTTTTATGCATTTCACCAATTAGCTCTGGTGGATCCTGTAAATCCACATCAATTACAATAACTGCATCACCTTTTGCATGGTGTAAACCAGCTAACGTAGCCATTGGCTGACCGAAGCGCCTTGAAAATTTTAAATACTTTATGCGCTTATCACCCATTCGGCATTTTAGAATCTCAACTTCAGTATTATCAGGACAAGGATCCATACAAAAAATAATCTCGAAGTCCTCAGTAATTTTTGACAGAGTACTAGTTACTCGCTGAACAAAAGGCAAAATATTTTTTTCTTCCTTATAGACAGGCGTTACAATTGAAATCATTATTGAATACTAGTAATACGTAGCGCTATCGTCAAATTGAATGCTAAGTTTATAATTAAACGCATAGCATCTACGCGACGATGAATTTTTTAAACTGCTAACAATAAAAAAGAAAGTATATGAAAAAAAATGAAAAATTGATAAAAATTGTTATTTGCGCTTTTTTTGCAATTTGTTTGCCACTAATACCTCTGTTTCCTATAAATTCTACGTTTTCGATAGACTGGTATAATCATTTGTGGACAGTTCAATACTTTGGAGATTTTTTCAAGGTAAATGGCTCATTTCCATTTTTATTTAATACAAATCCAATTGTTGGAATTCCAATCCCAATTTTTTATGCTTATCACTTTTATTCAATATTGGGGCTTGTAAGCAGTGTACTTGAATCAAGCGCTGCATTTATTTTTTTATTTGTAATTATATACGCACTTCAATTTTTTAACATCTATAGGACTATATATAATGTCACAAATTCATTAAAAATTTCCTTAACAATTGCGACGCTTGTCTCCTGGTCAATTTATCCGCTGACGAATATTTACCATAGAGCAGCAATTACTGAATTTGTTGGAATCGGACTCTTACAATGTGCAATTTTAAGCTTTATATTCTTAATAAATAAAATTTCAAAAATTACACCACTACAATACATTCTTCCTGGATTCTATTTCACACTTTCTTCAATATCTCATCCACTAACTGCAATTTATGGTGGATCATTATTGCTTTTAATTTCGATTGCAATAATTATCATCGAAAAAAAAACTTGGATAGTAAAATTTGCATTACTGAACGCCTCATTAATTCTAGCAGCAATGTCACCTTGGATTTATGCTTTAATTTTGTTCGCAAAAAAAATGTCATTCGTCAATGGTAATAAAATCACTGTGATACCAGGAATCGATTC
>DGYJ01000057.1:0-4340 GCA_002396665.1 Bdellovibrionaceae bacterium UBA5009
ATCTATTGGCGAGTTCGCGCAATTCATTCAGATGACGAACTCAGCTCGACATGGAGTTCGCCGCGAGTATTTCATTTATTCCATAAAAAGAACGAGAACAATTTTCAATGATAAACTACCAACTTTTTGACACTCTACTTGAACCCGTATTCGTTTTGAACAAAAACAAAGGCGTCGTTTACGCCAACGACACCGCCGCTATTATATCTTCACAGAACTTACGAAGGCTTATTAAAAACCAAACTTCTTTTGATCAAATTTTCAAATTCAATGAACCCTTAGAATTTTTAAATGAGCTTGAAAAAATCACAGAGCCGACACCCTACAAAGAACTTAATTTTACAAACTGTAGTGATGAGCAAGGGAAAGTTCAAATCACAGTCCAAAGAATGTACTTTAATACCGAAGAAGCACATTGGATTGTATTTTTTCGTGACGTCACGCTTGAAGAAAGATTGCAAAAAAAGTACAAAGCTGAACTCGAATCAAAAGAAAGCTACATTTTAGAATTGCAAAAAGCAAAAGCAGAATTAGAAAACTACTCTCAAAATCTAGAAAAAATGGTCTCGGAAAGAACCGCTGAATTAAGCCAGCTCAACCAAACACTGTCTGCTCTATTGAACAGTTTAGGCCAAGGCTTTTTCATTTTCGATCAAGATGGCCAATGCCATGATGTTTACTCAAAAGCTTGTTTAGAACTCTTAGAAGCCGCTCCAGCCAAAAAGAAGGTCTGGGATGTGCTTCATCTGCCAGAAAATAAAGTCTCTGGCTTTCAAAAATGGATGATGACAGCTTTTTCAGAAATGCTTCCATTCGAAGACCTTGCTCCGCTAGCTCCGCAAGACTATGCCCATTCAGAAAAAAGAAATATTCAGCTGGAATACTTCCCTTTAAGGTCTGAAGACACTGTCATCCAATCAATTGTTGTTATGGCCACGGATAAAACGGCATTAATTGCTGCACAAAAAGAAGCCGAGGCAGAAAAAAACAAAGTTCAACAAATTCTAAAAATCATCCAAAATAAAAAACAAATTCCTTTGTTTATTTCCGAAACAAAATCGCAGCTTGATCAATTGTTGAATATAAAAAAGAACTGGCAACCCAATGACCTTGAAAGCCTTAAAAGGATTTTACACACACTGAAAGGCAATGCCGCTTTATACAATATTCAGCCATTGGCCGACAAAGCCCATCACCTAGAAACAAAAGTTGCTGAAGATATTCACTTTGCTTCCCAAAATTGGTCCGATGATGTCCACAGTATGAATAATGATTTTCAAGATTTCTTGAATTTGAAAAATGAACTTATAAATGATCGCGAAAATGATAATTCAAATTTTAGAGTAGAAGATTTTTTTCTGCCCTTTGATTCGGAAATGAAAAAGATAAGCACTCAGCTAGGTAAAAAAGTTAAACCACTTTCAATTTCAACCCCACCGCAACTTCAATTAGATGAAACTCAATATGCTTCACTTTTTTCTTCGATGATTCATTTCATCAGAAACAGTTTAGATCATGGCATTGAATCCCCCGAACTTCGCATTCAAAAAGGCAAAAGCCCAGAGGGTGAAATCAAAATTGCTCTCCACAACAAGGCCGATCTATTAGAAATACATGTGTCCGATGATGGCGCAGGACTTAACTTTGATAAACTAAGACAGAAAGCCCAAGAAAGAGGACTTCCCTCTGCACAAATGAATCAAGAGCAGCTCTCTATGCTTATATTTGAAGCTGCATTTTCGACCCAAGATCAAGTCAGTGAACTTTCTGGACGTGGGGTCGGCTTGGATGCTGTCAAAGACAATGTCACACGTTTGAAGGGACATATCACTGTGGAAACTAAAAAGGACTTTGGGACTTTATTCAAAATCACAGTGCCACTTTTTGAAAAAAATTTAGCATCGGCAAAGGCCGCCTAAGCTTATTGATTTATTTCTTAATTTTTGCCCAAACGCCCTTAAGCTTTTCCTCGAGGACTTTACCTGAAAATGGTTTGACGATGTACTGAGAGGCTCCGGCCAGCACGGCCTCCGTGACCTGATCCCTTTCGGCTTCCGAGGTCAGCAGAACAAAGGGCATCTGTCCCATGGTTGTCGAGGCTCTAATCTGCTTAAGAAGCTCTAATCCGCTCATAACAGGCATATTCCAATCCGAAATGACCAACTGGATAGGTTGCGAATGGGCATAGCGCTCGACAAGGATTTTAAGCCCTTCCTGGCCATTTTCAGCCTCGTAAAGCTCTTGGTATCCAAGACTACGAAGGTGTCCCTTCACTAGGTCGCGAATAGATTGCATATCATCCAGTATTAGAACTCGAGTCGATGGGGGAAACATGACACACCTCTTTGAATTCATTCTAAAAATGAAAAAACGAAACCGCAACGGAAAGATTGACTTGATGTTTCTTTATTTTTTTGTTAATTCCTTACTTCCCTTGGTTCAAAAGCGGTTGCCTTTGGCCTAGGGAATAAATATCGCAGTGCGCTAAAGAGGTTTATAATGGCTAAAAAATCAGGTCGTATCATCGTAACGTTGGAATGCACAGAAGCTCGCCCGCAAGGTAAACCTGTGTCTCGATACACAACGACTAAAAATAAAACTAAAACTCCAGGCCGTATGGAGAAAATGAAGTACAATCCAAATCTAAAAAAACACACTTTACATCGCGAAACTAAATAATGATTTTAACAGATCAGCAGATTTTGGATTGCATGGAAAAAGGCTCAATCAAAGTTGAGCCTTTTCGTCGTGAAAGCTTAGGAACAAATTCCTACGATGTTCATTTGGGTAAAACCTTAGCCGTCTACAAAGACAGCGTCCTAGATGCTAAAAGCCACAATAAAATCGAAAATTTTGAAATTCCTGCTGAAGGCTACGTCCTGACTCCGGATAACTTCTATTTGGGCGTTACAGAAGAATACACTGAAACCCTGGCCCATGTCCCCTTTCTTGAGGGCAAATCAAGCGTGGGTCGTTTAGGCATCGACATCCATGCTACTGCTGGTAAAGGCGATGTTGGATTTTGCAATTACTGGACATTGGAAATTTCGGTCAAAAAACCTGTTCGCGTCTATGCGGGCATGCCCATCGGGCAGCTTATTTATTTTGAAACCAAGGGTGAAATCATCAACCCTTACAACAAGAAATCATCAGCAAAATACAACGAAGTAAAACCACTTCCCGTTGAATCTATGATGTGGAAAAACAGCTTCTAATCTAGAAGCTGTTTACTCTCAGAATTTCAAAAGCATTAATTCAGTGATTTGTTGGGAACCACGCATTTGTTTGGATCCTGCGGTGGTTTGTTGGCATTGGATTTATTAACCTCATCTGAAATAAGGCCCAGAATTTTGCCAATTTGGTCACGATCAGCAAATAATGTGTAATCTTCACGAAGGTAATTGGACTTCCAATCCAACCAGCGACGAACATCTTTATCTAGGATACACAAGAAGACAGGTTTTTTGTCACAGCCAGGCACTTTTCCATATTTTAGAATATAAGTAAAAACGGCTTCGATATCGGACTGTTTAATTTGTCCGCTGGCCAAAGAATCTTTAGCCAAATCAGAAATCAAAGCATCAAATGTTGGGAAAGCATTGATCGCATCAATTTTTGATAAAATCCCATCACGATTCGCATCAAATTTTAAGAATAAAACTTCCGTGTATTGAATGACATGGGAAAACATTCCCGCATCACCAAGACGAACCATGTTTGAACTATTCGGTTTATAGCCTGCTGCTTTTAAGTTTTCATAAAAAGCTGCATTCCATTCCTGAGCCGGAGTTTTTCTAAAGTATTTCAAATACTCTGGCATTGTGCCAAAAACCTGAGGAATATGCTGACGCACTGACTTTCTTAAACACTCAAAGGAAATTTTATCATTGGCTCCATGACTTGCACCAGGGGGTAAACAGTCTTTAACAACATAGGTTTCCATTTCAGAATTCAAATTAAATCCAGAGAACACCATCGAGATCAATTCAGACAGCTCTTCAAATCCTGCCACAGAATCACCATTCGAATGCGGAACAAATATATTCGACTCTAGAAATCGATTGCTGATGAAATTTGGACTTTGTGGATTTAAAATCCCAAGATCTTCAAAGACACCTTTTAAACTATTAAAGCCTGTCACCACTTCGCATTCATAAATTCCGCGGTAATTATTGATTCTTTGCAGACTTCGACCAAAAGATCTTTGTAAAGTTCTAGAAACAAGTCGACTTAAATTCCATTGCCTTAAAGTGCTGTCATTAACTAAAAACGGATTGAGCGGAGCCAGGATAATTCTGTTTTGAGAATTAAGAACCAATGGCAGTCTGGAGTTTGCAAAG
>DGYJ01000057.1:4475-8161 GCA_002396665.1 Bdellovibrionaceae bacterium UBA5009
AATGGCAGTCTGGAGTTTGCAATCATCTGCATTTCGATCAAACCTTTTTTCAAATTCGATGAAATCTGCGGATCAGCCAATCCTGTTCGAATCAAAGAAACAACTTCTGAAGAAGTGAACGGAGAACTTCTTTGTTCGTAGGCCGCTTGAAAAAATGTATTCAATTCTGCCCAGATTTGAACTTCCGAATGAAGATATTCAATCGTTTTCAAATTCAATCCACCCGGACGAACCCCAGCCAACCTGTCATCTGGTGGATTAATAATAACATTAAGTATTGCATCAAGGGCCTGGGAAATGCTTTGCGAGCGAATTTTCGAAGGAAGAAGATTCCCTTCCTTCAAAGAAAGTGCAAGTGAAGTTAGCTCTTCTGTTGTAAACATTTTTAGCTTTTGCTTTTCAATCCAACTGACCAATACATCTTTAACATCTGTCACAAACCAACTTACTCGCGATGTCTTCACCGCTGTGTCCATGGTTTGTCCTTGGATAAAATAATGATACTGAAAGTAGGAACTCATGGCCTGAGAGACGACCTCAAGAAAACTACCCCATTGATCTTTTTTAACTTCCCAAACCTCAGGTCTTCCTTGGGTGTAGCTGCATTGCTCGCCGGCTTTGCGTTCATCAAAAATAATTTCCTTCATCTGATGGGCCACACAGCCAACTTGTAGCAAAGTTTTAAGGGTGCTTTTTTCTGGAACCTTCGGGGGATAAAGCCGTTCAAGTTCTTGAATTAAATTTAAAAGATCATCATAAGAATATGAATCCACAAGTAATGATCCGAATTCTTTTGCTGATGTTAAAAGTGCTGCACGTGCCTTGTTGAAAAACAATTCGCTCTCTTGGGCAGATAAGCCATCCTGCTTCCACTCCAGAGAGTAAACGCTAAAGTAAGGCCACATTTTTTCGACAAGATCTTTGATTTTGCTAACCTGTAGTTTTGCTCTTTCGAAATCTTGAGCCGTCCATCTTTCTGCATCGCCACCGATCAATGTCTTTTTAACCTTCATAAATTCAGCGATCATGCGATCAGAAGATTTAAAGGCTGGCCAAGCTAAGGAAACAGAATTAAAAATTTCAGAAACTTCGGTGACTGATACAATCCCAGATGGCTTCTCTGCCACCATGTCTTGAAACAGTGACAATGTGTCTTCAAAAGTTCTAGCGATGAATTGTAAGCTGACACTGCTGTTCTGATCTGCTTTATCGATAAAATAGAAATATCTTAAATACTGAACATAGATACGACTTCCCAAAAGAACAAACCGACGCCACTCTTCTGGGACAATTTGATTTTCATCGCCACCAGCAAGTGCTTTTTTAACTTTTTGAAGCAATGGGACAAATTTCTCGAACCCATCAACCCATGCCCACGCTTGACCGCTAAATTTTTCGAACTCGTGGATCAAATCAACTAAATTAGAAAAACTGTAAGCGGGTTGATTCTTTTGAACTAGGCTTGAAAAATCTTTTGCAAATTTTTGGATAGCCTCATTCGCACGCTCAAACTTTTCCTGCTCTTGATTAAGAGATCCAAGATCTGGAACCCATCCAGCGGATAGAATTTTCATATGCGGGTTCAACTCTGCACTCATCGTCCTAAAGGCCGCCAGCACATTTTGAATTTCGCCTAACTCATCCATAGTCAGGGTTTCAAGACCACCACCAACAAGAATTCGCTTTAAACGCATCACTTCTAATTGTAGCTCTGGACTGATTTTTTTTGATGAAAGTGGCAATAGTTCTTTTTCAAGAAAGTTATTTTCAATAAAAGTGGCTAATTCTTGTGATGTGTATTTGTCATTTTCACGACCACGAACATATTTTCTAAACTCAACAATAACTGAACTAAGACATCCCCAAGAATTTGAAAGCTCGACGGGGTCAGCATCCCCAGTAAAGAACAAACCAATTTGTTCTGTCGCCTTGATAAGGCAAGGATCGTTTTGCAACTCGAGCGTTTTTTGTGGGGGCGGAGCTTCTCCAAACTTAGGAGTGCATGAACTTTGTACCAACAATAGAGTCAAAACTAACCAACGGAAAGCCTTAGAAAACATAATTTAGCCCTCCGTAGAAACGATCATTGGCTCGGTACTGATTTAAGAATGATGATGAACCATCTTCATTTTCAACCCCAAGAACGTCTGCTCCGACAATGAAACCCCATGCTGGGGTTGGATAATATTGAAATTCAGTACCTACCAATGTTCCTTTTTGAATAAAGTCGTGCATATAGGTGATTTGAGTCACTAAAGGTTTTTCTTTAAAATGTACAAGGGGCCCCTGCACCTGAAGCAAAACTGAATCTTTAAATCTCATCCGCTCATCGAACAAGGTGAAGTCATCAGTAGAACCATCGGCTTGAATATCAACAACTCCGCCACCTTCAATCTTTAAATAGCCAACTCTTGTTTTGAGATGTCGTTCAAAAACACTTGGGAATTCGTAATCTAAATTCACAGAGTAGGCTTTTAAAGGAAGTGCTTTCTGGATAACCCATTCCCCTGTCGGTCTTTTTTCTTGTGGACGATCTTCAATGTAACTGACAAAGGCCTTTGTTCGACCTTCAGTAAAACCAATGTCTGTTGATGCAATCGCGTGATAAGCGGCATCAGGTGAAACCTTCGCATTGATGACATCTGTCGTGATGGATTTAAAATTTTGCCGTCTCAGCACAAGCTCATTCATCGGCTTGTAGGCTGTACTTCCAACAAACCAAACACCATCTTTTTTATCTCCGTACTGATACGAAGCACCCAAAGATGTTTTCCCAACAAGTTCTTGCAGGTTCACATCCAGATTATAGCTGATGGTATTGATGCGGCTATTGAAGTTGAATTTACTACTTGGACGACGATACCAACGACTGTCAGAAACAAGACTGCCATCCTCTTCACGAACATCAGGACCAATGGATGGAATAAATAAGGAAGAACCAAAAAGCATCAACTTTGACGGACCCATTTGATGTTCAACAAACAATCCCACAAGTCCCTGGGTTTCAGGCCGCAGAAGATCAAGCGCATAATTGGGCTGCCAAAGGGCCAAATTCCAGCGGGAATCCATCTCGCTCCAATCCATGACCTTGCGACCTAAATGCAACTTCGTGTCCTCGCTCAAACTATAGGACCCGTAAATTTCTTTAATCGAATAATTGGATTGGTTCTTTTTAAAAAAAGTTCCGGCGGTAAAATCAAAACCCCACTGGACATTTGTATTTTTAGAATATGTGGCATAGGACGAAAACTGGGCCGATAAATAATTGCTTTGGTTCAGCTGTGGAGATTCTGGAAGACTTGTGGCGTACTGAATATTTTCAAATCTTAAAACACCCTTGATGGGGGTCACTAGAGTTTTTGCTTTGAAGGTAGAAGTATTAGCAGGAGCTAGAATTTTAGATTCTGATTCGGCCGCAAAAGATGGAAGGGAAACAAACGAAAAACTAACACAAAGTGAAGTCACTAATCGCAACATGATCACACGCCCAAAATTCACTTTATTTTTAGTCAAATAATTCGATGATTTTATAGCCACCTCTACCCTGAAAAATTCTCTCATATCAAAGTGTTAGAAGTAAAAATGGAAATTTAACTCCAGTCAATGGTCCGGCGCATTAGCAGGCCTTTAAAAGGGTTTTATAATGCGTCGCAACAATGCGTGTAACTCTTCTAGCCAGACCATCT
>DGYJ01000057.1:8355-9118 GCA_002396665.1 Bdellovibrionaceae bacterium UBA5009
AGACCATCTTCCCCATCGCAGTCGACAAAACAATGTAATTTCAATAAATTATAAACTCTAAGGTAAGTTTAACAATGACGAGGCCAAAAAATATGAATTTACAAACTTTGCTTGAAAAAATGTGGATCGACTACTGCAATTTCAACCCCCAGGCCAAACGTATATTTGACCTCTTTGTGGCCGAAGGCGAAAAAGTTGAAAATGATCATATCGCCCTAAGGACTTTTAACCATCCCCGTCTTGGCATAGAAAAACTGGCCATAGTATTCAAAAAAAATGGCTACATTGAAAAAAATGATTACATTTTTAAAGAGAAAAAACTTTACGCCAAACACTATGAACACACAGACCCACGCCAACCCAAAATTTTTATAAGCGAACTAGAACTTGAAAAAGTTTCCCCATTCATACAAAAGTCTGTTCACCAGATTGTCGAACAAATCCCCGATCAAATTATTAATTCTGATTCTTTCTGTATGTCGGGTCACCATTGGAAGACAAACCATCAGACCTATCTTGAGCTTGCAAAAGAAAGTGAATACGCGAGCTGGGTTTATGCCTTTGGATTTCGCCCCAATCACTTCACTGTGTTTATAAATGATCTTAAAAAATTCAAGGACATCTTGACGCTGAATCAATTTTTAAAATCGAAGGGTATTAAACTGAATTCATCTGGTGGCGAAGTCAAAGGAACCCCAGCAGATTACTTAGAGCAAAGTTCAACAATGGCAGAAGAAGTCACTGTCCAGTTCAGCGATGGTTC
>DGYJ01000057.1:9254-14808 GCA_002396665.1 Bdellovibrionaceae bacterium UBA5009
GTTACTATGAATTTGCGAAAAGATATCAGCTTCCCAACGGCCAACTGTATCAAGGGTTTGTTGCCGCTTCTGCTGATAAAATATTTGAGAGTACGAATAAAACTTAGGCCGCTTTTTTTGTTGAAGACGCATTAAACTCTGTGAACTCTTTATAGGTTTCTGGTTCTATAACTAAAGAATTCCAAGTCTTATGGGCTTGAAGAAAAATTCTAACCAACTGCGGATCAAACTGAGTTCCAGAACAACGTTTAAGTTCAGCGTAAACGATTTCGTCTGGAAGGCCTTTTCGATACGACCGTGTCTGTGACATGGCATCGTAGGTGTCGACAATCAAAATAATTCTAGCCAACAGTGGAACCCTTTCACCCATCAGACGATCTGGATAACCTTCGCCATCGATACGCTCGTGGTGTCCGCGAATTGCAGGAATAATTCCCTTAAAGAAGGCATCTTTATCACCAATTGGTTTAATGATTTGTTCGCTGATAACAGGGTGATTGCGCATAATATCTAATTCTTTAGGATCTAATTTTCCGGGTTTTGAAATGATTTCCTGGCTTACACCAATCTTACCTATGTCATGAAAAATTCCAGCAAATTCTGCCATCTTTTGTTCGTATTCATTAAGGCCGGCATCGCGGGCTAATTTGCGCGACATCTCCCCCACTCGACAACAATGGTTGTGAGTTAAAGGATCCGCTGAATTTAGAGCCTGCATTAAAGACTGAGCCAACCCGTGCGCCCACTCCGGTATATCACCCCACGACGACATAATCGCCCCCTTATATTATTCTATCGGACATGCATCATGAAACTCGATAGTCAGTCTCCAAATAAATCGAATATTTTTGCCTGATCTCAAAATGAGACACTCCATCGAATCGAAATGAGAATTTTCTTTATCTTTTTGACGAATTTCACTCTCGAATTTAGGATGATTAAACACTTAGTAATCCGAGGGGGATGTATTATGAACTTTATTCGAAAACGTTCTGCTTTAATTCTTATTCTTACTCTTCTAATTTCCCCATTTTCTTTTTCAGAAGAACCAGCAAAAGTTAAAACTTTAAGTGCTAAAGAAATACATTACAACTGCAGTTATTTACCCTTCCAGCACTCTCATTTTGGACGCCGTTTTTTTAAGAAATCAAGTGAAGAACTTAAGAAAACCAAGGCCTCAATTATTACCTCTCGAGAGCAACTTAAAAACTTTATCGAATCCAACAAAGACAAACTGAAAAAACGACAGCTTAAAGCTTGCCTGTCCGGTGATAAAAAACTATCTGCAGCCAATGATATGATCGACAAACAAATAGAAAAGTCAGAAGCGCGAGAAAAAAATCGCATTGAAGCTTCAAACAGAAGAAGCGAACTCGTCCAAAAAGCAATGGAAGCGGCGGCTGCTAAAAGAAAAGAAGGCCTTGCTAAAAAAGAAGAGAAATCTAAAGGTGAAAAAGAACAAAAGGAACCCAATGTGGACTCGCCAGTAGGATCAGAATCAGGTGCAAGTTCTGGGGCTAAATAGTTTTTAAATTATTTGCGTTGAATATCTTGAATTTCGTTATTCTGGATTAAAACTTCACAGTTTCGATTCGTCACCAGCCCTAAGCGGACTCCGACCCACAGGGCTGCACCATAGGATGATTTTTCAAACATCATCGAGGCCATCTGACTATCAATGGATTTGCGTTCTTCCTTATCTGGTGAACGCACATAGAATTCATCCTTATGCACTCGGGAGCTCATCCACCACCGCGCAAGTTCAAGAGCTGTTTTCTTTTCCCCAATCAAACTGGCTGAACAAAACTGCTGATTAAATTTCTCAGGATAAAAAAAGTCTGAATAGACAACGACACTAGCAAAGGTCGCCATCAATAATGAAAAAACTGAAACAAATCCGTAAACTATCCACTTTTCTTTATTCATATTTAACTCCATTTAAAATCTTCAGGTCGACGAAGCACCTGGATTGAATGAACATCTTGTTCAGAAATAAAACCTTTCCTTAAAGCTTGATTATAAAAATCAATGAATCCGTCAAAAAAGCCGTTGTCATTGGCCAAGGCGATGGGCTTTTGATGAAATCCCAATTGCATCCAGGTGATGATTTCACAAAGTTCATCCAAAGTTCCAAAACCACCCGGCAATGCGATAAATGCATCTGCAAGATCTGACATGATTTGCTTACGTTCGTGCATGGTATTCACAAGATGAAGCTCTGTCAGCTGAGAATGCGCCAATTCTTTATCAACCAAGGACTTGGGAATGACCCCGATTGCTCGACCACCTTGCTTAAGGATCTGGTCAGCAATGGCCCCCATCAGACCCGTATGGCCACCACCATAAACCAGTGTGTAATTGTTTGTAGCAATCCAGTCCGCGTATTTGTTCGCAATTTCCTTATAAATTGAATCTGTTCCAAACCGAGCCCCACAAAACACTGTTACTTTCTTCATTCAAAGTCTCCGATTTTAGATTCTATTTCTAAGACCACCGGCAGACCAGCTCTTTCTTTTTCAGCAATTTGACTCAGATCTAATTTATACGCTCTTAAGGCAAGGGATTGTGGGTTCTGCGAAGAATTCATCTTTGAACCATACAAGTGATCACCCAGGATTGGAAATCCGTGCCTGGACATTTCAAATCGAAGCTGATGGGAACGTCCCGTGATCGGCCTTAGATCCCATTTTAAAATTTTTGCATTGATGTCGTAATCTATAATTTTTGCCTCTGTGACAGATGCAAGTCCATGGTCACTTTCGAAACTTCTTCGCTTTCCTTTTGCGATTTTACACTTCCAAAGATGCCACGCACCCATTGTCTTTTCATCAATCAATGCATCTTCTTTTTTTAAATTCGCAGGCCAATGTGAAAAGTCTTGTTTTAAAGAAAGGGCCCTGTAGGTTTTTTGTATTTTTTTATGTTCAAACCAATTTTGTGAACTTCGATGACTTTGGGCATTCAATGCCCAAAGAACTATCCCCGAAACTTCAAAATCAAGACGGTGCACTGGAAACACTTGCTTGCCGACTTGCTGCTGCAGTTGCAAACCAAGAACTGGTCGCGAATCTTTTTCTTGAAATCGAGAGGGAACAGTTAAAACACCAGAAGCTTTATCGACAACAATCCAGTTTTCATTTTGAAAAATAAATTTCATTTTTTATTTAAACCGATAAGGAAAATCTCTTTACTGATTTTTCTTGTTGAATCCGGTTTCACGGCTTCAAATTTATTAAAATCTTTTTTGATCATATCCCGCATTTGCGAAAAATCATCGCTATGAAACAGTTTACAAATAAAAAAACCATTTTTTTTAAGATATTTTTGGGAAATGGAAAAAGCCATTTCACAAAGTTCAAAGGATCTGGCCTGATCAGTCATTCGAATTCCTGTTGTTTTTGGGGCCATATCTGAAATGACGGCATCAAATTGAGGCTCTAATGATTTTTCTTTAAAATAATTTTCAAAATTAAAGTCATGGATGTCTTCTTGATAAAAATCGACGTTCTTTAACTTCACTTCCATGGGGTTAAGATCAATGGCCAAAATATGACCACTGGGGCCAATTTTTTGCGATGCATACTGCGACCACGAGCCCGGTGTCGCACCCAAATCAAGCACTGTTTGGCCAGGCTTAAAGAGTTTCATTTTTTTATCAATTTCTTCAAGCTTAAAGACGGACCTTGCGACAAAGTTTTCTTTTTTAGCTTTTCTAAAATAATGATCACGGGGATTGAAGTTCATACAACATCTAATATCTTAAAACACGAGGTCAGGCATGGAAATAATCATAGTCATGGGTGTATTGTTTATTTTTTTCACGGTGGTCTACATTGTCCTAGCAATTTATGCCCCTGAATGGGTTGGCATTACAGGCAAAAAGGCCCACGAGATCAATCAATCTCACCATTCCGAAGAAGCTTCAGACAATAAGCCAGACCCTTCAGAAGCTAAACATGACTAGGCTCTTTGGTTTTCATTCACATTCATCAATAAATAGCCACCAAGTCCAAACAAAACCACGAGACCCATCAAGCCATAATTTGATTTTTGCGTGATTTGCACGCTGGCCGCAACAACCAACGGTCCCAAAATCGAGGCAAATTTACCCACAAGGTTAAAAAATCCAAAGTATTCACCACTTTTGTTTGCAGGAATCATCTTAGCGAACAAGCTTCGACTTAGCGACTGCACACCGCCTTGAACCAAACCAATCACACAGGCCAAGGCATAAAAATGCCACACATCTGTCATTTGCGAAGCCAGTATGACTGAAATAGAATAGATAATTAAACAAACCAAAATAGGTTTTCGACATCCAAGATTTTTGGTCACATGACCAAAAAGTAAAGTTGCAGGAAACCCCACAAACTGAGTCAGTAAAAGTGCAACAATTAAATGCTCAGACTTGAACCCAATGGATATACCATAATCTACAGCCATTGTCATGACAGTGTAGACTCCATCGATATAAAGCCAGTAGGCCACAACAAAAAGAAATAAATTTTTATGATTAAACAGTTCCTTCATTGTTTTTTTAAGCTGACGATGGGTTTGTGACAGCAATGACGATAGACGGTCAGGTGATACTCCACTTTTTGGTTCTGGAACATTCAAGATCAGAGGAAATGTAAATAAAAACCACCATAGGGCCACGGAAACAAATGAATACTGTACCCCTTCAACTCCGCTGGCTAATCCAAACTTTGCTGGGAACAAATACATAAGCACATTGATTAAAAATAAAACACCACCACCCAAATATCCCAACGAAAATCCTAGGGAAGAGGCATAATCCAAATCTTTCTCGTTACCCAAGCTAGGAAGTAAGGAGTCATAAAAAACACTGCTCGCATTGAACGCCATCATAGCTAAACCATAGGCCAAAATAGCCATGGGCCACTGACCAGTCCCAATAAATCCTAACCAGGCACAACAAATTGTGCCGACCAACATAAAAAGGACTAAAAATATTTTTTTCGTTTCCCGCAAGTCTGACATAGCTCCCAAAATGGGAGTCACTAGTGCAATCACGAAACTTGAAAATGAAATCGCTGTACCTAATCTGGAAGTCGTATCAACTGCTGAAACGCCTTGACTCCAATAAGTTTTAAAAAAGACTGGAAAGAATCCAGCCATAACAGTTGTTGAAAAACTAGAATTAGCCCAGTCATAGAGGGCCCAGCTTAATATTTTTTTATTTTTAAACATAGAATCTATTCTAAGAGTTAGAATAGATCTGTCACGGATTATTTTTTACAAGAAACGACAACTCCACCCTTGCCTGCAATTTCTGGCAAAGATCTTAAAGTACGACCTTTTTGGTCTTTTGCGTCGAGTGGGCGATTAAAGTACAAAGTACTGCCCGCAGAAATTGTGATTCTATTTTTTACTTTTTTATCCTGAGTTTGGTCTTCTTTCATTTGCTTTTTAGATTTCAAATTTTCGACGCAAATGATACTGGTTTGAATTGTTTCTTGGGTTGAACCGTCGGAAGAAACATACTCGATATGACTGTCGTCGCCAGTATTTAAGTCGACAAAATCTAAATTTT
>DGYJ01000057.1:14974-25761 GCA_002396665.1 Bdellovibrionaceae bacterium UBA5009
ACGGCTTCAGTTAAATTGCTCGTGGTCAAATCCACATCTTTTTTAGCTTTATAAAGTTCAAGAAAGTTTTTATCTGTCGCTTTTGCTAAAGGCTCGCAGGTATTCAAAACATAACTTAATTCATTGCTTGTCGCTGATCGTTCTTGCACAACAGCTTTCGAAGAAGGCAAAAGATAGAATACAGTTTCTGTTTCTTTATTTAAGGTTTTAGAGTCCCCATTAAAGCAATAGGTCACTGTGCCGATCAATTCTTTTTGATCGTAACCAAGTGATAAAACCTGGCCAATTCTATTTTTACCTTTGATCAGTTTTAAATCATTCTGAGTATACCCCAACGAACTATCGCGAGTTTCGACAGTTGATTCTGAAGCTTGAACATCTGTTCCTGCAGAATCTTCACTAACTGAAATTTCATTTTTCTTATCTAAATCTTCACCTGCTGCAGATTCAACTTGGCTGGTTGCTGAATCAATTGAGACAGAGTCTTGGGAAGAATTTTGTTTCTTATCTTTAGATTCAACTGATGCTTCCGCCCCAGTCGATGATGAATTGCCAGCATTAGACTGATCGCTTCCAGATGATGGATTACCAGCACTGGCAACATCTGAAGAGTTCGCCAAGTCAGTAGTTCCACCTGCATTTTTAGCAGCATCGGCATTTTTAGCTGCATCTGCCTTTGCTTGTTCGGCAGCAATAAGAGCCTTTGCCTCTTCGATTTTCTTTTGCTGCTCTTGTTCAGCAGTTAGTTTTTGCCCAGAATCTTGGGCAGATTGCGTTTGCACCTGTGCAGACCCATTCCCAAGCCTTGAGGGAGCACTTTTTTTTGCACAAGCACTAACAAACAGGGCTAATGATAATAAAACTACTAGGCGTGTATTCATAACTAACTCCTCGTCAAATAAGAGCTTAGCCATTTCCAGGCCATAAACTTGACAACAGATCTAACCAATTGGTTTTTAATTACAATAGGTAAGTTTAGGACTGCGATGTACCGAACCAAGCCATTTCCTGGCATGAAGTGTCTCAAAAGTTGACACTTTTCAGTCTTGAACACGACTTTTTACAATCCATGGCGGCCACCATACAACTTTACTAAAATCATGTTAAATTACGTGCTTATGAAAAGTGCGACGGATCAATTTTTACCCATATTTCTAAAGCTAGGAATAGCCGTGGTATTTATTTTTTCATGTCAAAGAAATGAATCAGACACACCTGCCGATGGACCTCGTCCAAAAATCGTTGCCGACAGTCAGATGGGTTGCTTGATCCAGCGAAGCTCCATCGTTGGCGGAAAGGCTCTTTCAAAGTCTGATTCTATTTCCAGAAGTGTATTTCAAATATTAACAACACTAAGCCCTCACACAAATTCAAATTCTTCCAATAGCAAAGAAATTTCAAAGTGCACGGCGACACTTATTGATAAAGATATTTTAATTACAGCTGCCCATTGTGTAAAGTTCGATCGCACCGAAAATGTTTTTGTTCTTTTCAATATTAGCGCCCTCTGTAGCGATGGAATGAATCGCGACCTCATCATTCCTGCCAAAAGAGTCATTTATCACGAAAAGTTTAAATCAATTGAAAAACCATCTTCTGATCAAAGCAATGATGACATTGCTTTGATTCAACTTTCGAAACCTGCCCCTGCATTCAGCAAAGTCATTTCTTTTTTTGACACATCAGATAGCCTGCAGGATCCCTATGTTTCACAAGTAGGTTATGGCAAAACATCAACCCAGGATCCAGACGAAGTTTCAAGACTGCGCGCTGTTGACAGAAATTTATCTGACCTCCAATTCGAAGACAAAGGCATGAGGATCTCTATTCCCCAAAAAAATCAGCTTGGCGCATGTCAGGGGGACTCTGGTGGGCCGTTGCTTGTTAAGACCAATCAAGATTACAAAATTATGGGGATAGCCTCTTATATCGAAGGCCGCCGTGAAGACAAAGACCGACTTTGCGAAAACTCGACGGCTTATTATTTGAATGCTGCCTTTTATAAGAAGTGGATTCAAAAAAATATTAAAAAATTAAAATCTGCTGAATAAGAATTTGACCTTATTCGTTTTCAATTGAATTCTGTGGGCATGAAAAAGCCCCTTATCCTGTTTCTACTGGTTTATCTCTCTGTTGTAATTATCAATGATGGCTTCATGGCGTCTGACGAGTACTGGACGGCGATGACTCGCTACCTTCCAGCCCAACAATCCAATTTGAACACCCTGGTCCACGAAGATGATGTCAAGTCCGCGGTGCAAATTCTACCTATGCATGCCATGGCCCAATTGGCTTCACAACTAGGAATCTCTTCGGCCTACGGTCAGTACCGATTTGTTATTGCAAGCCTTGCCTTCATCAATATTGGGATTCTGCTGTATGCTTTGATTTTATTGGGACAAATCTTAACTGATGACAAAGGGTGGACCCTGGCCACCTGTGCCCTTTATTTTGCCGCCCCATTTGCGCTAACAAGACCCATGTTTGAAAGTCTTGCGACCCCCTGGCTGTTTATGTCCCTGGTTTTAGCTATGAGGTACGACCTTTCAGGACAACAGCGAAAAGATCTGCTGTGGGCCGGGGTGATGATTTGCATTGGATTTTTACTTCGCCCACAGGTTGGACTTTGCGGACTGGCTCTTTTAATACCGCCAATTCGTCATAAAAAATGGAATGATCTATTGAGTTTGGCAGCTGTTGGAGCTGTTGGCTTTTTGCTAGCTGGCCTGCCTGATATTTATTTTCGTGGAAAATACCACTATTCGTTCTTAGCCGTCACCGTTTACAATTTTGAGCATGGCCACGAGTACGGGAACGAACCATGGACCTACTACCCTTTAATGATCATGGCCCTGACAGCATTTCCATTTTTTATTTATTCCTATGGAAAGTCTTTTTGGCAGAAATATTTCCATGAACAATATTTAAATTTTGCATTTATTTTTCTATTTGTTTTACTGCACTCGCTATTTCCACAAAAATTCGAACGCTTTTTAATTCCACTGATCCCTTGCTTGGCTTTGGCCATGGCCCCCCTGCTTCGCCATCTTTATGCTGAAAAACAAAAAAGAAAAATTCGCTGGTACAGCCTAATCACTTTAAATTTTATTTTATTTATTCCAGCGAGCTATTCACCTGCACAAAAAAATATTATCGACTTAGCTCTAGATTTAAATTCGAAACCACAGGTTCGAAAAGTCTATAGTGTTGATGAGTCCATCACATGGATTCCAGATTTGTTTATTGCAGACCCCCACCCGGAGATTATTCAAATTCAAGGATCAGCAATTCAAGATCTAGACCCTAATGACTGCAATATTTGGATTGTGGCCAATGAAGGTTTGGCTCGAAAATACAAAGGGCCACTTTTTCGCTATACACGTTTAAAAACTTACAACGTGAATTATCTGGAAAAAGCAGCCTATTTGCTCAATCGGAAGAACAACTTGCGCCGCTCCCCTCTTGAAGTTTATTCCTGCACCCGTTAGGTCGCAGTGATTTTTCTAGATCTTAGTTTGCAAACACATCTTTTTGTCCAGAGGACAACAGACCTGGCATTTCTTGGGTCATCAAACTTGATGCATCATCAAGAACATGCTGTGCAGTCATTTTTCTAAGGAAGACACTAAATTTATATTTATTGTCAGATAAAATGCTTCGCAAGTAATTGTGCATATTCGTTCCTCGCACAAATAATCTTAAAGGATTTGCCTGAGCTGAGTTTTGATCATTTAATGAAGAACTCGTTAATCCACGATTATGATTCATAAAATAATACACTTCAGTTTTATTTGTTCTTTCAACTCTTGAATCACAGATATAACGACCTGTTGCTAGTTTTACTTTTTTAGATGACTCATCTAGTGCAGAACCTGACATCGCTGTAATCAAAAGACATTTTTGAGAACTTACATCCATAGAAATTAGCAAAGGTTCAGACGTTAGTTCTTCTGTCGAAGAAATACTAACAGCAGTTGAATCCTTTTCGCCTCGTGAATACGACGAAACATAGTAAATTTCCCCGCCAATTCCAACCTTCGCAGAAGCAGAAGCTTTTGCAGCAATTGGAATTTTTGGTGCTGGTGTGGGATCAGGTTTAGTATTTCCCCACCCAAGACTAGCTCCAATTTCAGCTCCAATGCTTCCACTGGCACGCGCATCAAGGTTTTGACCACGCTCACGAGATGTGTTTTCAACTAAGTCAAAATTAGCTGTCACCGCAAGCTTTTCAGGTCTTCCGATAGACACGGATACGTTTTTTGAATTCACAGAAACAACCATATCAGTTACTTTTGCATCAATAGAAGATTCTGGGTTTAACAAACATTGTTGATATGCTTTTTTCAATAATGAATTGTTTGTATTTTGAACAAAAGCAGCACATAGAGCAGCTTTTTCGTCTGAAGTTAAACTTCTATCCGTCGAAACTTTTTGTATAATTTGATTCAAATCAACATTTACGTTTTCAGACATAAAAAGATATTTAGTTTTATCAAAACTAACCATTTTTTGTTTAATTTCAGCAAAGCCAGCATCTTTCAGTTTCTGAGCCACATTTGATTGCGCCTCCTGCCCTGTTGGCTGAGACATATAGGCTTGATACAACAATCTTGCATTCGCAGTATTCGGAATAAGTCCGATTGCAAGATTTTGATTTGTCTCAATCTTATTTAGAGCACCTTCAAAAGTTTGATCTTCAAAAAGTTGGGGATTATCCAATGATGATACAGTCATCAGCACATTCATACGGCTAGCCAGAGCAGCAATATTTTTAAATTTTAAGTTGATACTTTCTTGGATAATACCAGCATCCCCGTAAGGTTTGCCAGAAAATTGAACTGCCGAAAGAACATCTGAGGCCTTTGGATTTTTAAGATTTGCAGTTTCTTTTAAAAGGACAAGGTGAAACTGAAATAACCCAGACTTGATTTTAATTGGTGAAAGCTCACTTAAACTTTGTCTAAGCAAAGAAATACTCAGATTCGTGACGTAGTTATAAGATGCAGTTAGATTTAGATTTGAATCGACCTCGAATTTTCCATAATCAATATTACGGTAATTCAAACGAAGTTCCGTGATCTCTGACTGACGACGGATTCCAGAACCTAAAGATACTTTTTCAGACAACTGGATTGCGAAATCGTAGTCATAACCAACATTAGAAGCTTCTTTTAAATCTTTCGCTTTATAGGATACCATTGCCAGCTGAGCATTAGATTGAGCTTGCACCTGCGGGAAGTAGGCCATTTTCTCGCCCCAAGGATTTACAGAGACTGAAAAACTTTTTTCACCAGAATGGCTTTCGACTGCTCGAACAGTACGTGCCATGTAAACATTTTTTTCAACTCCAGATGGATCGTAATCAACAAGTTCTTGCCAGTAGATACAACCTTTATTGTCTGTTTGTTTAATCGTGCTTACATCACCAGCAACAACTTCGAATTTCAAATTATTCACAGAGCTACTTGCCGCATTGTCTTTTAAACAAGCTGTCATTGAAAGCAATTTTTTACTGGCAAGGCTTTGCGAGTTCATTTCAACCGTAGAAAATGAGCCAGCGACCGAGTCCACATAGAAAGTTGCATTGTCGGCATTTTTGATCTGTGAATTTTCACGCTCACTGCAAGAAAAAGCACTGATAGCAGCTAATGCAATAAGAGCAGTTTTCGATGACATTTTAGAAAAGATCATACTTGGCCTCCACGCCTAAATTATAAATTTCTCGATCTGCAAGGTAAGGATTCTCAACAAGCTCATCCGCCTTGGTGTAGTTTCCGTAGAAAGAAAGTTTTTGCTTTTCAAGCTCCACTTTCATTTCCATCTTTTGTCCTTTGCGATTGTGATAACGATTGGCACTGATTGTATAAGCCGCAGGTGTCACGTCCGCTTGAACATTAAAAGCCGTATAAGAAGGAATATAGGCAAGATTTCCCTTTTTAAACTTTACACTGACTGTTCCCACTTGCCCTTGATTACGATCATCCGGAGCACGGTCATTCTTAATAATGCCGCCCTTTAAAGTTGTCGTAATATTATTTGTCAATTCAGTCTCTACAGCCGCCGCACTTTCAGTTCCTGAAAACCCAATCAAAAATTGGGTCGCATCACCTTGACCTGTAAATGATAAAGGGGAATTTCCTTTCATCAAAGAGGACTTCGCCGTACCATTGGACAAGTTCCCAAACTGGAATCGTGTCGCAGCCAATTTAAATGTTGTCGATATGGGTTCCGCTTTCAAATCTGTTTGCATCGTCGCAGCCAAGAAAAATGGATTTTTCTGCTGATCTACAACGCCACCCGTTTTAACACCTTCACCTGGCATTTGTTCGTTCAACTGAAACATTAACTTTGCAGTTTCTTTTTCATTCGCAAATTCAAATTTTTGAGCAGCCCCAACATAAGTGTTTGGAGTCATCACGGAAACCAATGGGTTCAATCGCGCATCCAAGGCACCAAATTTTAATGTCGAAAACTTGAATGGTTTCAAATTGACAGAAAGCTCATCAATTCCAACAGCATTCGTTGTGCTTCCTTCGTCTGTATAATAATTTTGACCAGCACCCTCGCCTAACATAAAGGCGACACCGACATTCATTGACAACCAGCTTGTGTACTCAACTTCCAGCCCTGTCGAAATAAACATCCAACCAGCATTGGCTTTGACATATTCATCGGTCAGACTTCGACCTAAAAAATGGACTACGGCAGTTCCTTTGTACTTAGTTTGAAACTCTTCTTCAACAGCAGGGGCTTTAACAGAAAGACTATTTGCTGGCGATGCGCCAGAAGCAGTCAACGTCGAAGAGTTCTGCGCCACAAGGACAGAGTTTTTTGGAAAACGCAGCAAAGAATTGGTCTTTGACCAAGAAACTGCAGAAAGGCTGATGATCACAACGGAAACAGAGAGGGCTAATCTCATTACTCACCTCGTGGTCGATGTTTTACACTAGATGAGGGGTAAAACTCCATTAAAATGTCGTTAAGATTTTAAATTTGATGTCAGGCTCAGGTTAGACTTTTAAAGCAAATTAAATGGTTCTGGGGAAGACAGGAGGGCGTTTTTGGGCAAACTATTGTAAAAATTGACTGTCGAAACCCTGTACAGGCCCAATAGCAATACTGCTAGAGTAACAATACTCTTTGTTCAAATCCCGGGACTGACCATGGACAGTTCCCAATCCCCTGAGGATTGTCTGTTTTCTGCTTGCGACATCGGAAACGTATTTGGGCCTTACTGTGGTCAAGCGGATCTCGAGAAGCTTATTCAATTTTTTAGACTCGGAGATCGATGGATTGGTTTTGATATAAGCTTTGTACTGACTTAAATGATCTTTATTGAATCCACCATTTTGCACAACGATATCAAATAAAAAAAGATAACTTTGCAAAGAAATAAATCCAAAGTAATCCCGATAATTTTCTGCTTTGATATGCAACTTCAAGGACTCTTTGAATTGAATATTTTTATACTCTGGTGTGGCCGCTAAATTTTGCAACTCAAGCTTCCAGTCCGCTTTGACATTAACTCCGGTAAGTATGTTTTTTCGCGCCCAAAGGACTTCTTCATTTTGCGCAGTGGCCATTGGAAAAAGTTGCAAATTTTTTTGCTGATCCAGAATTGAAATAACGACATCATCACTGGGAAATAATTCATCTTCAAGCGAAACAGGAACAGTTTGACCAGCACCAGGTGTCGATTGTGGCGATGCACCCATGGCCCAATGATCAATCATTGCTGCAAAGCTTGAATAGTGGGGACTTGAAAACATGGATTTCATTTTTGTCGGGTACTTGCTTTTCATTTTGTACAAAAGTGGCTGCAATGTACCTGATCCAAAATTTTGCTGAACAAGCCCAAGACTTAGTCCCATTTGATCAGAATCCCCTGCCACCGCCGACCAAGAGTGGTGACCTTCAAAACTACTTGTAATGTTTAATGCCGCTGCAAAAGAATTTCTTGTGATCTCATCAAAAAATGAAGGCCAAATAATATTTTTAAAATCTAACTTAGAACATATGCTTAAATTCACTGCTGGTTGATTGGGTAATATTTCATCACCCTGGGAATTATCATCCCTGGATGTTTGATTATCATCCCTTATCATCTGCAGAGCACTTTTTGTCGGAAACTGTGCTCCGCAAGACCACAAAAACATGCTGAATAAAATAAAAAAGAAACACTTCATCGTGTCTCTTTTTCGGTATTTCTGAATATCCACTTAATGCAGACAACTTAAAAATAGACCTCGGTGATCGACAATGGTCTAGTTTGTTGCTGTTTGAAGAAGCTCTAAAACCCGCTCAGGGTCTATGTTTCGAAGAATCACCTGCTTATGACTACTTTTTAAGCCCTTAATAATTTCAATACAGTTTTGTGGTAGACCTAAAGTGCGACTCAGAAAACGAATGACTTCTTCATTGGCCTTTCCATCGACAGGAGGCGCTGCAATCTTAAGTTTAATACTATCCCCGTGGCGACCGCTAAATTCAGGTGTCTTAGCCTGCGCTTGGATTTTCAAGTTCAGAATTAATTCGTTCTCTTTTGAAAGCCGATAACAGCCCGATAAATCCACATTAACCCCAAATAAAAAAGGCGAAGATTCTACATCTTCGCCTTTGATCATTAAAAATTCAATTTCGAATTATAATTCTCTGCAAGTGTATGTTCTGCACTCGCCAGTCAAACCATAGATACTTTTGATTTGTTTAATTTCGTTATGAGACAAACATCCCATATCTTTTTCAATACGACGGCCATTGTAATACATACGACCACTTTGTGATCCTTTCACGCGGCCCACAGTGCATGTGTCATGTCGATTTGAATTATTTGCTACACGACTAAAAAATTCACTTCCACTGATAATTTCCCCTGTTTCTTCAACTAGACAGGCAGAACCTGCAGGCGTTACGTCACAAGCGAATGAAACTGCGGACATTGTCAAAATTGATGTTGCTACTGCTAATACGATTTTTTTCATAATAAACTCCTTTAAGTTTTTAGATTGAAAATCTTTTCGATTTTACGAATAAGCACTTTTTATCAGAGATTATGAAAATATGTTGTGATTTTTTTGGATATTGTAAACAAGAAAGGGGCGATTAAACTTTTGACACAATTAGTGTTTATCCTTGTTTAATTCATCACGAAATTTCATCCAAATTTCATAGTATTTCCACTCGGGAGGTGAAAATGGACTTTGCTTGTGATCGGGCTTTAATTTTAAATTTCCAGTGGATAGTAAAATCTTTTTCACTTCGGGATTTTGCTCCATTTTGGCTTTCATCGCGGCAAGAATTAATTTGTAGTGCTCGCCAGGGATCATCGAACGATAGGGCATTTTTTGTCCATTAAAACTCACCCAATCAATTCCTAATTTTTTCATATTCTCTTCGGCAAGACTTCCTGCTTTTTTGGCTTCGAAGGCAGTCAAAGATTGAACTTGTTCACGGTTGTAAGTCCATACCAATGAAGGATTGCTGCGAATATCGTCTTTACCTTCTGGATATTTCATCATTTGCCAAAAACCTTCAACGCTGGCGTAACGAATGCCCTCGTAAACAAAGGGTGTTGGTGCAAAATTTGATAAAATTCCTAACTCGTTTCGTTTCGAAAGTATGACTTCGTTTGGTCCGGCTTCCTGGGGAAGTATTTCCCAGTCTGGGGCCCCTTCTTTTGGAACTGCAGTCCACCAATGGGATGGATACTGACTTCGATCCACATGGGCACAGGAAATTAAACTTAAAAATTGAAAACAAGAGATTAAAAAAATTATTCTTTTCATAAAGACGACATATCCTAGATTAATTCCACTGGGCAATTAAAATTACTTTAAGCCCAAAAGAATATCAAAGTCCTCTTTACTGAGGGCTGAACCCGCTGCGCCAACATCGACGTCTTTTTCAGTCGATGAAAATAAGGATTGAAACTTAACATCCTTACGATCTTTTAAAAGCTCAATTTTTTCTTCTAAGGATTCGTGCATAATATATCTAAAAACTTGGACGGCTTTACTTTGACCTAATCGATGGGCCCGATCTGTGGCTTGATTTTCAACTGATGGATTCCACCAAGGCTCTAAATGGAAAACGTAACTGGCCTTGGTTAGGTTTAAACCCACACCACCTGTCTTGAGAGTCATCACCAAGACGGCCCCGCCCTTTGTATTATTAAAGTCAGCAAGCAGTGTTTGTCTTTGTTTCGTAGGTATCCCCCCGTGCAAAACAAAAACAGGAATATTGGCTTTTTTCAAAATTTCTGCCGTATGCTCTAATGTTTGCAGGAACTGAGTAAAGACCAAAGCGCTTTCGCCTGATTCAACAATTTCTTGTAATGAATCCAAAAGCGTTTCTAACTTGGGTGGAACTTTATTATATTTTACATTTGGTAAAGAAGCTGGATCAGAGCAAGCCTGTCGAAGCCTGAGGAGGGCCGTCAGCATTTGCAATTGCACACTGGCAGGGCCTTGGGAAACCATGGTTTCTTTCACTCGCTGGTTGTAGGACAATGCAATATCTCGGTAAATTTCTTTTTGTTTTTCTTCAAAGGCAATACTGACTTTTGTTTCTTGCTTATCAGGCAGTTGATCTAAAATTTCTTTTTTTGTTCGACGCATCAGCAGTGGCTTGATTTTTAATTTTAAATCATCCATTTGCTCTCGTGTGATAGTTTCTGTATTCACAAACTCACGACGGAACTCGTCGATTCGACCAAGACTTCCTGGCACAAGTAAATCCACCAAAGAATAAAATTCACCATAATGGTTTTCCATGGGTGTACCCGGCCT
>DGYJ01000057.1:25932-26912 GCA_002396665.1 Bdellovibrionaceae bacterium UBA5009
ATTCCATGGGTGTACCCGTCAGGCAAATTTTAAACTGCGCAGTCAAGGACCTTGCTGCACTTGTTCGTTTGGCTGATACATTTTTGATATTTTGAGCTTCATCAAAAATTAAAACCTTCCACTTGAATTGATTTAAAAAATCTTCGTGCTCCATCAACAAACCGTAGGTCGTAATCAAAACTGTTTCTTGTTGGGATTGCAAACGATGACCGATTTTATCACGCTCTTTATTTGAAAAAACATGCATCGGCAAAAGTGGAGTAAACTTTTCGCTTTCTTGAAGCCAGTTAAAAATCAATGAAGAAGGCACAACGATCAGGACATGACCAAGTTCATTTTTAGAGCGCAAATCATCCAAAAAGGTTAAGGTCTGCAATGTTTTACCCAAACCCATATCATCAGCTAACAATGCGCCCAAACGAAGTCGAAACAAGTCCTGAAGCCATTGCACACCCGTCAACTGGTAAGGCTTCAGCAAGGCTTTTGTGGACTGAGGCGGTTCAAAAGCTTTTTTGCTTTGACCTAATTGATCATAAAATTCGCAAAGTTTTTTCCACTCTTCGTCACCACGAATTTTTATTCCTGACGCACGCAATGCCAATAATTCCAGTGTTTGATGCTTTGGAAGTTGGTAAATCTTTTCTTTACCCTTGAATTTCGTCAGCTCGGATTTGCCCTTTTGTAATTTATGCCAAAAATTTTCTAATCGACGCAAAGATGGAAGTTGTTTTTGTGGGACTAAGTAAAGCTTTCCGTTGTACTCGATCACACCGCCTGCCCCAAGACTTAAAAATTGTTCTGGATCAACTTCTTCCCCGCGCAAGAAAAATTTGGGATTGAGCTCGAACCAGTTGTAGTTTTTATCATGGGTATCACTCTGCAAAATAAAATCGACGCGAAATTCATCATCTTCAAGCTCTTGCAAAATTTGATCTTGGTAAAATATTTTAAAAGATTTAATAATCAAAGGCTGTAAAGAT
>DGYJ01000057.1:27074-29351 GCA_002396665.1 Bdellovibrionaceae bacterium UBA5009
AAGGCTGTAAAGATTCAATGGCAGAATGAACGCTGGTTTGTTTTTTGTCGCCTTCGGAAAAGAAAAACAAACCCTCTTGAAGTTGCACATCTTTTTCAAAATCCCCGGTGTAAACCTTAGAAAGTAAAGCTGTGCGAGTTCTTTTAAAGGCTTCCCCATGGCTGACGTAGACCATTTTTCGAATAAGCTCATAGATTAATCGAAATTCCCTTTCGATCACTCCTTCCATGATGACTTCGCCATTTTCTGAATAAAAAGATTCGGTTTCTGTGACCGTTTTTAAAATCATTTGGATAAAATCAGCAAAACAAGAAAGAACGGACTTAGAACACAATTCAGCCAAAGTTTTTTCGCGAACAAAGGAACCTGTTTGACCACTGGTCAATAGGGCATGAATCCGGGGCTCTAGTGTTAAAAACAAATCTTCCACTTTGGCTTTTTGGCCATCGGACAATGTCCCCTCGAAATAAACCGACATGGTTTCCATGAAGATGTACTGAAGAATTCCAAGATGTTTTAATAACTTCATATCCCATTCGCGTTTTGCCAATGATCTGGCAGCAACATCTTTGGCTTGGGACTTCAACATAAACCCAATGCCCTGGGACAGGGTTTGAAAATAAATGACTGACTTACTGGACCAACCACGACGGGCAATATTTTTTTGCCCCGGCACACGGCCTTCGTGCTGAATATAAAAATGTCCTTGGGTGTCTAGACGAATTTCGGTGACACTTTGATCAGCCGATAATGTTTTTGATTCGCCTTTGATTTTAACTGGAAGACTTCGTGTTCGTAGGTACTTTAAAATAACTTTAGCTTCGGATTCGCTTTGCAGCTCGAAGCCTGGCATTTTTTGATCTGGCAGCGAATAGCTTTGCGAAAGATCTAAAAGTTTTTTTTGCAGCTGGGTCAATTCCCGATACCAAGGGTGAACGTAGACAATGGCATTTTCAGCATCCACCGCAAAGGATTCATAAAAACTAAGACTTTGTTTTCTAAAACTGACCAATTGAAAGTCAGCTGTCAGGTTTTTATTTTCTTTAAATTCGACTCGCCAATCCAATTCGCGCGAAACATCAAATTCGACTTCTTGCACTTTAAGGGCCCAATACGGAAGGGCCTTTGATTGCAAATAAAGATCCAACTTGCCACGACGATGTTGGGCCACAACTTTAGAAATGAGAAGTTGTACGACTTCTTCAAGCTCTGAAAGCTGGGGGCTAACATAGGCATTTTCTGCCGTTTGCAAAAGTGGCCAACGATCAAATACGGGCGAATTCACTTTGCCCTGGGGCAACAAATCACCTGGGACTTTTTTATAAAGCGGATGTCTTAAAATTTCTTTAGCACTGATTTGTATTCCATTACTAAAATTATATCGCAAAGTTTCAGCCAAACGATTTTGTTTATTGACCTCGTTGAAGTAACTTTCTGAAAATGCAGAAAGTTTTTTTCTAAAAACCTCTGGCAAATTCCAAAGACTTGGGGCCAGGGTTTCTTCTTCTTTTGTGACTTCATGTTTTTTATATTTTGAAAGATCTTCTTTAAACAAAGTTCCCAAGGCTGGACTTTTAAACTGTGAGTTTTCATCTAAATAAAGACTGATGGATTCCAGCTTCACAGTGTCGTAGATGGATGTTGTCTTGGGTGCATCTTGCTCTTCTTCAAGCTGAAGCCTTTGCTTGATCACATCAGATAAGCGATAAAGCTCTGGGTTCACCAACTGACCTTTTTCTGCAACTAAGGCGCGCCAAAACAAAACATAGGAAGCCCATAAATGGGGACAAGAAGTGATCTCTTTATTGGCGCTTTGGCAATGGGCACAGGAAAAGTTTAAATGATTTTCTGGTCCCATCTCTTGGATACGAACAGAAATGACCTGTTCAGCCTTCCAAAACATTTCAATATCAAGAGGCGAATTCACATCAGAAAGGGATTCAAAACTTTCAAACAAATTCTTTTCGATCAACCGCAGACCTTCGTCAAAATTTGGCTTTTCTGCCAATGGCACACGTTCGCTGGGTCCGCGAAGCTGTGTCAGGTCATGAAGATTCATTGGTTTTAAAAACACGTATCCCCTTTTTGATTCTCGATGGAATCACAATTTGAATTCCAAATCTCACATTTTCTAAAGGCTAAAATGCGATCAATAAGGATAGCCCGAAGTCGCCCCCCTGTCGATCAGTGTTTGTGCTGCCTCAGTTAAAAAAGGCAAAGATTTGGATTTGATTGTAATTTACGAATAAAAATCGACGCTAAAGCCCATATATTCGA
>DGYJ01000106.1:0-433 GCA_002396665.1 Bdellovibrionaceae bacterium UBA5009
TTTTAAATCAATTTATTTTGCAAAGACTAAGTAAAAAACTTGCTTAGAATCTATTGCATTCAATGGAGAATTTATGAAAACGCTTATTTTTTTAATTTTATCAGCCCTTTTGTTTAATCTTAATACTTCCCTTGCGTCGGATACTTTGGATTCGAAAGCCGATTCCTCCGACGGGGAAATGACCTGGGTGGGGGAAATTAAAGATGATCCTAGAAGTCACACCACTGAACATCGTCATGCTTTAGAATTTGTTCGAGATGTTGATGGAGATTCTTTCGACGTCGTAGATAGTCCTGAGCTAACCCGTCTTCATCACGAAACTGGAAAGAACTATCGCATCGAGGCCAAGGTAGAAAAAACTCCGAAATTTTTATTTTTCGGTGGAAATTTAGTTGTTAAATCTTTCAAGGTCATCGAAGAAACCAGCGATTCA
>DGYJ01000106.1:523-6149 GCA_002396665.1 Bdellovibrionaceae bacterium UBA5009
AAGAACTATCGCATCGAGGCCAAGGTAGAAAAAACTCCGAAATTTCTATTTTTCGGTGGGAATCTAATTGTTAAGTCCTTCAAGATCATCGAAGAAACCAGCGATTCAATCCCACACGCTCTGCCTCGTCGAGAAAGTGCACCCGTTAGAATGAGAACGCTAAGCGGACGAAATTTGTAATCCACTCAGTTGCGGTTGATTTTCGACCGCAATTATTTTTAACACGTCTTAATTAATATTTTTCCCTAAGGAGGAATCTGTGTATTTCTTTATCAAAAATTGCATTTTTGCGATCGGTTTTTCATTAATTTCTTTTAATGCATTTTCTCAAACTTCAACAGCAAGCATAAGCCCAAATCAAATCGGGCTTCAAAGTTTAAAAGAAAAATGGGGAGCTAGTTACTCGAACTATATGAATGGACCGACTTTGCAATCTTCGGCAGGGGGCGGGT
Source organism: Bdellovibrionaceae bacterium UBA5009 (assembly GCA_002396665.1). Lineage (GTDB taxonomy): Bacteria > Bdellovibrionota > Bdellovibrionia > Bdellovibrionales > Bdellovibrionaceae > UBA5009. Next base: position 976 of record DGYJ01000106.1, read on the forward strand.
CAATTAACCATTATTTTAGTTTAAAGCGAAAATTTAACTCGAATTGGTCTTTAGCCGGAGTGCTTAGACCGGATTCGAATCTAAATAACGGGAGACAATCCACCGAAATGGGAGATTCCTATATAAAATTAGACTATCCAACCATTTATAAAGCTGACGAAAGCTTCGTTGTCACAGGAGATGTGAGATATTACTTTCCACAAAGTCAGGCATCTAAAGACGCAAATCTAGCCGGGTCTTTTGTGTCCAGAATTAATGTGAAAAAGGAACTTAAAAACTTAAGTTTAGGCTATATACTTATTCCGAAGGTTTATTTGAACAATGAAATTAAAGACGGGCAGAATATATTTAGTCATGGACATTATTTAAGCATGGCTTACAAACTTAAGGATTCAGTAAGTTTCGACTTTGCTATATATCCATCTTGGGCACTTAAAAGAAATCGTTCTGAATCATTCAATAATTTGCCGGCTTATCCGGGGATGACATTTCAGCTCAACGAACAAGCCTCAATATCGCCTTATTTTGAGATTCCGTTGATGGAAGCCAGAGCAAAAGATTCAAGTGTTGGGGCGGCCTTAAGTTATGTACTGCTATAGCCGATAGAAAACTCAGAAATCCAATTTGTGCGGCCTAAAGTGAGGCGCACAAGTTGACTTAAGCAATAAAAAAGGATAGTTTTTACATCATGAGAATCCGCCTTGCCTGTGCTTTTTTGATCATGTTTTTTTCTGTGTCAGTGCTGGGACATTCTCATGCTTTAGATCTTTTTTTAAAAAAATCTGTGCCATTTTCTTCGGTACACTTGGAAAACTCTGATGAGTCTGCAAAAGCACAAAACAGTGGATGTTCTGAAAGTGGAGTACATTTTTGTGGGTGTGTTCACTCTGTGGTCGTAAAAAATCTTGATCTTAAAGTCTCAAGTCCTGCTTATGTTTTAGAAACATACATTTCTTTTTATGCTCAACTTTCAGAGCAAGAATTTATCAAAAAACTAAAAAGGCCTCCTAAAGTTTAAGTCTTGCACCTAATGCGTTGGACTTAACTATATTTCGGAGGTTTTGCTTGTATCTTTTAGTATTCATATTTTCGTTTCTTTTTTTTGGCACGACCGCAAAAGCCCAAGTGCTTTGCCCACAAAAAGTTTTTAAAGAACTTGTCCAGTGTCTTGCGGAAAAGCATCCAATGAGCAAAAAGAATAATTTGTTATTATCTGAAAGTGAAGGCGTTCTGGATGCTGGATCTGCTTTTTCAAATCCTGAGCTTGAGTTTGAAACCATACAAGGGCGTGGTCTTGGGGGGCGTGTTGGTAACAATAGGATTGCCATCTCCTATCCATTTCAACTTTTTGGTCAACGATCTGCGAAAAAAGCAAAGGCAAAAGCAGAATCTGAATTATTGAAAATTGAAGGAATTAAAGGGAAAAATGGGCTTGTTGCTGAAGTCGCCTTAAATCTTTACCACCTTATGCATATTAGTGAAGAAATTTCGACATTAGAAATGACATTAGAAACCTATTCGAATGTCATTTCACAACTAAGTTCCCGGGCGATGCTAAGCCCTGATCAGGATGTTACTTTAAGTGTCTTTAGACTTGCAGTTGGAGATCTTTCGTTTAAAAGATCTAGCTTAATTTCAGATAGAAAAAAAATTGAAGATTTCTTTTCGCATATTCCTGGAATGACCAGTAAGCAATTGGAAAAACTACTGCCTGAACACAGAAAAAATTGGCCTGATCCTAGCCTTAAGAGATCTGAACTAAACGGTTGGCCAATTCAGCAAGTTGAAAATCAACTTAAAGCAGCGGAAGCTGATTTTGATTCTAGCAAAGCCAATGCTTGGCCAGAATTAAAGGCTGGGATAATCTACGATCAAGAGATTGAAAGTTCACTAGAAGTTTCAAAAGTTGGCTTTAATTTGACTTTGCCGATTCCATTACTAAATTGGAATTCGGGAAACAAGCAGATTGCAGCCTCTGCCTATCAGCGTGCGCTAGTCGACAAAGAATTGGCGCATCGTGAAGTCAAAAACGAGCGTTCACGAACCATAGAATTTTACAATTCATCTGTAGAGACTTTAAAGAAATCTCCCAATGAAATGGATGTCGTCAAAAAAACAAAGAATTTAGCCTCAAAATACAATAGAGGCCTGATCAATAGCTCTTTGTTGATCGAGGCGCATCGCCAGCTTTTTGAGTTTAGATCTTCTCAAAATGAAATTGAAAGAAAGACTTTAGAAAGCCTTTTTCGAATTTATGAATTAGATGGTGTTTCTATCGAGGAGGCATTATGAGATTTTCTAAATTATTAATATTGTTGCAGTTATTTATTTTTGTGAACTTTTCTTATTCTGCAGAAAAAAAATCGAATTCTCAGAACCAAACAAAAAGTCATACTGAAGATCACGATCATGATCACGATGAGTCTGAACACGGGAATGAAAAATCTTCAAGTGATGAAAAAAAATCAGCTCATTCGAATGAAAATGCAGACCATGACAACCACGACCATGCTGGATCCGAAGAGGCACATGAGGGTCAGCATCACGGAGAGCATGAAGAGGAGAATTCTCAAGTTGGTCCGGATAAAGGGATTACTGCCTATAATGAAGAAGATGGTTTTATGTTGTCTGATGAGGCCAAAAAGAATTTTGAAATTCGAACTGTTTCCGTTGATGCGGCAGGAACTGTTCTGCTGGAAGAGAAGAATATTGTTAAATCTGGGATCGAAAGAAATGTCTTTCGACTAAGAAACGGAAATTTTAAGCGAATTGATTTTGTTCTGGTAGGTCGAGGCGAAGGCAAAATGCGTATTAAGTCAAAAGACTTAAAGATGGGTGACGAGGTTGTCATCGAAGGCTTGGGCTTCTTACGGACTTCAGAAATAGCAGCTACTGGTGGGGCCCCTGAGGGCCACTCTCACTAAACGAGGAACTTTATGTTAAACAAAATTATTCATTTTTCAATTTTTAATCGCGGGCTTGTATTGTTACTGACAGTTTTAGTGATCGTCGCAGGTGTTATCAGCTTTCAATCTTTGCCGATTGATGCAGTTCCAGATATCACTAATAACCAAGTTCAAATTAATACGGTTATTGAGGGTTTGGCTCCAGAGGAAATCGAACGAACAGTAACTTTTCCAGTGGAATCTTCAATGCGGGGCTTGGCTGGCGTAGAGCAGGTGCGATCCATTACCCGTTTTGGACTTTCACAAGTTACTGTTATTTTCAAAGATGGTCTGGATATTTACCGGGCCCGGCAACTTGTAACCGAAAGGCTTCAAAATGTTCAGCGTGACTTACCTAAAAACGCAACGCCAGAACTTGGTCCTATTTCAACAGGTCTAGGAGAAATTTATCAATTCGTCATCGATTTTAAGGAGCGCAAAAAAGGTGAAGAGCGAGTTTTGCAACTTATGGAACTTAAAGCGACGATGGATTGGTTTTTAAAGCCGAGACTTCTGACCGTTGAAGGGGTCGCAGAGATTAATGTGTCTGGTGGTTATGAAAAACAATATCACGTTCAGCCTGATCCCGCTAAAATGGCTGCTTATGGAATTCATTTCGATGAAATAAAAGAAGCTTTAGAGAAGGTAAATAAAAATGTGGGTGGAGGTTATGTCGAACAAACTGCAGAGCAATTTCTTGTGCAGGGTGTAGGCTTAATCAAGTCGGCCAAAGAAATAGAAAGAGTTCCAATTAAGCATCTCGAATCTGCAAGAGTTATTACAATCGCTGATGTTGGACAAGTGGTACTAGGAAAAGAACTTAGGACTGGATCAGCAACATACAATGGCGATGAGGCCGTATTAGGCACGGTTATGATGTTACTTGGTGAAAATAGTCGTACTGTTTCCACCAGAGTTCATGAAAAAATTGAAGAGATCAGTAAAACATTGCCGCAAGGAATGGAGCTGACAACCGTCTACAATCGCTCTGACTTAGTCAATGCGACCCTTGGTACTGTTGAGCATAATTTGCTTATGGGTGCTATTCTGGTTACAATTGTATTGCTAATTCTATTAGGCAATATCCGAGCTGCCATTATAACTGCATTTACAATTCCACTGACTTTGCTTGCAACATTTCTTGTGATGAAGCCGCTTGGTATATCAGGAAATTTAATGAGCTTAGGTGCGCTAGATTTTGGTATCATCGTGGATGGAACCGTCATTGTCATGGACAATTGTGTTCGCTTTATCCATGAACGTGCGAAGCAATTCGGTCGAAAACTTTCAGCAGAAGAAATTAAAACTGCAATCTATGAAGCCACCGTGGAAATTCGTACAGCGGCTGGATTTGGTGAAATTATTGTGGTGATGGTTTTCTTACCCGTTTTCGCACTTTCAGGTGTCGAAGGTAAAATGTTTCGGCCCATGGCATCGACATTTATCATCGCAGTTTTGTGGGCATTAGTTTTTTCTTTTACGACAGTGCCTGCTTTAGCAAGCCTTGTACTTAGTGGGAATGCCAAAGACAAAGAGCCTAAGTTGATGCAGTGGATACGAAATAAATATTCACCAATTTTTGAACAAGCCTTTCGTCGACAGCGTTTGACTTTGGGGCTGGCGTTAGCTTCAGTGGTCTTAGGAGTGGGACTTTTCATGACTCGCGGGGCAGAATTTTTGCCGCAGTTGAGTGAGGGCTCTTTAGCTTTTCATATGATTCGTCCGGTGAACTCGAGTTTAAGTCAGTCCGTTGAGTATCAAAAAAAGGCTGACTTGATCGTGGAAGAGTTCCAAGAGGTCGATAAAGTTTTTTCAAGAATAGGAACCAGTGAAGTTGCGACGGACCCTATGGGTGTCAACGTGTCGGATACATACATCATGCTAAAACCCAGGGATCAATGGGATAAAGTCAATGGGCAAAAAAGAACTTTTGAAGAACTAACAAATGCGATTGTTGCAAAACTTCAAAAAGAACTGCCAGGACAAAACTATCTTGCATCCCAGCCCATTCAAATGCGTTTTAACGAATTACTAGAAGGCACTCGAGCCGATGTTTCAGTAAAGATCTTTGGTCCGGATCTCGACACGCTTGTCAACTTTGCGAAAAAAACCCAGGAAGTTATTTCTAAAGTAGACGGTGCTGGAGATGTCGAAGTCGATCTAGCTGGGACTTCGCCAGTTTTAAAAATTGAACCACAAGAGGATTTGCTTCGACGTTATTCGGCTTCC
>DGYJ01000106.1:6310-7566 GCA_002396665.1 Bdellovibrionaceae bacterium UBA5009
TCAATTAATGATGTGCTAAACTCGATTTCAATTGCTTTAGGTGGTGAAGAAGCTGGTCATCTTTATGAGGGCGAAAGAAAATTTCCTATCGTTGTTCGCTTAAAGGATGATCTGCGTTCGGACTTAGAAATGGTTAAGGCTCTTCCTGTCGGGATCGGAATGAACACAACAGTTCCATTAGGCCATTTAGCAAAGATTAGCTTCAAAGAAACTTATGGTTCTGTGAACCGTGAAAATTCAAATCGCAGAACGGCAGTACTTATTAACCTGAGAGGTCGTGATACTGAATCATTTGTAAAAGAAGCTCAAGCGTTGGTTGAAAAAGAGGTCAAGCTTCCTGAAGGTTATTATTATGAGTGGGGTGGAAATTTTAAAAACTTGGAACAGGCAAGATCAAGATTATTAATCTTAGCTCCGATCGCTTTAATCCTTGTTTTGATGATGGTTTATGCAGCCTTCGGAAGTATAAGCCAGACGATTCTGATCTTTGCTTGTGTTCCCATGGCCTTGGTGGGTGGAGTTGTGGGACTTATGCTTAACGGGCTTCCGTTTAGTATTTCTGCGGGAATCGGCTTTATTGCGCTATCAGGTATTGCAGTTTTGAATGGCGTGGTCTTAGTGAACTTTTTTAATCAACTTAAAGCTGAAGGAAAAACGGGAAAAGATCTTGTGTTGTCTGGAACTTTAGTTCGTCTGCGTCCAGTGATGATGACAGCATTAGTAGCTATTTTTGGATTTATTCCTATGATGTTTTCTACAGGAATTGGTTCAGAAGTTCAAAAGCCCTTGGCCTCAGTAGTTATCGGCGGAATTATTTCTTCGACATTGCTTACTTTAATTGTGTTACCAGTGGTTTTTTCTAAATTTGAGAAATACATGACGGGTAAGGTAGCTCATTAGAAACAATATTAATTTTAGAATTTTATCAAAAGGGAGATTATATGAAGCTATTTATTTTTTTAGTGGGGTTGACCTTGTCATCATGTGCAAGTTTTTCAGGTCATGAGCACAATAAAGATCGTGTTTTTGAATCCAATGCAGATGGTGCAGTAAAAATTTGCAGTTCAAATTCAGACTTGAAAATTGGATCTAAAATTAAAATTTTTGATTTCCATTGTAAAAGGGAGCAAGTATCACTTATCAAAGTTCCTAGGTATGAAACTAAATGTTACAAAAAATTTACTACTCAAGCAGAAATTACGGAATCCTTGGGCAGTCACCATTTTTTAGTTAAACCAATTGAAAAGGAAAGTATA
>DGYJ01000106.1:7767-13948 GCA_002396665.1 Bdellovibrionaceae bacterium UBA5009
CATCAGGTCGGGCAAATGATAGAATAGAACCGTAGAACCAAAGAAAATTGGTCGGGGAGATTTTTGAGTTGTAACTCATTGAAACCCCTGACCAAAAAGCCATGCTTGTTACCAAATATTACCAGGCCCATCCTGGCATATCCCAAACCCTAATGATCCAAAGAATTTAGATCATTTATCGTCGCAGTTCAAATACTTTGCCCAATTCCTGTGAATCAGGAAGTGAAATCCCCAGACTGTCCGTGGCCCCTTGAACATCGTTTCCAAGGACTCTGGTATAGCCTTGGGTCGTTTTCAAAGAAGCATGGCCTACAATGGCCATGACCTTTACCAGGGGCACTCCGTTAAGCAGCATTTGCGTAATGAATGTGGCCCTGAGGTCATGGAACTTGATGGGGGTCACCCCGATGCCTTGGCAGAACTCTTTAATGACCGACGCCTGCTGGCCTTGTGTCCATTCGTTCAGACGTGGCAGAACGTGGTCAGTTGATCCGGTCATCAGCTTAAGCTCAGTTAAAAGCTTTCGGCATTCCGAGGACATTGGACAAACGCGGTTCTTTGCAGATTTGGTGGACTTTTCGCCTAAATATCGACTGTAAGACTTGTTAACATTTATAATGCCACTCTGAAAGTCTACATCGGTCCATTTTAGGGCTTGAAGCTCACCACTTCGCATTCCGGTCAAAAGAGCCAAGGCCCAATGAGTGTAAAATCTGTGATTCAATGATTTTGCTTCTCGCAGGAAGATCTCGATTTCATTTCGATTCAAAACCTTCTGGGCTACTTCGGCGACTCGAACCTTGATTCCGATGGCTGGGTTTCTAATGAGAACACCTTCTTCAACAGCCATATTAAAAACACGCTTAATAATTTTTAAGAATGTCTTTCTGGTATGGCTAGAGACGTTGGTGATGTCGTTGAAAATCAATGAATGAACATCAGACGTAGTGATTTCATCTAAAAATTGACCCGTCCATTTGGGGGTCACTCTTTTGCCAAGGTTGTGCTTGTAATTCACATAGGTCGAACCGTTGTATTCATTCTTGTATCTCTCAAGAAAATGTTCGATCCAGTGATCCCAAGTCACTTTGGATTTGAAACCTTGCATGGAGCTGAGTATTTCAAACTCAGCTCTTTTGGCTTCACGTTCTGAAGAAAAGCCGCGTTTTCTAACGGCTCTTTGATTTCCATTTGAGTCTCTTACTTTAACAAATACTTCGTATGAAATTTTACCGTTCTTTTCGATCTTAGAAATCGACATGGTTAGTCCTTTCTAAGACAGAGCTGGCGTAGTTCAGAAATTTTGAAACGCAGTCTTCGGCCAAATTTGTGAGCGGCAATTTTTCCGCGACAAACTAAGATGCGAAGGGCGTTCTCAGAAATTCCTAAATACTCGGCGGCTAGTTTCGTACAAACGTATTCCGGCGCTATTCGATTTTCAAAGATCTTCGAGCTTTCTCCGCGCTCGACATGGTTCATTATATAATAAAATTCCTTTCTTGAAGCAATCTATTTCTCTTGAAAGAAAAATAGATTGCGATTAGTTTAATTTGGCAACGGAGGAATAAGTGCGATCTAAAAAGCAACAGGATGAACTTGAACAAATTTTCTGGGCCTTATCTCACGCAGCGAGGCGTAAAATTTTAACGTATATCAGTCAAAATGATGATTCTTCGCCAGTGGGCCCTATCGTGGATCAAATGGATGTTGGTTGGTCTGGAACTAATAAACATTTAAAAGAGCTGGTGGCTGCCGGATTTTTAGAGGTGGAAAGAAGCGGCAACCACCAGATTTACAAATTGAACCGAGAGCCGTTTCAGGCAGTTATTAAATGGGTGAAGAGTGTTTGAGCTATTGCTAAAAACCATGGGATGAGTGGTAACAATCTGCATCTTGAAGAGATTGGAATGTTGACCGGCCCTGCTTTCCGTACGATTTTAATCTTAATGAAAACCATCAGACTATTTTCTTTCATTTTCTTCTGTTCATTCATGGTCGGCTGCGCAAGCAAGATTGTTGTAGATGATTTGAAGTTGAAGTCGATTCAGCGTGTAGAGAAGAATGCGAACTTCTCTGCTCCAATGTATAAAATAGTTCTGATTTCGAACTACAGCCTCAAAGAATCAAGCAAATGGTTTTATGGCCACGAATCATTTTGCGATCTAAAAATAAAATATGATTGGTGGCATGGGAATCGCGAAGAACAAGTTCTGTTGGGAGCAGGTTCTTTTCAAGAGGGAAAAGATTTCGATCACTCTTTATATCCCAGCGAAACAACACCTCAAAAGCAAGATAGAGAAGTTGAATATGAAATTTATATTCATCGATCACAACCTGCCAATTCAAAAAATATCCCTCCGTCCATCGCTTTTGACCTAGAGCAATCTCCTCAAGATGTATGTATCTATTTTGGGACAGCAGGATATGGCCGGCAGTGGCAAACAAATACCGTACGTATTCCTAAAAATGAATTTGCAGAATCAAAAACAAGTCCAAATAAGCCATAGACCTGGACTGGTCAACTAGCACTGCCTTATCATCAAAGGATGTTCACTCACGAAACAGCCGTCCGCCTAGAAGGCGAACGGCAAAATAATAAATGCTGGTGGCGACTTTGGCCAGGATTCGGTGCGGAAGAAATGAAACCTCTCTGTCCGTGATGGTCGTCATATTTTTCAGAAACATTTTGTCGGCTTCAGATCGGTCATTCACGGTTTCAGGCTTTGCATAGATGTAATCGTGAATGTCGCAGGCAGGTTTTAAATTAGCGCCCAACACTTGGCTTGGTACGACACCGGACAAAACACCTGGGCCGCAGCCATTTAACAATTCATATCTTTCTTCATCACTCAATAGCCAGTAACTATCAGGGGCCACGAGTCCATTATTCTCCGTCAGTTTTTCGCTCAATCGTTCCTTTCGTTGTTTTCATTTTTTCTTTGATCTCTTTATATAGGTTTTCAAAATCGTTCAGCGTATTCAGGGTGGAAACTTTGGTGCGGGCAAAAGCCTTGATGTTGAAATGATCGTTTGCAATTTGATCGAAGTATTTTTTAAACAAAGCTGGCTGAAATTTTTTGATGATCCAGTCCGTCAGCTCTGAAGGGGTCATGCTGCTTTCAGGGCGCTCTGTTTTAAGTCTTTCGATCATTTGTTCCAATGCAACTTTGGATTCTTCGCTAACAGATAAACGATAGGACATTATTTGCTTTCACTAACGGCGGCTTTGCCAGGAATCCACTTTGGTTTTTCAATGATTCGCCAGACACGGTGACCTTCGACTAACTTGTCACCTTGGACCTGAGTTTCAACCCACTCCGAATCGACCACAGGCTTTGTCAGCAGATGATCGGATTCGCCAGGGTTTCTTAGGGACGATCCACGGGGCCCAGACACGTCATATTTTTCCAGATTCAACAGAGTATCGCGCCGAATCTTTTCTTCATTCTTTTCATTTCTTTTATGCAGAACATAGGATGCAAGACCGCCGACTGCCGCGCCGATAGCAGCGCCAGCAGCAGCATCTTGCGAACCGGAATTGTGACCGACGATTCCTCCCACAGCAGCACCTGTTCCAATGCCTAGAACCAGGGAGTCTGACATCGTTGAACAACCACAGAAAATAGAGGGAACTAGATACAGAGTAAGGATGAAAATGGAGATTTTTTTGAGTTTTTTCATTTTGACCTCGATAGTCCCTATTTAAGGGACTGGTTAGAGTTTTTATTGATGGAAATTTTTGAAATTGATTGTGGGATTCAATAACTTAGAAAGGCTGTTGAAAATTGGGGTGTGGAATACAATTCCACCGCTTGTCGACTGGCAGTGTAATGGTCGTGTAACCAGATGGTGTTTATGAATTGGATTGAATTTAAAATCTATTGGCCAATTCGAGTTTGTAGAGTTGGCAGAAAGATCTCTTTATTTTTATCCTTATGAAAATCGACAAATACACCTGACGTCGTGGAAACGGTGGCGATTGAATTATTTGAAATCAGGTCATTGTAGGTTCCGAACAGTACTTTTCGCTCTATGTTTGGGTAAATTTCCGATTCAATTTTTCGCAAGATGTCTTGTATCTGCTGGTTTTCAGTTATGAAAATGGTGAGCTTAAGATCTGAATTTGAATACAGTCTTTTGAAGCGTTCGATGTAACGGTCATTGGATTTTAAAGACCTTTCGTATTCAACAGAACTCCAGATCTGTGCTCCATCAAAATTCAGCAAAATAGCAGCGTCGGCATTTACAGTTCTGATATTGGCAATAGCAGTAGACGAGCTTTCCAGAATCTTCGATCTTAAAACATTTTCTGAGAGAAAATATTCACACTCCTTTAAATATTGAAACGCAATACGAATATCTGAAAGAGCCAGATCATGCTCTCTGTAGTTAGACTTAATTTGCTTATAATCTGGTAGATGATCGCAGTGCCAAGCAAGCTGTTTGTACCCACCTGGTGACAAACTGTAGAGATTGATTGGCATTGTCCCCAAACGTGAATATGAATTCGTTTCTACTAGATGGCAGTCTTTCATCTTAGCCAGGATCTTTCGCGCCATAGAGCTGCCTAAATTACCAAAGCAAAGTGCCTTTAATTGGTGAAAGTCGCAGACCTTTTGCTCAAACAGTGTTGCCAGCACTCTGGCTGTCCGCTGGCGTCCCTTCTGCATATGTTCGATCAATATTTGTCCTTCCTATTTTATTTATATCAGCTTGCGGTTGTCCCTCAGCTTGCATTTTCTCCGCTGTACTTGGCTGAATTAAAGCCGTTCGTTTTTCTTTTAGGTCAGAAATCAGACGTTTGATTTTCTTTTCTTCGATGAATGGTGGCTGAACCTCTAAAGTTTTTAATCCGAACTGCCAAAGTGAACGACCAGGATTTGTTGATAAGTTGTTAGCACCTTTTGATCCTAAGACCGATGCCGAGTTCGCCAAGGTCGCCATCCTAAATGCCATTCGGCCACCAAGGTTTTCTTGTAAGGCAGTATCAATGATGGATTTATGAACCTTCTGAGTTGCAATCAGCAGATTGATAGCAGCAGCGCGGCCCAGTTTAGCAATGTCGTTGGTGATTTCCCTGGCTTCTAGCATCAGATTTTTTTCTGGATTAGACCTACTAGGAATCGAAATCAGTTCAGATGCTTCATCTATAGCGATCACCAATCTTGGAACCTGATGGATGTCAGGAATAATTTTTGAGATCCCTTTCTGTTCAAGCAGATCAAATCGTTTCTTCATTTCTTCCTTCGCATCTCGCAGTAAACTGACAGCAGTTTCTATGGTCTTAGCCACGCGAACACCAGGAACGCCTGCAAAGACTCCAAGTTCAGCTCCGCGTTTCAGGTCAATCAGGATAAATTGAGCGTCAGGACTGCTTTTCATCAGTCCGATCAAAGCCTGTTTAAAGAAGGTACTTTTCCCAGACCCAGAAGTTCCGGCGACCAGCATATGCGGAAGCTCGGCAATATTTTGCAGAATAAATCCGCGCCGAGATTGTCCGATCATGAATTCGCCTTCGTTTTTTAAATCCATTAAGTGAGATTCAAAAGACACCATGCTTGGTAAAGGATAGCGCGAAATTGAGATCTGGATGGTATTGGGCTGGTTTTCTTCGGCTTGAATATCTTCGACTGTTTGGTTAAAGGCAGCCTGAAAGTCGCCACTCTTTGCCTTGAATTTATCTAAAGATATTCCAGGTGACTTGATCTTGATGACAGTTTTTAATTCTTCTTCGGGAATCACTTCGACGACTTGTGGTTTATGTTCTTGGTCACCCATTTTCAGTAAATCAACAGCAGTCTGATATTTTTTAAATCTGTATTTGGCCAGTCCGCCGATCACAACCGGAAAGGCCAAGACGGCAATACCAAAATAAAAATAGGTTCGACCCCAAGCATATTCTGGCAAAGCATAAAGTCTCTGGATGAACATGGGCATTTTCAAATAGTCTAAAAAGTTTAAAAAAAAGATATTTGGTCGATGAGCGAAAACCACACAAGCAACCACGGTGTTAAATACCCCAAGCCACAGATATCTTGATTTCCATGGCAGATATTGACACATCTTCAGACAATTTATTGGCAGCAAAACGAAGGCTTCAACAATTCGCCAAGACTTAGACTCCTTTTTGTCTTTATTTATAAACTAAGTCCTGCTGTAAGGCTTATGACCACAGCTGTCC
>DGYJ01000106.1:14056-15840 GCA_002396665.1 Bdellovibrionaceae bacterium UBA5009
ATGACCACAGCTGTCCCTGCATCGACTTGCAGATAGTCTTCAGTTTCACCTTGGTTTTGCAGACGCGAGGCCTCGACTTCGGCAGCTTTTCCAGCACCACTTAACAACGCATTTTTGACGTTGGCCTTGGGTTCGACCTGATACTGCCCCATGGCTTCTTTTTCCGTTAAGACACTACCCATGGCAGACATTGCACTCAGTCCCATCACTGAAAGAACACGGGCTTTTGCCTGACTTTGAATTTCGCCAGTTAAACCCGTTGAATAATCTTTGGGGTCTAAGGCGACAGCAGAAAGCTTGATCGTTTTTCCCTCGGGTATGATTGCCTGTTGAAATTGAATGAAGACTTTTTCGCCTTTACCTGGGTAAGTGACGCTGCCAAGAAGCAAGGTTCCCCTTGGCAGTTCGCTGCTTCCATCTTTGCTGGTTCCACCATAAGGAAGCAGCACTCGCACAATCTGGGCAGAATCGCGGGTGTCGATAGTGCTTTGCAATTCGCCGATTAAATTTGAACCAGGGCTAAAACCATAACCAAGGCTTGAATCTTCGCGGAGCAAAATCTGTTTGGCTGCAAACTTTATTTCTTGAAAGCCTTTGGCTCTGGGTGGAGATGTTGAAACACCGCCGACAACAGGTCCTTTTTGTACGGGTACGCCGTAATTTACTGAAGATGTTGTTTGCGGAGATGGAGAGCCATTCATTAAAACTTTTGATGATTTTCCGACATAGGCCGTATTGCCAGGGGTCAGCAAAAAATAAATAACCATCAATGGCCCAGAAATCAAAGCAAACGTAATTCCTGCTCTTTCAATGATGAGTTTTCTTTTTCCACCTTCTTCTCTAAAAAAACGATCTTTAAAAAACTTGGAAATTGCCGCCCACCATTTTTTTATTTTTTCCATTTAATATTGAACCTAAATTCCTCCTTCTTGTATTTGACTATGACTGCTTTTGGTAAAGCTGAGCTAATTTCTGCAAAAACTCTCACACGCACTGACTTTTTAAGATCATCCGATTCAAAGACGGGTTTTATTTTTGTCAAATCAGCATCCAAACCGATGCGGATTGAAACATCTTTGGTGTCCACCTTGTCACGCTTCAATGTCAGATATAAATCAGCATAGTAGCATTGAACGTAGTCACTCCATTTAAAAGCCGAGCCCGTTAGCGATATATCTTTGTATTTTTCCAGAGGTGTCACTGAAAACAGTTTATCTTTAGGTCGAGCGGATTTTTTTGGATCTTCCAAATTTTGAATGATGGCGGGCGCACCACCACGAACGAAAACCAAGTCGTCGTATTCTTGGGACTGGTTCACTTTCAAAATAAATCCGTAAGTAAAACCTTCGCCGTAGACAAAAAGATTGCTGGCCACATGACCCAGCGGTTGAATGGTCACATCAGAATCAATGAATTCGATATTGAAATAGTTTTGATTTCCGACGACGACTTTTTTAGGTGGACTGGAAAATCTTAAAACCGTAGATCGACCCGTCATCAAATTGATGACGGGCATTTTTTGTGAAGTTGTTAAAAGATTTCTAACATGACCAGCTTCAGCCAATGAACAGATGAAAGAGATGACGGCTGCAAAAATAAATTTACTGACCTTCATGTTCAATCACACCGTTAATGTACAAACCAATGGGATTGAAATATGTTTTGGGACCTTCAGAAAGTTGCACGCTGACTTGGGTTGGAACAACAACGGGCACATTGTTGATTCTTAAAACTCGGTCAAAGCTAGCGAGAACTGATTTTTCAGTAACATCTGGGCGAACTCG
>DGYJ01000106.1:15976-22990 GCA_002396665.1 Bdellovibrionaceae bacterium UBA5009
GAGTAACATCTGGGCGAACTCGCGCAACAGATTGCTCGATGGATTCACCTGGTTTATTTTGAAAACTTTTTTTGCCAAATTCCTCAAATAAACGATCTCTGAAAGCTTCAGTCGTATAGGGTTCAAGATTTTTGATGATGGCTTGCGGATCAAAAGTTTTCCATTCATAGCGGGCCATGATAAATTCGGTCAACATATCGCCAACAGCTTCTTTGGTTGGTTTGATCTCGCGGGATTCAACATCAAGAGGTCTAAAAACAGCATTGGCTCTTTCAACCACCAGGGGTTTTGTTTCTCCGGCGGTGATGGCAATTAAAGCCAAAATTCCCACCAGTCCCATTAAACCCATGATTGTCCTTTGTTGAAACTGCTGACTTTTCTGAGTATCGGACCATTTTTCAAAATACTTACTTTCTTTTTCATTGAGCATTTATATCCTTTCAAGATTTGTTTTTTGGTTTTTTGCCGATATTGCCATACCACTTGGCGGCTTTATCGACTTTGTTAGTTATCGGTGCAGAAATTCGGCTGGCAAAATTTGAAACGGGTCTTGCAGAAAACAGAGCGGCGTTTTTCGTTTTTTCCATTCCAGCTTTGGCGGTAACTTTGGCAGCTCCAACAGTGGCTAATGCTGGTGCGGCGGCAAGGCCAGAGGCCATCGAGGTCAAACCATCACCCAACAGTGATTTAGTTGTCATTGGAACAAACAGCAGGCTTAGGCCCACGCAGAGATTGATGGCGATGAAGCTAAAAGAGGTTACCCAATCATCGCCAACTTTGTTTGATGTCAGAAGCTTTAGCATCAAAACACCTAAAACTGAGGCGACGATTTTCCAAAGGACTACATTGACGAGTCCTTTATAAAGACTGGTGGTTACATAGGCTGACTTTTCATTCACATAGGCCAAGATCATCAGCGGTGAAAAGATGTATAAAAGACTCCAGACAAAGTGGATCAAAGCATTGGCAACGAAAACACCAAGATATGCGACGAAATAAGATAGAAGCCCCATGATGTAAACGATGGTGCTTCGGATTTGAAACCAACCGCTATCAGAATCAGATGAAAACTTGGTCCCGATTTCTTCCAGCGTTGTCCAAAGTTGTTTGATACCGTCAATTTTTCCAGCTACGCCATCACCAAATGAAGAGATGATATTCATTGTGTAATCAAACGAGATCAGCAGCAGAACTGAAATGACGAGACGATTTATAACCTTTGGAATGTTGGGTCTTCCCTCTGGCAAAGTGAAAAATTCGGCAAGCAGAGTGATTAAAAAAACAGGTAATAAAAGAGTCCAATAAATGCCAAGGGTATGACTGTGCAAGTCCTTGGCGACTTCCGGTAGAAAATCAAACATCTAAAATTTCGGTAAACTCAAATCACCGCTAAATGATTTCGATGTTAGGGCCACTTCTTTGGCGAATCGTTGAAACTTGATGACATCTTGTTTTTCTTCGCGGTTCCTGGTGGCAACACTGGCACTTTGCATTTTTAAAAGCTGCGCGTTCATGCGCAAAATCTGATTCAGTGTCAGTAAAATCTGCGAGCTTGTTTGGGCTTGCATCCGCATGGCTCCTTTCGGGGACATATCCCAAGACCTTGCTTCTAGCATTGCCGCATTGGCTTCTTGCTTGTCAGCGTACTCAGAAGCTGAGTCGATCATCTTTAAGCTTTCCGCGACGGCGAGGTCATTTGTTTGCTGAAAAGTCTGATCGGGGCTTTTAGGAATGCCCCCATAGATTTTTTCAACCTCTGCCAGTGATCGCTGAAATGTCTTTAGTTGACCCAGGACTTTTTCATCCTTGATTGGCAGTGATTCCATCAAACGGATAGAGGCATCTAGGCCGCTATTGATTTCGCGCAGGTAATTCTGCGCATCCTTTGATTGCTGGATCATCTGTTGAAGCTGGACATATCGCCGATAGCTTTCTTCGACGAGTTTTGCCAGGTAGGCAATCTGGGCCCACCCAGCGCCACCATCCCAAAAGGCATGGGAGGGTGTGATCGCCAGTAAAATACTGGTGACAACTGCAATTATGGTTTTTCTTATAAATATCCTTTCCGGCCTAGTTAAAGGCCCTATGTTAATTAACTTCTCGTGACGAGTAATTTGAGACATATATTAATGAATTTGCAGGTATCGAAGTCAGTCAAATCTTCGCAGGTATGCAAAGTAAGTACTTTTAATAATGCCTACTAAGACCCTATAACTATTACAAAAATATTGTCCCTTGCTATAAAATAAGAACTATTATAGATAGATTCAAAATGAAGAAGTTCCTTTGGATTGTTTTTTTATTGAGTTATATTGTTGGCTTTGCCGCAGATCATTCTTTTGTAGATAACCATGATGCTAAAAATAATGTAAAATCGGAAACATCTTTTTCAGAAAAAACAAATAAAACTGAACTTGCAAAAACCGCTTCAGGGAATTCTCATTCCGAAGAAAATGATTGTACAGATTGCGTGTTAGGTTTTTGTGCTCATTTTTTAACTTTGCCTGTCCCTTTTGATCGTGAATTAAGTGTCGCATTGAACTCGGAAATTTCGATCGCGAATTCCGATAATTTTTATCAAAGCCCATTTTATTCAAGCCCACTACGGCCACCCATATTGTAACTTTTAGAGCTCGTTCCAAATTTTAGGTGCTAGGCACTCCAATTTTAAATATTAAGAATTAATTTACCCAGGGGGAACTATGACGATTACGCGTATTGCAGTTTTTACTTTATTATGTGCTGCTTTTGCATCTTGCGCAAAGCCGGACAGTAGCGAACAACAAATCGAAAAAGCTAAGCTTGAGGCAACTATTCAAGCTCAAGCTGAATTCGATAAACAAATGGCCGAAAAAGATAATCTACTCAAAAAGTCTAGAGAGGAAGCAAAAGCCGCGGCGGAAGAAGACTTCAAAGTACAATTGGCCAATCAGGCCAAATTAATAGAGCAAGCCAGACAGCAGGGAAGAGCTCAATCTGAAGAGCAGCTTTCAATAGAAAACGGCAACTTAAGTGCAAAAGCACAGCGCATGGAATCTGATCTCGCTAAAAGACACCGCTTTTATCAATCCATATCCGGCACTTACGAAGGCCAGCTAACAACTGAACAGGGTAATTTTAATATCCGTATTACGCTGGTTCCAAGTCTTTCGCCTTACGAACCTGGTAGAACTCGTCAGTTAGAAGAAATTACTGCAGACATTAACAGTCTTTTTTTAAATGCACAGATCGTTCAGTGGAGTTCTGAAAACCAATTGAGCTCGGTTGGGTGTCGTGTAACAAACGTTAGACCTGATCTTATTAATGGCACAATTTCCATCGCTTCTCCTGAGTGCTCAAACATTTATTTGTTAAGCTTATCGGGAGTTCAAGCTTCCGGACCAAGAACATTCTCGACGGCAAAGCCAGTAGTTGCTCAAATCAATAAAGGAAAATTGAAATCAGTGCCTGCATTAGTGGGTGAAGTTCGTCCTACGACGAATGCAGCAATCTACCAACTATTTGCTAATCGCAAAGGAAAATAAAATGAAAAAAATAATATTAATTTTACTTTTTTCAACGCAATTTTCTTTTGGACAGGCTTTACAGTCGCAACCCGTTGTTAAAATTCGAATGCAAGATGTGGTTGAAAAGGTAAGCAGTCAAAATCTAAGCGTTTACCAAAATGCATTAAAAGTTTACCAAGCCAAGAAAAGCATTTCTGTGGCACGAGGAAATCTTTTACCAAAACTCAATTTCTGGAGAATCATCTCAGTTCCTTTTAATCCTAAAGGACTCTTAGAAATCATTGGAGACATTGCTCCCTTTTTGATTCCCTCCAACTGGTTTCAACTAAAGGCGCAAAGCCAACTTTACGAAGCGGAAAAATATGCTTACCGAGCATTGTGGGCTAACGAAGTGATGACAGCAAAAGCACTTTATGTGCACCTTCTATTTGATCGAAATTTGGCCGCTCACATTGACCAAAGTAAAGCAGAATTGAAATCTTTAACTTCGATTATTCGAAGCCATGAAATTTTAGGCGGAGCTCCACAAGGAGCGTCAACCGAACTTGAAATTCGTCAGCTGGCGCTTGAAGAAGATGCTAGAGCTTTGACCGCCTTGATTGAAGAAGAAGAAAGTCTATTGGTTTTCATGATGGGGTTTGAAACCATGACGAAAATAGAATTGGAACCAGTTGTGCTTCCAGATTTTGAAAGTCTGCAACCTCTAGACTATCAAAATTACGTCGCTCAAGTCATCGAAGCCTCTCCGGAGATAAAACAGTATGATTTTATCATCAAAGCTTCTCAGTATGTTAAAAAGACAGCCCAGTTTTCGTTATTTGGAGTTACCAATGAAGCACGGGGCACAGCTGGAGGAATATTCGACAACGTTCCAATTCAAGATGGCTTAGGATTTGGGACTCCAGCTTCAATACAAATCGCAAAGTCTCAGACTGAAATGATTCGATCTCAGAAGCAAGGGGCAGAAGAAACTTTGAAGCGACAACTTCGCTTGATGGTTGCTAATTACAATTTAGATTTGCAAAATTTTAAAAGTCTGAAGCGCCAAGTTGAGCTTGCAAAAGCGGTTAATGATCGACTTTACAGTCGATTAACCTTGGGCGAAGAGGTTGAAAACATTTCTTTGATCGAGTCTTCTAGAAATCATATTCAGGCCGACTCCGCACTTTTTTCAGCTCAGTATCGTTTTTTAATCAACCAAGATAAAATCTCTCGTCTTCTATTTGAGGGAGATTACTCACGTCAACCTGTTGTTCCTACTCAAGTGGGAAACGAAGGTAAGAAAACCAAAAATTAAGGAGAATAATATGAAAAATTTATTAATTTGCATGATAACAGGTCTATGTTTAACAGGATTCAATTCGGTGGCAGGCGAAGAACATAAGCACACTAAAGATGAAAAACCACATGCCGAAGAAGTAGTTCAAAAATGTGAAAAATGCAAAAAAGACGAAAAGAACTGTAAGTGCACGGAGGAAAAAGGTGCTGAAAAGGCACATAAACATCCTCATGGACACGACGTAAAGAAATAAAATCTAGGACATAAGGCTATTTTATGCGCATCATAAAATAGCCTTCCTTGATTAAATTTAGAAAAGGTATAGTCTTAGGGTCAAGATAGTCGAATTTAAGCTGAAAGTAAGTTTATGAAAATGGTATCAAAATTAAAAATTATTGCGTTTACTCTAGTAGCAATTTTTTGTTTTGATGTTATTGCAGAAACTGCCTCTGTTTATTTTATTTCTCATACTGCCTCAAAAGTAGAAAGTTTAGAGTCCTCAGCTGCTAAGGAAACCTTTCAAAATCCTGAGGTTTCTAGCCTAGAAATCTGCAAAACTCCCTGTCATGCTAGCGAATGCCATATTGGACATTGTAATCATTATTTAACTTCAAAGTATCCGATAGCCTATTCGATTCAGTTTGAAGATTTGCAACGCTCTCAAAACGATTTATTACCTAAAAACCCATTTATTGACTCTTTGAAAAGACCTCCTCGAACGACTTAGTCGATTCGTGTCTTAGATAATTAATTTTAAATCAATTTATTTTGCAATGACTAAGTAAAAACTTGCTTGGCGTTTATTGCATTCAATGGAGAATTTATGAAAACGTTTAATTTTTTAATTTTATCAGTCCTTTTATTCAATTTTAACACTTCCTTTGCGTCAGACGCTTTAGATTCTAAAACCGATTCTTTAGATGGAGAAATGACCTGGGTGGGGGAAATTAAAGATGATCCTAGAACCCATACCACTGAGCACCGTCATGCTTTAGAATTTGTTCGTGACGTGGATGGAGATTCCTTCGACATCGTAGATAGTCCTGAACTAACCCGTCTTCATCATGAAACTGGAAAGAACTATCGCATCGAGGCCAAAGTAGCAAAAACTCCGAAATTTTTATTTTTCGGTGGAAATTTAGTTGTTAAATCTTTCAAGGTCATCGAAGAAACCAGCGATTCAATCCCACACGCACTACCTCGTCGAGAAAGTGCGCCTGTTAGAATGAGAACAATCAGCGGACGGAATTTGTAATCCACTCAGTTGCGGTTGATTTTCGACCGCTACTACTTTTAACACCTTTTAATTAATATTTTTCCCTAAGGAGGAATCTGTGTATTTCTTTATCAAAAATTGCATTCTTGCGATCGGTTTTTCATTAATTTCCTTTAAAGCATTTTCTCAAACTTCAACAACGTCTATGAGTCCAAATCAAATCGGGCTTCAAAGTTTAAAAGAAAGATGGGGAGCTAGCTACTCGAACTATATGAATGGACCGAATTTGCAATCTTCGGCGGGTGGTGGATCAATTAACCATTATTTTAGTTTAAAACGAAAATTTAACTCGAATTGGTCTTTAGCCGGAGTGCTTAGACCGGATTCGAATCTAAATAACGGAAGACAATCTACTGAAATGGGAGATTCCTATCTAAAGTTGGATTACCCAAGCATTTATAAAGCTGACGAAAGTTTCGTTGTCACAGGCGACGTGAGATATTACTTTCCACAAAGTCAGGACTCTAAAGACGCAAATCTTGCGGGGTCTTTGGTGACTAGAATTAACGTGAAAAAGGAACTTAAAAATTTAAGTTTAGGTTATATTCTGATTCCGAAGGTTTATTTGAACAATGAAATCAAAGATGGGCAGAATATATTTAGTCATGGACATTACTTAAGCATGGCTTACAAACTTAAGGATTCAGTGAGTTTCGACTTTGCTATATATCCATCTTGGGCACTAAAAAGAAATCGTTCCGAATCATTCAATAATTTGCCGGCCTATCCTGGGATGACATTTCAGCTTAACGAGCAAGCCTCTATATCGCCTTATTTTGAGATTCCTTTGATGGAAGCGAGAGCAAAAGATTCAAGTGTTGGGGCGGCCTTAAGTTACGTACTGCTGTAGCCGATAGACTGCTTAGAAAACCAATTTGTGCGTCTTAAAATGAGGCGCACAAATTGACTTAAACAAGAAAAAAGGATAGTTTTTTACATCATGAGAATCCGCC
>DGYJ01000106.1:23122-23319 GCA_002396665.1 Bdellovibrionaceae bacterium UBA5009
TTTTACATCATGAGAATCCGCCTAGTCTGTGCTTTTTTGATCATGCTTTTTTCTGTTTCAGTATTGGGACATTCTCATGCTATCGATCTTGTTTTAAAAAAATCAGTATCGCTTTCAACAGTTAACAATGGAAATTTGGGTGAGCCTTTAGCAGCCCAAAGCAAAGACTGCCCTGAAAGTGGTTTTCATATATGTGG
>DGYJ01000096.1:0-2897 GCA_002396665.1 Bdellovibrionaceae bacterium UBA5009
GGGATCTATAATCAAAAAGGTAAAGAAAAAAGCTATTCTCTTGATCTGAAGAATGGGGATCTTTTAACAAGTTACAACCGTGCCTTGGAAGAAACTCAGTCCGTGGTTAAAATATACCCATCAAGTTGGGCTAATCGAATTGCACAATTTGCTAAACTGAATCTAGGTTTACAAAACTTAAAAGCCTTGATCCCTGTTTCAAACAAAATCACAGCAAAACAAATTCGTGGTGAAAAACTAACGTGGACTGAAAAAATTATTCTGTTCACAACAAATTTACCTGTCTTTAGAAGAGGCTACAATACTGTTGGCCTTGTCCAAGTCAAAACTGATAAGGAATCCGGCCTATCAGCAACCTGGGTTTTAAGAAACCTTGGCAATGACAAGTTCGGAGGAATTCAATTTGAAGATGTTCACAACTTTACTATGCCTGGACTAACAGATCGAATTGGTCACACACGATTAAATGTGAAAGCTCTAAAAGATTTAAATAAAGCTAGCGATTATGAACGCTTTGTAAGTTTTGACACGGGCAAAGAGTTCAAAATTCCATACGAAATTTCAGTCTACAATAGACTAGAGCTTGTAAAAAATTTAAATTCGCAAAACGCCTATGAAGAAAACGTTGCTGCCAAGGCAATTGCGATGATGAAGAAAATGATGACAGGAACAGTAGCTGTTGGAAATGATCTTGGAGTCCAAGCCAGAAAAGGCTTGCTATCAAGTGCCCAGACTGTTTTTGCAGCCTTTAAGGCTGGCGCTGGAATTGATGTTGTCAAAACAGAAGACGCGGCAATTTTTAATGAAAAAGCTCCAAAAGAAATGGTTGCTGAATCTAAAGGCATTCGTTTCTTTTCACCATCAACTTGGCTTTGGGATCAACAAATTGCCAAAACTTCAGAGGTCCAATTTCCAAAGGTGAATGCTGTTGCTAGAACAGTTGAACTGTATGGCAGCACCCGCTCTGCTATTGATCAACAAATTTATGCCGCGACATCAGCGGGGCAAGATCGCATTTCAATTTCAGATTCAAATTTAAAGTATGTCGCAGGTTGGGCCATGAATACGGCAGAGATGCAAGATCTTATGGCAAAACCACCAACTGTTGAAAAAAAATCAAACTGGAAAAGTTTAAATAAAATTTCCCAAGACCTTGTGCAAATTAAAAACGATCACAAGGTTTCTGACAAAGAAATGAGATCTTTTCTTTTCGACTTGGGTTTTGATAATTTTGCACAAGAAATTGATGCCGAAATAAAAAACAAAAACACATACAATCCTGCAACTGAAATCCAGCAGGCCCGTAACAAAAAAACATACGATGTTTTAAACAACTCGCGCGAACTTGCAATTCTATTGATGAACCAATTGCAAGGCAGACTACAAACTGAAGAGGGCAAAAAAGAAATTGCCGATCTAACGGCCTACCTGCTCAGCCTTCAACCCGAGTTCCCGATCAAAAAAATTCCAAATGAAATTCTTGCACTACCAGAAGAAAAGCAGCAACTTGCCATGAGAACATACTCTGAAAATATCATGCGCAAAACCATGGCAAATCACACTCGCATTCTTACAAGCGATCTACTTTGGCATATTTACGGCGATGACATTATGGAAAAAGCTGATAAAAACACCTTACCAGCAGATCAGAAAAAAGAAATTGATCTGATGTCACAAAAAATTTACCAGCTTTCCGCTAAAATTATCGAGCGCATGTATATGGATAATCTTGTCGGGCAAACAAGGTATTTAGGTCGTGCTTTTGCAGCCCTGACTGCACGCCAGGCCGAAGTCCGAAATGACGATAAAATTATGGACTACACACGATCTGCGACAAAAAGATACGGAATGCAAATCGAAAACTTCGTCGGCACACAATGGGCATTTCAAGATTCATCTTCAGGCAGGTTAGAGAAAATTCAAATTCAAAATTTATCTTTGGTGCTAAATCGTTATTTGGGTGAAACAGGTGCAGTGATCCCTTGGGGCGCACAACCTGATAAGTCCCTGACTGTAAGGGCAAAGAAGAATGGACTTATCGGCGGCCCCCTTGGCGCACTGATGAGCAACCACGCAGAAAGTTTGCGTGATGGATACGATCAAATCGAAAAACTGAAAGACATTGGAGCTTATAAGTTACAGTCCGATGGATTTTCACATATCGGATATGCCCATATTAAAGAATCAAAAGATTCGAAAATTAAGATGGTTTGGGTTTTAGATAATTATCCCAATATCTTGGCCGATGAAAATGTCGAGATTAAAGATGTTACCCATAATGCTGGCGGTCTGCGCTTTGTGGGTGTTGAACAGTTTTATTTAACTTCGCAACAGTCTCGCTTTATGGTGGCAAATCAGGATGTCGTCGCATTTTACAATGAAGTGCAAAAATTTATAAAAAAGAATGGAATTCCACAAACAGGTAAAAACGCTGCTCCGCACGTGATGTACAAGGCAAAAATTTCTAAAAATGGGGCGCCGCAAATGCAAACTGATGCAGAAGCCAAGCAAGCTGAATGGACCATTGATACAGACCAAGAGACATTAAATAAGCTTTACAGCATCAAAGACCCCCAGCAGTTTTGGAACGAGTACACAAAGTTAGTTTTTGATGGGATGAAAAAAGAAATCAAGAAGGGCCTTATCTTTCACTGGATCACTCCTTTCGGACGAGCGGAACTAGGCGGTGGTTACTGCTCATCGACCTATGTTCTAGCATCTTTAAAATATACGGGCTTCAATCCAGAAATTAAAAAAAGTCGCTGGATTCCACTATTACATGCCGTTAATTTTTTATATAAAATGGCAGAAAAAATAAATTTTAAAGCCATGACTGAAAACGAAACAGTGAAAGAGCTCATCACGATGGCAAGAATGCCAATCATTTCCCCGTCTAG
>DGYJ01000096.1:3065-9417 GCA_002396665.1 Bdellovibrionaceae bacterium UBA5009
ATTGCAGCCCAGGATTATGTGAAAAAATACAATAACATTCTTTCACCTATTCAAGAAATTAGAAATCGCTTAAAAGATGAATGGTCTTTCAGGGTTTCAAAAAATAGAAGTTCACGTGCTGTTGTTGATCAAAGCATTGATAGCTCACAACGAGATATCTTCAGCCGTATGAAATTCGATGTCTCTGAAATCGAAAGCTTGAATGTCCAATTAAAAGCTGGGGTCGATGCTCGCTTAGGAAAATTTGAAGTAGCTCTTGAAGCGATCAAAAACACTCTACGCTTAAGCAAAAAAGAAAATTCCATCGAATCAAAGGCAGCCCTACGCAGTGAAATTCGTGGCAAGACACCAACATTAGCCACTGTTCGCCAAGGCCTATCTTGCACAAATGTTTTTGCTAATTAAACCATCCAATTAGGTGGCTGCCAGCCACCAAATTTTGTTTCAACCTGTACAGCCGCTTCCATTGTTAAATAATCCGCAAAAGGGGATCCAACAATTTGAATTCCAATGGGTAAACCATGGATTGTGTAGCCTGCAGCTATTGCTGTTGCAGGATTGCCAAGGGCGTTGATAACACCAGTGTAAATAAAATCAAAGGGTGAAAGATAAACTTGCCGATGAATTGGCGCCACTCTAGAGTGGGCAGGCATTAATAAAATACCACCGTCATCCAGCATAGCATTTAATTCATTTCTGATTTTTTCAAGCTCTTGTAAGAAATCTTTCTGTGGCTGAATAAATTTTTTAGAAAGTCTTTCCATCAAAACTGTCGTTAAAGTCGGGAATGTGTGCCGTCTGAAATTTGCAAATGGAAGACGAGCATACTCATGCAAAAGATGGACTTTTTGTTCTGGATTTAAAGAGGACTCAAAGGATGTGGATTCAGTGGCTTCGACTAAAGCGGACCAAAGCTCAAAAGCATTGTGAAAAATATCAGATCGAATTTTTGTAACTGGTAACTTTCGATTTTCAAAATGATCTGCAACATCTTTAATCTTGCTTTCTATTTCTTCGTCTGCCGAACGTGTCATGGCAAAGCTTGGACTTTGTAAGACATACACTTTTTTGATTTGCTTGTTCTTTTGAATTAAATCTTTACTGACCGTTTGCTGATCAATTTGATCTGGGCCCGACATCAGCTCAAATAACAATGGCAAATCCTTGGCAGATCGAGCCAGTGGACCCGTTGTTGTCACAGGATATTTAGGATCTTTCATTTTGAGCATATCTTGATTTGAAAACGGATGATGACCAGTCAATGGAAGCGTTCGGTTCGTTGGCTTATGTCCAGCGATCCCACAAAATGCTGCAGGGATGCGAATACTACCACCAATGTCGCTTCCGACCCCAAAGGGCGAAGCGCCCGCACCGATGATTGAGCCTTCACCCCCGCTGCTTCCGCCGCAAGTTCGTTCAAAATCATAGGGATTATTTGTGCGCCCATAAACAGGATTGTCGGATTCGAACCAAAAGCCCTGCTCTGAAACATTTGTTGTTGCCAATGGAATTGCACCGGCGTCCACCAAACGTTGTACGACTGTGGCCGTTTCAGTTGTCGCCATTTTGGCTTTGTCATAGTAACATCCGCCCGTCCGATGCATACCTGGCAATGAAAACATTTCTTTCACCGTAAACGGCACACCCAGAAGCGACTGCTTTAGAGAATGAGCGCCGGATTTTATTTTTTGATCAGCAAGATCTGCTTCTTTCAATGCTTGATCATATCTTTTTTCAACAACAGCATTAAGTGATGGATTAACTTTTTCGATCATTTCAATATGGGACTGAACAAGCTCTCGCGAGGAGATTTTTTTTTCTTGGATATGCCGAGTCATTTCTTGAGCTGTCAACTTATAGATGTCTTTCATCCTAGGGGACCTTTGCTGTTGCACGAACAAATGAATAAAAGAACACTGCATCTTTTGACTTTTTAACAGCTTGAACTTCTTTTTTCATTTCATTCAAAATTTTCTGATCAATTCTTTTATTGTCTAATAAACTTTTTTCGGCACTCAGTAATATTTGATAAAAATATTCGATAAAACTAGATCTTTTTTTAGGTTCACGAGAGTCAAAGTGGAAAGGTTTCATTTCGGTTTGAATGTCGACAAAGCCTGACTGCTGTAAAAGATTTCCAAGCTGTGAGCCAATAAAGGGATGGCCTTTAATTTCACATTGGTAATCATTAAACTCGAACCAGTACTTTAAAAAAGCAGGACTGTAGGGCTCTAAAAAAAGAGTCTGATTAAAAACTTCACTGATATATATTTTAGATCCAGATTTTAAATTTTTTCGTACATTTTTAAGAACAGTTAAGGGTTGTGGGACATGCTCTAAAAACCAACAAATAAAGGCCGAATCAAACTTTTCACCCTTTAGTTTTAATTTTTGAGCATCCTGCTGCTGCAAAGTCACCTGACCAGAAGTGATTTCGTCTTGAAGATAATATTTTGCGGCTTCGAGCTGCTGTGGACTTAAATCAACACCATGAATTTTAAGCTGTGGGAAACGTCGACACATGATTTTAGTTTGCGCCCCAACACCACATCCAACTTCAAGAACATTATTTGTAAATTCGAGGTCGATTCCAGAAAAAACGTAGGGCTCTAGAAATAGAGCCTGATGTATTAATCGTTGTTGCTCTTTCGGGTCATAGCCATGCAAATACTTTTGTTTTTTCATATTTAGTGACCATAGACTCTTTTCATTTCATCGTAAAGAACCTGTTTCATATTCCCGGCGCGGCTGCACATCAAATTTGTTGTATCCAATTGGTAATTCACCATGGCCTTCTCCTCAGTGGAATAGAACTCGATATAGCAGTCAGGAAATCCTAACACATGGCCAAACTCGTGACGGATGGTCCAACCCACTTCCCACTCGGTGAGTGGGGTATTTTCATCCATGGTGATAATATCCCCGGCAATGCCGTTCACATGGGGAGTTGAGCCTGCTTCAAATTCCATGCGGACATTGGCGGACTGTTGAAAGTCGATTTTGAAGCGCCAATCTTGCCACTTCCACTCATCTTCTAAATTGATTTTCAAAAAGTCTTTTAATTCAAGACTGCCTGGATCTTTGAAAAAAAGTTTATTTTCATTTTTATTTACAAATTGAACGTCATCTTGTCGAGCCTGTATTTGAAAATAGCTTTTGTAGAGACCAAAAGAACGTCCCCAAAATTTATTTTTAAAACCAACAACTGAATTCTTTTTTATTGATTTATTCAGCAAGATTTTACACTGATTCAAACCCAAACCAGAATTTTGACAGACATTCGCCAGCCAAATGCTGAAATTTGCTTTTTGATCTGCACTTAATGAATTCCAACGGGAAAGATTTTGATCAAGATTTTGAACCTGGGACAATTGATAATAGCCGCGCAAATCATTTTGACTGCGCTGCTCGTAACTGGACAAATAGGGCTGCATCAATTGCCAGCGGGCAGCGCTTTGATAAACTCGATCGGCTTTTCTAGCCCAAGTTAAATATTCAGATTCAGCCATTGGCAATTCTGAACTGACAGGGGCATTGCCAAAAATTACTGCAGCCATTTCCTTTGGCATTTCTGCCTGCAAAGTATGTAGCTTTTGTGAAATAATCTGCGGATTGTATTTATTCGGACTCGAAATTGGATACGAGATCCTATTGTTTGGATTGGTCATCGAAAGTTTTTGACCTTCTGGGCGTACTGCATTGATCGCCTTAAGCCAGTTCAGGTTTTTTTCACCATAAACTAGAGCTAATTCAATATCTGAAAGCACTGCCTTTGTTAGATCAGGCCGAAGTTGAATCTTATGTTGCTGAGCATATCTAAGGATATCTTCAGTGGCTGCATCCGGGGGCAAATGCACGATGGGTTCTGGGATTGACCAGGCCTTATTTGATAAAACAAAAGACAAAATAAAAATAAGATTTTTTATAGATAATTTCACGACAAACCCCCATGTCAGTATCCCATCAATCTGGTCAGTCACTGTCAACAAACTATGGAAAGATTTTCAAATTTTGACTTTCTTTAAAACATATTAGAACCTTTTGATGTGAACCTTATTTTTCGACTTCTATTTCTTTTTTTAAAAAGACTTTTTTGGTCTCAAAAAACCAGTATTCTTGAGCCCATACAAACTCAGTTTTTGGTCAATCCCTTTGATTTGGACATCAATATCCATATGAACAATGGCCGCTATTTGTCGATCATGGATTTGGGTCGCTATGATCTTATGCTGAAATCAAAATCCTTCTGGCCCCTGATCACAAAAGGAATTTACCCCGTTGTTGTTTCAGAAAGTATCCGTTTCAAAAAATCTTTAGAGCCTTTTCAAATTTTTGAATTAAAAACTAGTATTGAATCCTGGAGCGAAAAAGATTTTTATATTAAACAAGAATTTATTCGTCGTAACGAAGTCTATGCCATCGGCTATATTAAAGGTCGCTTTCGGCAACGTGGACGAAAAAACTCATTAAAAACTGACGAGCTTTTCAAAGTTCTAGGGCTTGAAATGCCCTTGAGTAATATTTCTGAACTTTCTCAGGCCCAAGACTCTGTGGAAAAACTTTTGAATTGATCATTGCATCTGACTAAACAATTGCAAGCAAACTGGCGCTGGATGGATTAACAATTGCAATCGATGGACTCACGATTACACTCGATGAATAAAGTTTTCCTTCGGCAAGCGAAATCGTGGGCCCCATGTTCCACGCTCAGCCTCTTCCCCGATACCAATGACCATTACGACACAATCACTACATTTTAAATTTAGAATTTTTTTTACTCGCCATTCGTCAAAGCCTTCCATCATGCAAGTATTATAGCCCTGGGCCGCAATGGCTAAAACGAAATTTTCACTGGCTAGGGCGGCTGACTTGACAGCCACCATTTGAATTTCAGATTTGAAAGCAGGACCACGTGTGATGGGGCGAAAAATCCCAATGCAAAATGTGACGACTTTTTTAATCAGTCCAAAGGAATTAAAAAAACCCCAGCGATAAAAATAAGGAAATAATTTTTCGTAATACATAATAACAGGCTTTGGAGCTTGAACTTTTTTAACGAATTCAATCAAATGGGGCCAAGATCTTTTCCACTTTGTTGGACTTGCAACAACAACAAGCAGGTCAGAGGCCGTCCTTGCAGCCGATTGGTCCAAGCAGGCCTGGACAAGTTTCTTTTTTTTATCTTCAGACTGAACCCAATAAAAATCCCACACCTGGGCATTGGAGGAATTCGGGGCTAGCAATGCAGCCTCTAAAGCTTTTTCAATGACCTCTGATGGAACTTTTTTATCTGTGTAACGACGAATACTTCTTCTTTTATGGATGACATCAAAAAATTCCATTAAAGTCCTTTTCGGAGATGAACAGGGTTGGCATTCTTTCGTAAACGAATATTCAAGGTTTCCACAAAAAGCGAAAATCCCATGGCAAAGTAAATATATCCTTTAGAGATATGTTGATCAAAACTTTCGGCAATCAATGTCACACCAATAAGTAATAAAAAGCTGAGTGCTAGAATTTTAATTGTCGGATGGCGATCGACAAAATTTGAAATAGTTCCAGAGGTAAAAACCATCACTAATGTTGAGACAACCACAGCAGCGATCATGATTTCAATTTGGCTGACCATGCCCACAGCTGTGATGACAGAATCTAATGAGAACACAATGTCTAAAAGTAAAATTTGAAATATGACATTGACAAACTGCGCTTTGAGTTGAGTTTGAGTTTGTTGCTCGTTGGATTCAAGTTTTTGATGGATTTCATGGGTGCTTTTCGCGATCAAAAATAATCCCCCAATCAGTAGTATTAAATCGCGCCCTGAAATTTCTTCGTTTAGAACTGTAAACAATGGATCTGTTAAACCAATGACCCATGACAACGACAAAAGTAAACCCACCCTAGTGATAACTGCCAAGCCTAAGCCCAATTGGCGGGCCTTCTTTTGTTGATCCTGCGGGAGCTTGCTCGAAAGAATAGAAATAAATATGACATTATCAATTCCTAAAACCAGCTCAAGGGCGCATAAAGTTAAAAATGATATCAAAGCGCCCATCGTCAATAAATTTTCCATTCACTTAACTCCTCGTTGATCGTTTATACTATTTTGTTTTTGCAATTCTGTCATAGAATTTTCTTAAGCTACTTCCCATGGGCATTGCCCCGTCCACAATTTTCCGCGCTTGCTCGACGGACATATCATTTGCTGCCTGACACAAATCTTCGTAAAGATTTGATGTCGCCCCAACCGCCAAAGAGGGAAAGGCCCCATCGTCGACCTCGCCATAGCCAACAATTTGAAAATTTTGAAAAAGCTCTTTCATACATTTCGTATATAGTGGCTCCCTCCACT
>DGYJ01000096.1:9598-11708 GCA_002396665.1 Bdellovibrionaceae bacterium UBA5009
CACATTTCGTATATAGTGGCTCGTTCAACTTCCCTTGCAGTTCCGTCATCTTTTTAAGTTCCTTTGTTGAAAGTGGCGAATCAGACTCGAGGACTTCTAAAATATTTTTACAGACAGGATTCTGGGACCATTTGGATTGCGACAATTTGGGCTGTGACTGCTTGGATTGGGGCCAGTTCAATTGACCTTTTTGCCTTAAAGATTGAAGACACAAAAGCGCCGCAAATACTTCTCGCGAAAAAAATGTGGCCCTTCCTTGATACCATTTCGAGTAAACAACCTGTCGGCAATCTGAAAGCTTCTTCATTAGCAACCACATTTTGCCAACCTTATCATCGCTGTCCTCGTCCCAGGCCCACACCATTTCAGTCTTGGGGTGCAAAACAGACCATAAAGAGTGAGGTTCTTTCTGGTTTTTCACAGGAAAAACCAGCAGGACGCCATGCTGGTTAATAGCCTTTAAGGCAGCTTCGAAGCGTCGATTTTGGCTCATCTCCTACCTATCCCATTTGAAGTGACTAGAGTTTGTACGGTCCAATAAAAATTACATAAAATCACTGGCCCCGACAAGTTCTGAGTTATTTGTCTGAAAGTATGGTAAAAGAACCGGCTTAGACAACAAAAAGAAAAGAGTATTTGTGACATCATTTGAACAATTCCCCCTGAGCCCAGCCATTCTAGAATCAATGAAAAAAATGGGCTACGAAAAACCAAGCGATATTCAAGTTGCGACTTGGTCCATTTTATTGACTGAAAAAACTGACTTCATGGGCTTAGCTGCGACAGGCACTGGTAAAACAGCCGCATTTTCTGTTCCAATGATTGAGCAAATCGACACATCAGTTCGGGCGATCCAAGCTTTGATCCTGTGTCCAACTCGAGAGCTTGCAATGCAGGTCTCTGGACAAATTACTTTGCTTGGAAAAAACAGAGGCATCGAAGCTTTACCAATTTATGGTGGAGCAAGCTACCGTGACCAATTCCGCGGAATTGATCGTGGACTACAAGTTGTAGTTGGAACACCTGGGCGCTTGGTTGACCATATCAAACAAGGAAGCATCAAACTTGATCAAGTCAAACACATCATCTTGGATGAGGCTGACGAAATGATCTCTATGGGCTTTAAAGAAGATCTTGAAACAATTTTATCTGCAGCTAAAAAAGATGATGCACAAATCTGGTTGTTTTCTGCGACGATGGGTAAAGAAGTTCGCCGCGTGGCTGATAATTATTTGCGCAATCCAAAACAAGCCGAAGTGAATCGCACCGAAAAATTGCCTGAAAAAATCACTCAACAATATTTCGTTGCTCGTGAATCCAATAAGGCAGAAATTCTTTGTAAGATGATCGACATGGCAGAAAACTTCTACGGAATTATTTTTTGCCAAACAAAAGCGTTGGTGTCTGATTTGACTCAATATTTATCAGAGCGTGGTTATCGTGTGGATTCACTTCATGGTGATAAAGATCAAAAATCCCGTGAACGAACTATGCAAGCTTTCCGTGACCACAAGGTCAGCATTCTGGTTTGTACAGATGTGGCTTCGCGCGGACTTGATGTGAAAGATATTACCCATGTGATCAATTACTCGATTCCACGTGAACTTGAAAGCTACGTTCATCGGATTGGTCGTACAGCACGAAGTGGTAAAGAAGGCTTTGCATTTTCACTGGTATCACCAAGTCAGTTTAGATTATTAGACCGTTTAGAGAAAATGACAAAAAGCCGCATTCTAGAAGGAAAAATTCCAACTCGTAAAGAAGTGACAAGTAAAAAATTAGCTCAATTTTTGCCAGTGTTTCAAAATGTCAATTCAGCATCACGGGCTCTTGAAGTGATTGATGACAACTGGAAAGTTGCTTTGGAAGCGATGACAAAAGAAGAAATCGCAGCACGCTTTTTAGCATTAGCAAATCCAGGATTATTTACCGAAGATACTCGACCAAGCATGCCAGGCCCACAACGCCGTGAAGATTCTGATCGTGGCGATTCACGTGGTGGCCGTGGCGGTGACCGCCGTGGGGGCGGTCGTGATCGCGGTGGATATTCTGATCGCGGTGATTCACGTGGTGGCGAGCGCTCTTACGCTCGTCGCGATGATCGTGGTGA
>DGYJ01000025.1:0-6290 GCA_002396665.1 Bdellovibrionaceae bacterium UBA5009
CGCAAAAAATCTAATCAATATTCAGCTTTCAGAGGCTTCAACGGTAGAAAAGTTAGACTATTTAAAATCCAAAACAAAATGGCCAAAACAGCCGGGGCTAATTGTTATTGATAGCCTTTTTTATAATCGTTTAAAAGAGGATGAAGTCAAGATCAACGGGCCTGTGTTTTTATATATGAAAGCAAAACCAGAAGTTGGTTTTTGGTCAGATGTTCCAAAAGATATTGAAGGATTACTTGTCGAACCTTGGGATAAAAATTCTTTTTCTTTGAAGATGAAATCCCATTTCTCTTCATTTATTAAATCAGATGAAGCATTGTTTCCGACATTTAATTCAAAAGCCCAAGTTTATGTGGCAAATCCAGTTGATATTGTTTCAATATCTGAAGGCGGGCTTGTGATGAAATATCATCGCAGTTTAAGTTTAGGTTCTTTTCGGGAATTTATTTTGCCAACAAATTCGAATGGTGATTTTTTGAATTACATCGCAACCTGCAATTACTGCGAAGAAAATGACGATGAAAAGAATCCCCATCTTGTCCACTTTGTATTTTTTGGAGTTAAAGATCTTCAGTTGAAAAATATTCGCCTATGGATTCGTGAAAATTACGTCCAAGCCAAAGAAAAAGCCAGTTAATCAATCGTGGGAAAGCTCGGCCCAGGTCACACCGTCGCCACCTTGTTCGCCAGAAGCAGCCTTCCATTTTTTGACATAAACTGAACGTGACAGGTGGGTGCGTACGGCTTTCTTTAAAGCCTCTGTGCCATGTCCATGAATGATTTTAATTCGATCCTCTTTTTGTAAAGCGCATCGATCCAGAGTGACTTCAAGTTCTTCCAGAGCCTCATCTACAGTTTTCCCGCGCAGATCAAGAACTTTGTCTTCATCAACAATGGCCGCACTGAACTGACTGGATTGGCGAACAAGTTGCGCCGTGGGATTCGATGCTGACTGTGCGGGTTTAAGGTCTTTCCAGTTCATTTGCAGGCGCACGGACTGGGATTGTATCATGACCTCGCCCTTAGAGTTTGGTGCACTTTGGACGATGCCGTCCTGGGAAAGCGAAGGGATATAAACCTTCGTTCCAGGTGGATATCTTAAGCCAAACTGTTCTGCATTTTCTGCGACACTTTGGACGATGGGTTTTGCTTTGACGATTTCTGGAAGTTGAAATTTAATTTCGTGCAAGTTGCGATGCTTTTTAAAAGTATCATCCACCTTAGCCATCGAGATTGCTTCTTCCACGCGCTTTTCGGCTTGTTTTAAACTTTTTTGAAGCCACTGTTCCTTTTCTTTTTCGAACTGGGCCATCATGGATTCGTATTTATTTTTTTTCTCGTGGGCTTGATGAATTTCTTTTTGCATTTGTTTTTGCAATTGAAAAATTTCTTTTTTCATATTTTCTAATTGCTCAAGGGCATCGATTCTTTGGCGGGCCATGGGGCTAAGTAGTTCTTTAGCGCGGGCGACAAGTTGACTGTTCACACCCACGCGTTGGGCCGTTAACAAGGCTAAAGAATCACCCGGGATTCCAGACAGAAATTGATAGGTCGGTCGGCCAGTTTTAAGATCGTACTCAAGACTGCCATTGAGGACTTTTGATTTTTCATCCCAGCCGGACTTCAGTGGTCCAAGATGGGAAGTGATCACAGAGAAAACACTATTTTTCATCAGGGTTTCGATAAAACTTCGCGCTAAGGCAGATCCCTCTTCTGGATCAGTGGATCCACAAATTTCATCTATTAAAATCAAATGATCTGGCCCTTGAAAGCGTGTTGATTGATCTAAAATTTTAAGATGGGCTGCAAAAGTACTGAGCTCTTGATCCACGCTTTGTGAATCTCCGATGGCAACAACCATTTCTTTAAAAAAAGGTAAACTTGATCCTTCCTCGGCGCAGATTGGTAATCCACAGCGTGCCATTTGTGCGGCTAGGCCAATGGATTTTAAGAGTATTGTTTTACCCCCGGCATTGGGGCCTGATAAAAGCAAAATTGATTTTTCCGAATCAAGATGGATGGAGTTAGAAATAACTTCTTTTGAAGAAAGAACCAGCACGGGATGGCGAAGTTGTAGCAATTCAATTTTTTGGTCACTAAATTGGCAAGGATTTGCATTCAATAAGGTCATCAGCTGAGCTTGAGCAAAGCGAATATCGGCCTGCTCAAGTAGGCTTCGGCTTTCTTCAAATTGCGAAATTTGACGGCCAAGATCCTCAGAAAGAACTGTCAAAATTCTTTCTATTTCGTCTTCAATTTCCACATCGATTTGTCGAAGGCGATTGTTTAATGGAATTGATTTTTCAGGCTCCATAAAAACAGTTTGCTTTGTCTGGGACGAACCATGAATCACTCCGGGCATGAAATGTTGCATTCCGCTTTTGATGGGTAGAACCCAACGGCCTTCGCGGGTGGTGACATATTTGTCTTGAAGGTAATTTTCCATTTGGTGATCTTTGACCAAACGATCAAAGACGTTTTGCACTTCGCGCTGAAGTTTTTCTTTTTCTTTAAACAGGTTGTGTAGTTTTTCGCTGGCATCAGATCGTATTTCACCATGGGGGGTGATGACCTGGTCGATTTCGTTCAAAGCATTTTCAGAATTCATCAGTTGATTTTGAATTTTTTGAGACCAAGGATTAGAAACTTTTTTTAAAGCTTCATGCAAGGCTAAAATTTCTAAACAAAAACTTCGCACATCTTTCAGTTCAATAGTTTTTAAAACTGCCCTTTTTTTAAGTCGAGAACACCAGATATTGTAAAGATCCAGGGATTCCATAAAAGGACGTACACCAAGCTGAACAACTTCCAGGGCCTGGGCGATTTCATTAAAACTGTTTGTCGCTTCCTCTTGGGATTTAAGTGGTGCTGTTGATGCGACAACATCCTTTGCCGAAAGACTTGTCGAGAAATTTTTAAGTTTTTCCAGTATAAGGGGCCAATCAAGGTTTTTGAGATCGAACACCAAGGCCTCCAATCAGTGTGATGGTAAAAAATAAAAATATCAGAAAATACAAATCATAGGGATTCAACCTCATGTAAATTGTGTCCGGCGGATTTGACAAGTAGGGAATGCTAAAACTTCCTGCCCAGACTTCGTGAAGTGGTGATCTTTGCAGTTGTTCGCCATTGGCAAGAATGGCTGTGGTGATTCCGGTGTTGGTGGATCTGATCAAGGGTCTTCGAACTTCAATGGCACGGGCCAGGGTCATGATCATATGCTGTTCAGGCTCAGAATGTTTACCAAACCAAGAGTCATTGGTCACATTCACTAAAACCTGGGCTCCTTTTTGAGCCAACCCGATGGTGAAGTGATGGTAAAGTCCTTCGTAGCAAATTTGTCCACCAAGATGCAGCGCTGGTGTCGTCGAGCCTCTGTTCAAGGATAAAACCATTGGGCCATGGCCGCGGCCAAAGTTCGAAATAAAGGGAAGCCATTTTAATAAAATTGGAAATGTTTCGCTCATGGGCATGTATTCGCCGAAAGCCAGCAGATGGGTTTTTCTATAGGCTTGGGATTGAAGAAGTCCTGTGGCTGGATCCTGTTGCATCAAAAACAGTCCATTAAAAATAGATAAATCTTTGTCGGCAATACTGAGTTCCTTCGAAAATGCCCCTGTGATCAATGGAATTTTATGGAGCAAGAGCTCGTCGGATAGTTTTTTTGCATTTTTTCTATGCAGTAGATTTTGATCTAAGTAATCAGGGATGGCACTTTCTGGCCAGGCGATCAGTTCTGTTTTTGGAAAATTGGGAAGGGTCGCCCGAGTTTGTTCAAGAAATTTGTCCAAAATGGCTTCTTGGTAACCAGCGACTCCTTTTTCGGCAAACATTCGGTCATAGTTTCCAATATTTGCCTGGATAGCCAGGATCTCAATTTTTTGATCAGGCGTTTGAAGAGTTTTTGATCTTAGAGACCCTGTCCAATTCAGAACACCAAAAAGGAAAATGGCAATCAATGCAGGTAAAAAATCTGATACTTTTTTGGGGGATCCACGAAAACAAAAAGCAAACAGGGCATTGAATAGAAGAATGAGTGTCGATAGGCCAAAAAATCCAATGGCGTCGGCCCATTGGTAGGCGGGTAGGTTTTGCCACAAAAGTGTATATCCTAAGTGCCAAGTGAAGATGCTTGGCCAAAGTCTTTCAAATATGGAATGTCCCAGGGCCATCAAAAGCAGGCTGACCCCGAAAGAAAGTTTAAATTTTTGTGACAGATATTTTACCAAATAGGCATTTGCGGGGATATAAAGATGAATAAATGCACAAAAAGCAATCAGTGCCAAAGCGGCAACTGGAGCGGGAAGCCCACCAAAGTCTTTTGCTGTGACATAAATCCAATAAAATCCAATAAATGTCAGAGTGAATTGGGTCATCCATGAGCCCCAGAATGTTTTTTTTAAATCCGTTTGCTCGTTGAGAACAAAAACCCAAAGTGGTGCATAGGCAAAAAGAAGTGCCCAAGGCGGGAAAGGCACATAGGTTGTGCCAACTAAAAAGCCAGATAAAATTGGCCAACGATAAGACTTGATTAACTGCGAAATTTTATGCACGATTAAGTCATAACATAGAGTGATGAACAAAATGAATGAAAAAATAAATATACGCTGTCCACATTGTCAGAAATTGTACGAGGTAGAAACTCGAACAATTAAAAGTTCAAGCCCTCATTTCGAGTGCTTGATTTGTTCAGAGGTATTTTCATTTCAATTTCCCCCTTTAGTTTTAAACGATATTCCAACTTTTTCTGTACAAAATCAGTCGGTGAAGGTTGATGATCTGAAAAAGTCATGTCCAAAATGTGGTTCTTTAAATCATGAAAGCGCTACAGAATGTTATTCTTGTCAGATTGTTTTTGAAAAATATGAGCTTATTAAAAATGAAGCCCATGCAGGTGCTAGACCCCATTTGGTCGAGCTCTGGCAGAAGTATGTCGAAAATTATGAAAGCCCATCCTTGCTTGAGCAATTTTTAGAGGCCTGTTTTCAAGCTCGTGAATTGGATTATGCCGAGAAAAAAATTAAAGATTTAATGCTTGTTGTTGGGCCTGACTTGTTTTGTGAGCAAGCTCTTCACAGGGTTGAAGTGTATAGAACCCAGGTGAAGTCTTTAAGCGTTGGATCTGATCACAGTATTCACATCAAACAGTACGACTGGTATTTAGCTCGAATTTGGGATCTTCTGACACAAAAGAAAATTTTGCTTTGGACGCCGATTGTGATCAGTTTGCTTTTGATCTTTTTCAAAAAAGTGGGCCTTTATCAGGGTAATGTCATTGGGCCCGCTGTGTCCGTATTGCTTTTGCATTTTGGTTTGATTTTATTCACCCAAGGGCGAATTCAGATTTCAGATTTTTTTGGTCGCAAGTAAGGGCTGAGTTGATGCTCTAACTTAGCTTGGTCCAAGAGACCTATTTCTAGAGCGAATCATTTTCTTTTTTAGACCCAATCTTACCAGTTTTTGGTTTTTCAATGGCATCCATGATGTTGCGACCAAATTTTGAAACATCCGATGGCATCGAAGATGTTCCTCGGTTAGGGTTGATCGTGTACTGACTTGCGCTGGAGTTCGAACTGTTG
The DNA here is from genome assembly GCA_002396665.1 of Bdellovibrionaceae bacterium UBA5009. Classification (GTDB taxonomy): domain Bacteria; phylum Bdellovibrionota; class Bdellovibrionia; order Bdellovibrionales; family Bdellovibrionaceae; genus UBA5009. Next base: position 5,580 of record DGYJ01000025.1, read on the forward strand.
CTGGATGTGATTCCGCTGGCGGCAATTCCTTGATCAAGAACAGTGAGGGCCTTAAATAAGTTTAATTTCCTTGAAGTTCTTGTTTTTGAAGCCAAAGAGGTGAAGGCATCACCAGTGGATAGAATATGTTTCTTCACTTCTTCGATTTTAAAATTAGGTTTTTTTGACAGGACAAGTACGGCGGCTCCGGTCACGAAGGCTGTGGCTTGGGAAGTCCCTGTCATAAAACCGTAGGAGTTCCCAGGAAGAGTGGAAAGAATATTTTGTCCTGGGGCTGCAAGGTCCACGGTCTCAACGCCGTAGTTGCTTGAAGGTAAGACCTCTAAACTGGGATCCAGTGCTGTCACAGAAATGATATTTGTAAGATGGTAGTCTGCTGGGTAGTAGTGGTGTTGATCAGAATTGGATCTTTCATTTCCTGCGGCAGCAACAAATAAAATTCCTGCTTGCTCAGCTTTTTGCACAGCTTCGAACTCGTCTTTACTGTACTCTGTGCCGCCACCGGAGTAATTAATAACCTGAGCCCCCATTTTGACGCAATAGTGGATGGACTTGATCGTGTTTTTTAAATTGTCAGAATTTGTCACAGTGGGATCGTAGTATTTTAAAATCATTAAACTGACATTGGGTGCAATTCCGATAATTCCTTTTCCGTTTCCAGCCTCTGCTCCGATAATGCCAGCGATATGAGTTCCATGACCGTGATTATCT
>DGYJ01000025.1:6442-12086 GCA_002396665.1 Bdellovibrionaceae bacterium UBA5009
ATTATCTGTCAGCTTATTGTTATTCGAAACAAAGTTCCAACCGTGAACGTCATCAACGAATCCGTTGCCATCGTCATCTATTCCATTTGTGGACTTATCTTTTCCATTTTTATCTAATCCGGTTTCGCCGGCATTGTTCCAAAGATTAGCTTTTAGATCTTCATGATTTGTATCAATTCCAGTGTCAATCACACAGACTTTAATATCGCGGCTACCATGGGTGACACTCAATGCACGACCTGCATCAGATTTTTTTAGTCCCCAAGCTTGATTGATCGCTGGATCATTAAAAATTGCAGAGGGCTCGTCAGACACTTGATTTGTTTTAGAAAAGATTTCTGATTCTTCTAAGGAGCGTGCGGTATCATCAGAGTTTTTCTTTTTGTAATGATCACCGAGGGATGTGAACTCTGAAGAATCCCATTTTCCATCGACAGAATACATGACAGCCATTCCACCTAGAAAAAGAGTGAAAAAAAGTGCAATTCCGATGGCTAATTTCAAAGACTGCATTGAAGCCCCTTCAAGATTCTGAACATCTACGTGTCATCTTTATCGGCGTCGGGGGAATAGAGTTAACACTGGAAGTGTCTCAAATTGAGAGTTTAAGACATTTGGTGCAAACAAAACTCGAAATTGAAGAAAGGCTCTTCTTCAGGGTGACTAAAAAATCGTCAATTTTATTGGATTAAGAAAACCCGCTGGGCGGGTTTTCTATTAGCGGAATGATCCTGTGGAGGGCGGCCAACTCATCAGCGACTCTGGGAAGTCGAGGGGGCTTTGGGCGCTGGCTAAGCGTTGGTAAAAAATATGATTTCGAAGAACGAGTTTCACATAGGTCCTTGTTTCTTCATAGGGGATTTCTTCAATAAATTCGACAATGTCAGCGCGGAATCTATTTTTTAGCCAACCTTGAACAGCTTTTCCGCTGGCATTGTATCCGCAAGCTGTGAGGACTGTGTTGCGGCCGTATTTTGAAAAAAGATTTTTCATCTCGATGGCGCCCAAGGGGATATTGATTTCGGGCTTAAATAAATCAGCAGCTTCGTTGAAGGGGATATTGTTTTGCTGTGCAAGCTGTTCAGCAAGTGTTGGCAAAAGTTGCAATAATCCCATGGCGTCGGCAGAACTTCTGGCTTCTGGATTATAGGCCGACTCTTGTCTCATGATCGAGTATACAAAAAATGGATTGATGGAATTTTTTTCAGCCGCTGGGACGACATGTTCATCATAGGGGCGGGGAAATAAAAGTTCTGGATGGGTTTTAAGAAGATGATCCCGTGTTTGGGATTTAATTTTTGGAAGATAGGAAAAAAGTCGCACATAAAGATTCGCCCGGGCATAACCAGTTAAAAAACGAATCCAAGAAATTTCTGAAAGATTTTGCTGTTGAACTGAATCTAAGGTGATATTTAAACCTTGTTCCAACACCTTTGCTTCTTGCACAAGAATCAGCCAATCTAATTTAACACCAACCTGGGCTGGAATTTCATTGATCAGACTAAGGCTTAGATCTAATTCATCATGGGTTTCTAAATCCAATGCGGGCAATTGAAGTTGCCTGTCGCGATAAGATAGCAATCCATAAAATCCCAAAGGGTCTTGATCAGCTAAATCCTTATATGTGTCACTGGATTCAGATAAATTCAATTGGGATTGGCTGCGGGCCTTCCAAAACAAATACTTATATTTTTGGCTTGGATCTAAATTAAGCTGTAGAATTTGTTCAAGGCGTTCTAGGGACTTGTCGAATTTTTTTAATTTGTAATTCAGCCAAGTCGAAGTCCACAAAATCTTTTCGCGTAGGCCTGCAGTGGATTCGGGAAAAGTGAGTGCTTTTTCCAGTTCTGCATCGGCCTCTGTGAACTGGGCTTTTTCTTCTTTCATCCGTCCAATGATGAAATGGGTTTCATCCAGGGAGTATTTGTTTTTAAAAACACTTAATGATTTTTGTAAAAGTTGTGCTGCTTTTTCGCTTTGATCTTCTGTCCACAACTGTCGAGCTTGTTGTAAAAGTTGATCATGCCATCTTTTTACCCACACCTTTGAGGGATTATTTGTGGCTTGTTTTTCGATCCAAGTCGTGAATTCTTGATCGACCGCAAGCAGCTCGGTTTTCATTTGGGCCACTTTGTAGGTGGCGCGAAGGCCCTTCCAGGCCTCATATTTTTCATCCGTTGTGGTGGATGTATTTTTGATAAAATTTCGATAGGTCGTTGCAGCTTGTGAAAACTGGCGGACTTGTCTTTGATCCTTAGCCACAGCCAACCACTGATTCACCGGAGGATTTTGTAAATAGCGGGGAAAACTTTGTGCCAATTGGGATTTTGCCTGTTGGATCAATTGTGCCGAGTTGATTTTTTCGGCAAGTTTAATAGCCTCCAAGAGAAGCTTTTCTTTTTTAAATGTTTGATCTTCATTGCGGGCTTCTTCCGTTTTTAGATCGAAATCATCTTGAAGACTAGTTGTTGTTAATACATGTCTTTTACGTACTTCGATGGAGAGCTCTTTGTACCAAGAATTTCGAAGGGCGGTATGATTTAAAAATTGTGGATCCAGTTGATCGCAAACTGTTTGGCTGCGCAGCCACGAAAGGTCCGAAAGTGGAAAATTTTTATTCACAGCAAGGCGACCATAAATTTGGCAAGACTGGGCTGGGTTTGATTTTTCTTGCAATTGAGCTTCACGGTAATCCATCCACCAGTTGTCAGCCTCTGAAGAAGCCTGTGGGCGTGCGCTTTGAAGTTCACTTAAGCTGAGCTTTGACCAGACTTGGACTTTTTGAAATGTGGGTAAGGAAACACTGGCGATTTGTCTTCGGGCCTCGTTGGACGAAATGTGTGAACAACCAAAGGCGACCAAAAAAGTAATAGTGATAAGGATTTGCGTTTTCATTATTTAAGCCTAGACAAAAAAAAGACCCTCTACAAGGAGGGTCTTTTTTGCGGCAGGTCATAGGGCGTGGGCTGTTTATATTTAGCTCTAGAAGCCCTTTCGAAGGGCCGCGATACGATCTTCAAGTTTTGGATGGGTCATAAACAATGCTGCAAGACCACCCTTGGGCCGAGATGAAATTTTCAAAGTAGCAAAGGCGTCTTTTTCTTCGCCTTCAAAGGGCCTTTGGCTGATCAGTTGTAAACGTTGTAGGGCAGCAATCATATTGTCAAGACTAGAAAATTTTGCAGCCCCAGCGTCGGCGCGGAATTCGCGTGCGCGCGAAAAGCTATTGACGACGATGGATCCCAAAACCGTAAACATAATGTCGCCAGCGATGGTGCAGGCAAAGTAAACTATATTGCTGTATTTTTCGTCGACATTCGAAGCAATAAGCCTTGCTAAAATTCTAGAAAAGAACATCGCAAAAGTATTCACAACTCCAGTGATCAAAGTCATGGTGATCATGTCACCGTTGGCGATATGGGCGACCTCATGGGCAAGGACTCCGTCGATTTCATTGCTTTCCATTCGGCGTAAAAGTCCGCTGCTGACAGCAACAAGTGAATTCGAACGGCTAGGCCCAGTGGCAAAGGCATTCACGTCGTCAGATTCGTAGATTCCGACTTCGGGCATTTTTGGCAAATGGGCGCGACCGGCAAGATCGTGAACACGGTTGACCAATTGTCTAAGAGTGGGATCAGAAGTTTGCGGGTCAATGATTCGCACACCCATCATATTTTTGGCCATGAACTTTGACATCAGCAATGAAAAGAAAGCGCCGATCATACCGAAGAGGCCGCAATAGATAAGTAAACCTAAATCGCTGGAATGAATTCCTTGGATTCCTAAGAATTGTGAAATCACAGTCCAGGCGATGCCGATGGTGACCATGACCAAAATATTCGTCAGTAAAAACAAACCAATCCGTTTAAACATTTGCATAGATGTCCTCCTTCAAATGTATCAAAACATAGTTGTACATCTAAAGATGCCAATCCTTTTGGAATTGTCAACTGAAGGGGGCTTATACTGTTTCTTTTTGATCTGAAGACTTATTCTGTGTCATTTGACTGGTGCTAAAATGGAACTTAAGACTGTCTTTTTTTCCATCTTCGGTAGTCATTTCGACTTGCACTCGTCCGCCTTCAGAAAGTCGACCAAATAATAATTCGTCAACCAAGGCCTTCTTAAGATGTTCATCCACAGTTCGACCAAGGGGGCGAGCACCGTAGGCTTTGTTGTAACCTTTTTTCAAAAGCCATTTTAAAACATCTTGGGTGACATTCAGTTCGACATTTTTATTGGCTAAAATCATTTTTAAATCATCAACAAATTTAGCAACAACCTTAATTAAAATTTCTTCGCTCAATTCTTTGAACTGAACAATGGCGTCCAGCCGATTCAAAAATTCTGGGGCAAAGGATTTTTTAATAATGTCCATGGAAAGATTTGATCTTTCGTCGTCAACAAGTCCAATGGACCCCTTAGAAACTTCAAAGGCTCCGGCATTGGAAGTCATAATTAAAATCACATTTTTAAAATGAGCGACACGTCCTTGGCCATCGGTCAGCCGACCAGCATCCATGACTTGCAAAAGGGAACTCATAATATCAGGATGGGCTTTTTCAACTTCATCCAATAGCAAAACACAGTAGGGTGTTTTTGTGACAGCTTCAGTCAATAATCCACCGGATTCGTAGCCAACATATCCTGGGGGTGCGCCAATCAGTCTGGCAACGGCGTGCTTTTCCATGTACTCAGACATATCGAAACGGTGAAAGGGGAGTCCCTGCAATTCCGCCAACTGTTTTGTGACCTCAGTTTTTCCAACTCCGGTGGGGCCGACGAATAAAAAACTACCAATTGGTTTTTGAGTCACAGAAAGGCCCGCGCGTGCAAGCTTAAGGCTTGCAACAACTTTATCGATGGCTTCGTCTTGACCAAAGATCAAGGCTTTTAGTTTTTTGTCGAGTTCTTTAAGTTGTGTTCGTTCTTGTGATGAAACACTTGTTAAAGGCAAGTTGGTCATTTTCGAAATTGTACGTTCGATATCACGCACATCAAGTTGAAGGATCTCTTCACTTTTTGGGGATTGTAGTCTTGCGGAACTTGCAGTTTCGTCGATCACATCAATGGCTTTATCAGGAAGCAGCGATCCTTGGATATGTTTTTGCGAAAGTTCTATCGCCGAACGAAGGGCTTCGTCGGTGTAAGTGACCTTATGAAAATCTTCGTATTTTTTTTGCAGACCTTTTAAAATTAAAAAGGCTTCTTCTGCTTTTGGTTCTGACAAATCAATTTTTTGAAAGCGTCGGTTCAGGGCCCGATCTTTTTCAAAATGTTGTCGGTGCTCGGCATGGGTTGTTGATCCAATGCAGGGGAATTCACCACGGGTTAAAATAGGTTTAAGCAAATTAGAGGCATCCATGGAGCCACCCTCTACTGCGCCAGCTTTGACAATGCTGTGAATTTCATCAATAAAGAGAATGACACCTGGTTTGGCTTTCAGTGCCTTCAATACGCCTTTGAGGCGCTCTTCAAATTCACCCCTAAACTTGGTTCCAGCCACCAGTGAGCCCATATCGAGGGCAAATACTTCAGCGCCAAGTAATTGCTTAGGCACTTCACCACGCTGGATTTTCAGAGCCAAACCTTCAGCTATGGCTGTTTTACCAACACCAGGCTCACCCACATAGATCGGGTTATT
>DGYJ01000012.1 GCA_002396665.1 Bdellovibrionaceae bacterium UBA5009
CGCACAAGAAAAAGTTCAGATCAATGTATCAATGATCTGAACTTTTTCTTGTGCGTTTTGCTTTTGATAATCCAAATTCGAAAACTCAGTATTTTCAATCAGGTCTTTGACGATCTTCTTTTGAGTTGGACCTAAAGAATTGTATTTCTCGGAAAGGCGACTGTATCTTGACGGAGTTCTTTTGATTTCTTTGACAATGGGGCTACCATCTTCACGTGTTTCCAGGGCAAGATTTGTAAATAAGTCCACTGGAATGACATAAAGTCTATTTCGAAAAAGAAGTTCTTTGTGAAAGACTTCTTCAAGCAATTCACCCATTCTGTAGGCGCAATTATCAAGAAGAAAAAAGTAAGGATGATCTTGTCCAAGAATTTCCCAGGTGTGGTCAACGATGTATTCAATTTCATCTGGTTTTAAATTAAGTTTAAATTCCCACAGATCCCGCATGTCGTTTTCAATATAGTTATGATTGTGATGAAAAAAACGAAGATGCGAAAACGAGGCTTTGTATCCACCAAAGAGCCCTTTCAGCACATACAGCACTGGGTTTTCGTTTTCAGGCGTATTGGCCCCGTAATTTAAAGACGTATCGTTCAATGGACTTTCTATTCCATCAGAATTAAATTTTAAAAGTGGATGACCAAAGAATGAGGCAGGATTTCCAAAATATCCTGTCGCGAAATAAATGGATACCGATGTGACTTTTCCTTTTTGATTCCATTGCAAGTAGCGTGGACACTGCGAAAGAATTTCATCTTGAGTACGAAATTGAATTTTTGATTTTAACCACTTGTAACGTGCGGGAAATCGACAGATCGGATGCGCATCAAGATTTTGAAATTGTGAAGCGGGCTGCTGAAAGGCTTGAATGTTGGCCTGAAGTTCTGCAAATGGATCTGTCGAACCAGAATCTGAAAAAAAGAATTTTTTGTTTGAGACGGCACTTGATTTGGAAGAAAGACCAAAAAAATGTCTTTCGTATCGTAACAGTTCAAGCCAATGCTTGTCCTGTGAAAGATTAAATTCAATTTGGTCAGTTGGATTAAGTGACTGATCTGCGTGAGCAGGGCCGGATATTAGAAGGCAAAAAAAAAGCCTAAGATTAATAAATCTAGGCTTTTTTTCGATATAAAATTTTTAATTAGATCGATTTGCATTCAGAGGCATGCTTTTGAGTGACTTCATCGATAACTGTATTGAAGTATCTTTCAGCATTTTCGCTACGAGAGCTTTTTGAGTAGTTGCTTCCTGAAATTTGAGTTTGTAAGTCAGATCTAACATTTGAAATGATGGCAGGGTGAGCTTTTGCATCGCAACCTAACATATTCAACATTGCTGTTAAATGTTCGCCTTCACCTTTTGCAGTTTCTTCTTCAAGATTAGCGTAAGATTCATTAACAAATTCCGCTGTATTGGCAGCAGCGCCTTCACAAAGATCATCAGATGATACATTTGATGAAGTAGCAGTAGTTCCTAAATCCCAAATGATATTTGAAGTGATCGCAGCCCATCCAGTTTTAGTAAAGATCATTGCTCCGATACCGCAACTGCGCCATACGTTTCTTGCTTCAGCAGCATTTACAGAGAGCATAAGGCAAGTCACGATCATTAATAGTCCCGATTTTTTCATTTTATTCCTTTCGGTATTTAGTTAATATCCTGTTATGCTATTGAGCATGAAAAATGGAGTCAACCTGCTTATTATTTTGTTTGGAATTTTTGGACTCAGTGCTTGTAATAGTTTACTCTATTTTCCGAACTCGACTCGATATGTGAACGAAAAAAAATTAGAATTTCAACCGACAGAAGTCGTGCTTCCCTATAAAGAGCATTCGGATCATTTAAGCTGGTACTTTGAGTCTGACCAAAAAAATCGAAAGCCAATCACCATCGTTTTTACCCATGGCAATGGCCAAAATATGAGTGCCCATTTTAGAAGTCTTTACTGGTCGGTCTTTGAAGGATTTAATTTTTTAATTGTTGGATATCCAGGTTACGGCCCCAATGAGGGTTCTCCGAGTGCACGCGCAACAGTCGAAGTGACAAAAGAAGCCATTCGCTGGGTTCAAAAAAATAGGCCTTCTGATTCAATTTTGATTTTTGGTCAAAGCTTAGGTGGCAATATAGCCTTGCGAGCGGTCAGCGAAATGCAGGACTTTAGTCCATGTGCTGTGGCCATTGAAGGTTCGTTTCTTTCTTACCGCAAGATTGCGTCGGCGACATTGAAAAGAAGCTGGTTCACTTGGCCGTTTCAATGGCTTCCTTATTTGGTAGTTGGTGATGCCAACTCTGCTGGAAAAAATATTCAAGCAGTTCCTGCCAGTGCGGCCTATTTGGTAATTCATGGCACAAAGGATGAAACCATACCCTTTGAAATGGGGAAAGAACTCTATGATTCATTGCCTGAAAAGAAAACATTCTGGGCTGTTGAAAATGGACAACATATTGATACATTTTACCGACACAAAGAGTATCGCCCACAGTTTCTCAATTTTATTCAGCAAAATTGTCTATTAAAAAAGAACTAAGGATTCTCTGATTTTGGCTTTGTGGGCTCGGATTCTTCGTCAGTCTTCGTTTCGGGTTTTTTAGAGTCTTTCTTTTTTTTGGGTTCTTTATTAATGGCGTAGATAAAGTCTTCGAAGAAATCCTTGCCGAGCTCGTGCTCTTTCTTTTCAGAATTCGATTCGGTTGCTGTGTTCGATTCTTTCGAAGTTTTTTCTTCTGAAGTCGGCTGGTTGATTGGTGGTGGTTCATTTTTAACTTCATTTTTTGAAGACGAACTACATCCAGCAGTAAAGATTAAAGCGAGTAATAAAAATTTTAACTTGTTCATGGGGTCTCCGATGAACAGATTTTGTCATTTATTTATTTTTTTGTCGCGTTTTTTTGTGAATTATTAAAAGCCAGCTTTAAGATTATCGAAAGCGGCTTTTTACAGCTAAGCGCATAATCATCGACTTAATGCTTTGGATTTGCGAACCATTTTGATTTGCAAAGTCTGAACTGGTGTAGCCATACCAGTCCCAACAAGCATTTGGATTGAAGAGACTTTTTTTGGCGTAGGGATAAAGCACAATGATGTTATTTGTTTCGGCCCATTCATTGTATCCACTGAACTGCGCGAATGTGTAACCTGAAAATTCAGGACTCATTTTGCAGCCATGAAATGCAACATGAAGGCGGCATTTAGAATTTGCAGCACGGCAAGATTGGGGGACATAGATTCGTCCTTGGTTGGCAATTAGGGCAGAACTAGAATTGAATTCTTGTTGGTCAAAGGCAAAAAGGGAATCATTATTAGCTGTTCCGCGGGCTTTCAGTGGGCCGTACATGTAATTCAAAATATCGCCTGCAAGATCATAATTGCATTTCAGAAGCCAAGGGATATCACCTTTTAAGCAGTTCACTCCATAATTCAATGTTGGGAATCCGTGGTCAGAATCTACTTGTGATCGAAGAATCATCTGCGAAGCAGGCATTAACTTGGAATAGAATTGCTGAAGCTTAACTGTTGCGATGGGGTTGATGACAGAATCTTTGGGACTTGCATATAAAAATAATTTTTGACGACGCACATTTTGAAGTGAATCGATATTTCCTAATTTTTCTTCTTGGGCTGCTTTTTGAAGATAGCGATTGACGTTGATATCTTGCGGAGTCTTCATGCACTGGCCAAGGGCAGTGCTGGTGCTTCCTTCTGAACACCAATAAATTCCACCAGCAATTGAGGCTACACCTGAAAAAATCTTTGAATGTGCGATGGCCATTTGGGTGGCCATGAAGGCGCCAGCTGAAACTCCGCTTGTTGTGATTTGTGCGGGGTCGATGTTCAGTGGCGATAATCTGTAAATTTTAACCGGGGCAGACCAAGAAATTAATGAGAACATTAAAATCGAAAAATAGATTGAAAACTTCATAAAGCCCCCCTCGCAGGGCTTTTATTGCAGAAATTGACTTTGTTAGGTAGAAAAAAGTTACTTTTTCTTATTATTTCTATGGCTTTCGGCCCGGATAGTTTTAATTTTGTTTTGAGCATCAACAAATACGACCTGGGGCTCGTGAAGTTTGGCCTTATTAAGCTCGATTTGGGCGTAGGAAACGATTATGACGATGTCCCCAGGCTGCACCAACCTGGCGGCAGCACCGTTCAGACAAATTTGACCCGGGCGACCTTGTATAACGTAGGTCGAAAATCTTTCGCCATTGTTACAATTTAAAATATCCACTTTTTCGTTAAGTAAAAGTCCTGCGGCTTTGATTAATTTGGGATCAATAGAGACAGAGCCTTCATAACTAAGGTCAGCCTCGGTGACCGTGGCCCGGTGAATTTTTGATTTTAAAACTTCGATTTGCATAAGCGCTCCAATATTAATATCAATTCAGAAATCAATTCATTTGCAGGGAAAGCAACAATCCCTTCAGCACAAGATCAGGAATAATCACATCCAATATTTTTTCCTTTTCAAACAAATACGAAAATCCACCTGTGCCAATCACCATGGCTTTTTCATCGTGGAAGCATTCTTTTTGTAGGCGACCAACGATTTCACGAAGAGCTCCGGCGTGACTATAGTACAATCCAGATTGAATACTTTCGACTGTGGATTTACCTAGGGCTTCATTTTTTTGAATGATTTCAACAGCAGGAAGTTTTGCCGTTTTACTTTCTAAAGACTCCATGGATATTTTAAGTCCAGCGATAATGACTCCACCTAAATATTCTTTTTTTGCTGTGATCGCACAAAACGTGGTGGCCGTCCCCATATCAACAACAATCAGATTTTTATCGGGGTAAATATGGGTTGCTGCAACGGCATTGGCAATGCGGTCTGCGCCAACTTCAAGGGGGTTTCGGTATTTAATGTGCAAACCTGTTTTTACGCCAGCCTGTAAAACAAAGGGATCAATACCAAAATATTTTTGACAGGCGCCTTTCAAAGAATAAACAACGTCTGGCACGACAGAGCAAATGACAATTTTTTTAACTAGTGTCGGATCGAAACTATTTTCTTTCAATACTGTGCGAAGAAAAATACCAACTTCGTCTGATGAAGATCCTTGTTTGGAATTTCTGCGAAAGGTCAGCAGCATTTTATCTTTTTCAAAAAGTCCACCGTAAATTTGGCTATTGCCAACATCTAGACACAAAATCATAGCGAATTCCTTTTGGGATTAAAGTTTTCGAAAATCAATTGGCTTAAAATATTTTTCATTTCGTCTTTATTTATATTTTGCATAAGTTGATGGGACATTTTTTCATTTTGATCATGTCCGACAGATTTTTGTTGCCCATGTTTTTTTAAAAAAATATTGTAGATTCTTTGTTCAGAGCCCCAATCTAAAATATCATTGTGAATGACTAGGTCGCAGCCTGATGTGTGCATCAAGTTTTCTACTTTTTCTGACCACTGAACTTTTTCAAGTCCTGACGTCAATTTAAAGCCGACTAAAAATATATTTTTATTCTTAGAATATTTTTTTGCCTCAGCGATCAATTTTTTTGTTTTGTGAAGCTTAAGAGTTATTTCCTTGGGGGCAGAACTTATTTTTTGCGCATTTCGTTTTGAAGAATCATCAGCTGAAAGCAGACGGCCATCAGATTCGCGAATTTCGCTCACTGTGTAATCACTGACAGCCGCTGCATGGATCAAAGATTGATAATCCTTGGCCAGTTCACTTTGCATCAGCGCATGCAAAGATTCGTGATCTGAAAAAGTTTTTAAATCCGGGAAAATATCTTTAGCTTTTTCAAGAAAAGGGCTGCTTTCTGCCATCAGCAGTTGGACCTCAGCACCTAAGGAATGAAGTGTTTGGGCAATTTCTAAACCTGTTTGGCCTGTACTGGTATTGGTGATGCGTCGAACGGCGTCGATTTTTTCCTGCGTGCCACCCGCTGTAATTAAAACTTTTAGTAATTGTGCAGGATTCTGGGTTGGTCCAGCGCTACTTGCTGCAGTTTTAATTTTTCCTAATTCATTTTTGGAAAAGCTTTGGCCAAGGCTTTGATGTACATAATCCAAAGTCTCTTTCAGGATCAAATCAGGCTCTAATAATTTTCCATAGCCGACTTCCCCACAGGCTAAAATGCCAGAGGCCGAGTCTAAAATTTTTAACCCCATGGCTTTTAATTTTTGCAGCGAATTTTGTGTGATAGGGTGATTGTACATGGATGTGTTCATCGCTGGAGCAATTAAAAATGGTTTTTTGAAATCATGGGCAAGGAACAAAGTGCTAATCAAATCATCCCCAAGCCCCTGGGCCATTTTATTGATCGTATTTGCAGTTGCTGGGGCTAACAAAATTAAATCAGCTTCACGAATTAAATGAATATGGTCCATGGCATGTCCGTCTTGGAACAAATCACTGACAACGGGGCGGCCAGAAAGCCCTTCCAGGGTGGCTTTGCCAATGAATTGCAAGGCCGAAGGCGAAGCCACAACTTGGACTTGAATATCATTTTGGACAAGGCGTGAAATGACTTGCGCAGCTTTGTAGCAGGCGATGGAACCGCTCATAATAAATAATACTTTTTTAGATTTTTGCATTGTCTATTAACCTTACATTACCGATTTCTGCAGCCACAAAGCGACGACCCGAATGGTCTTCGACATAGTCCACTTTAAATCCTTGGGATTCGAGTTGTTCTTTAAATTCAAAAGTGGAAATTTTTTCTTTTAAGAGCTTTGAAATAAGGACAGCTTTTTCTTTTTGCTGTGGATTTAAGCGCAGATTGCGAGAACTTAGTGCTAAGCCGCTGGATTCGCGCACAGTCGGGACGGGAATAATTTCTATCGGTAGGAAAAAACTATCCACCATGCCTTTGATCAGTTGAAGCTGCTGATAATCTTTTTCACCAAAGTAGGCTTTGTTCGCTTGGGTCAGCATAAAAAGTTTCAATACAATGGATAATACTCCATCAAAGTGTCCTGGGCGATGGGCCCCGCAAAGTTGATGACTGAAGTTGTTTTCAGTCACTTTGTAAGCGTAATCGTCTGGGTACAGATCATTTTTGTTGGGAACAAAGATGGCGTCCACGCCATTCTGTTGGGCCAATTTTAAATCCTGCTCCCAAGTGATGGGATAATTTTTAAAATCATCAGGGTTGTTGAACTGGGTCGGGTTCACAAAAATGCTTAAGACAATAAAATCATTTTGTTGTCGAGCCAGTTTTAAAAGTTCGGCATGTCCCTGATGTAGGGCCCCCATGGTGGGAACAAAACCCACAGAAAAATTTTGTGAATTTGTTTTTAAATTTTGTCTCCACTGCCTCAGTTCGGCAGGTGTGTGTAGGATCAATGGCTGTTTCATGTGTAGGACTCGCTGATGTTTGGAAATTTTTCTTGAACCACATCATGTTGGTACTGATTGATGGCCTTCAAGATCAAGTCATGGCCATTCAGGTATTTTCTTAGAAACTGGGGTTGGAAGCCTGGGTTCATTCCCAACATATCTTGCAGAACTAAAACTTGGCCGTCGACATCGGGGCCTGCACCAATACCAATCACAGGGATTTCAAGTTCTTGGCTGATTTCTTTTGCAATGGTATGGGGGACACATTCCAACACCAGACTAAAACATCCAGCATCTTGCAGTTGTAAACATTGTTCTTTAAGTAACTTTTGAGCTTGGGATTCACGCCCTTGAACTTTATATCCACCTAGGGTGTGCACAGATTGTGGTGTCAAACCCAAATGGCCCATGATGGGTATTCCAGATTGTTGGGCATGCTGAATGAGCTGAAGATTTCCATCAGCACCTTCGAGCTTCAGGGCATGGGCCCCGGCCTTCATTAGTTTTTCCATGTTGGTCATATTTGTTGTCAGTGATTTTCTGTAGGATAGAAATGGCATATCGCCGACGATCATTTTTTTCGGAGCTCCCCTTTGCACAGAGGAAATATGCAAGGCCATGACTTCGGTGTTTATTTTTAGTGTGCTTGAATGCCCATGCATAACATGGGCTGCAGAGTCCCCAACCAAGATGATATCCACATTGCTCGCATTGATAATTTGAGCAAATGTAAAATCATAGCAGGTGATCATGGTGATTTTATTTTTAGCTTTTTTTCGGTTGATCAAGTCAATGGCTGTTAGCATGGATTACCCCGGCCTTTTGGCGTTAGAAGAATTGTCCTTTGTCGATTTCATTGACCCATTTCCAATACTTGTCTCAGCTTGCGTATGACCAGTCGCCTTTTGCATGCCTTCGTAGGCAATGCAGAAGGCCTTGTAAACACCGTGCATGGGATCGTCTTTGAGTGAGTTTAAATTTTTTTCGATGGTGATTTTGTCATTTCGAACCAGCGGGCCAGTTAAGGCGGACTCTGGATGGCGAATAAAATTTTCTAAAATCTTTTCCAGATAAATCTGTGATGCAGATTGTGGCAGTCCAATTTTTTGAAATTCTAAATTCATTTTTTGCCAAAGAAGGATTGGGAAGTTGCCGCCCAGGACACACAGGGCATGGTAATATTCTTGCTTGCTTTCAGGCACTTGCGAATGGGGATTTTGCAGCCCAGGAAGTAAAGTTTCAAAACTTTGCTTTTGATCAAAAACAGTAAAATGGATTTTTTGATAATCTTCTAAGCTGAAAAAATCGTTTCCAAAACTCATCAAGGGGTGAATAGCAATGGACTTAGAAAGTTTAGTAGCCCCGGAAAAGTGAACTAAAACTTTTGAGTTCTGTTGGCTGGCGATTGCAAGCTGACTTAAAACCATGGACTCCACTTCGGCCAGGGCTTTGTCGCTGACGGCTAAAAGAATATGGGTGGCATCTTGCAATGAATTTAGAAGAATATCTTGATTCGAGTGTCGGCGGGACCATGTTTTAACGGGGATTTTTAATAAACCAAGGTAATGCTCGAAATGTCGAGCCACGCGGCCAGAGCCGATAATTAAATATTTCATGGGTACCTGTCTCATGGGATCAAGTCCTTTATGGGCGTAACATAACAGTTATTTATCAAAAAACAAGGCCCTGCAGAGTTGTTGCTCGACTTTTTTAGCTAAACTTGTCAGATTGCAGCTATGAAAAAGTTGTATTGGATCTCTGTATTGTTTCTTGTTGTCGTTGGGTTAACGGTTTCAGTTTATTACGGGTTGAAGCCCCGCCCTGTTCCTAAAATTAAACTCAGCTTTTTTACAAGTCCTCAGGAAATGGGTCAGGCTGTGTCCCAAAGATTGCATCTTGAAATTCAAAATCAAGAAATATTGTTTATTGGGATTGATCCCAATGTGCCTTCCCATGTGGCCATGCTAGATGGTTTTTTGCAATCCATCAAGGGGAGCCCCTTAGAATACAAATCCATGGTGCTAGAGACCATGCTACCCGCAAAAAACGAGATCAAAGAAATTTTTAAAAGAAATGTGACAGCGAATTCCGAGTCAGAGCGTAAAGCAGGACTTGTTGAGGAGATGGATCTTAAAAATGAATTGGCTCGCTTGCGACAAGGGCTAGATCAAAAACCCGCAGGCTACAGAATTCTTGTGGTGGCCCCTTCGATTTATGTGACCCATATTCTGCCAGAAAACCCCATGGATCATTTTAAAAAAGAATTCAAAACAGCATTTGTGACTTTAACCTGGGCGAATTTTCCATTAAGTCGTGAGCAAGAACCTGATCAGTTCCCTGCTTGTGCAGTGGCCGAAGCCGATCGCGAAGGCACAGGGGCCCTGGGTTGTCTGATTCAAAACCAAGCGCGCTTAAGTTATCGTAAAAGTAAAAAAGATGGCAAATACACAGGCCAGTTAGATCAAATTGGTGAGCTTGAATATTTGGGTTTGCTCACCAAAGATGTTTATAAACAGAATTAATTATTAGTAATGATTTGTTTGTCTGCGTTTAGTGACGCTCATTAAATATGTTGGAAGTCGAATTCGATTAATGCCGCCCAATGGTTTATGCTCTGGAATTGTGTTCCATGGACTGATGATCATTTTTTCACAATCCATTTCGTCCATGGGGTTTTGTACTGGAATTTGAACGGTCGCGATCTGTTTAAACGGAGATTTCTTTTCAGACCAAGTTTTGCTTGGATCTTCGACTGCTAAGCTTTCGTTTGTTCTTTCTTGAATCATGAATTTAAAACAAGCTGATTTGTTCTTAAGATGTTTAATTAAATTTGTGCGTAAAAAGAACTTATCATTTGCTAAGATGGACTCTTGCCACTCGCCACGGCACGGAGTCACTTTGTACTTAACAACATCAGCATCAGGTCCTGATCCGTGTTGAAATGGAGTTATGCTGTAATATGAAATGCCAAGGGGGTTTGTGACCTTTACATTTCTAATATTCGAAAAAGCATTGGTGACCCGGGCAGCAATTAAGGGGTGGCCTTGCTTGAGTAACTGAATGATGAATCTTTTACCAGCATCTTCAAGGGTGGGGGCCTCAAGACTTAAAATTTTCATAAAATCACGATAGCGAACTGCATTGTCTGAAAAGAAAGGGACAGAGCTGTTCAATGTAAAATCCTGGCTCATTGTTTCGTTTGAAATCATTGCATGGTCTCCGAGCAAGTGCCGCCCAGGTACGTTGTGAACTTTCATTGCAAATCCACGGGTATCAATGGAGCGATCATCACCGCTAATTTGCGGGCTGCCATTTGAAAAACGAAGAGTGACATCGTAGCTTGCACCTTTTTGAAAAATCCCAACATTCTTTTGGAGTTGTGGGTTCACCTCGAGCTTTCCCTTAAAGCATCCATGGGATCGTGGATGGACTCCGCGGCGCGTGCCTTGAAAAACTAAACCTGTCGCTGGATCTTTTGTTGGTCCTCCGCTTGCGTACTGCTTTTTGAAGAAGGCGATCATAATGTCATTTAAACTTTTGATAGCATCAGGTTCTTCGGCAGGAATATTTTCAGAATTATGAAGAGGAATTTGATAGCCATCCATCATAAAGCTTCGTCCTGAAACTTTCATTTCGTAATTCGATGGCGTTGGGGCAATGATGGAGGTGGTTGCGCTTGAAACAGAAGCGGGCTGAGGGCCTGGAGTCCTGCTTGTTTGGTCACTTTCAGTTTTTGGCTGACTAGAACATGCAGCAATAAAAAATAAGATTATGGACAGAATATGTAAACGCATAGGACCACCTTGTTTTATAAAAGTTATCATATGTGCTTTAGAAAACAGGTCTAGTTTCCATAGCTCTACATTTTAGCGGAGGAATAAATAAAACTAGCCCATAGTCATCATCAAAAAAATGAAATTTTGACTATAGCTAAACGATCTCGTGGGACAATGGTTTTCGTGGGGAGCGAAAATAGGTCCGCGGTGAAAGTTCGAGCAGCTTAGACAATGTGGACATGTAAATACAAGCGTAGCGATCCACTTGGTAAGCCAGATAACTTTCTTCATTTCCTGCGCGCATCAACTGCCCCCAAGAAGGATTGTAAAGTGATTGCTGCTTTTTAATCAGCTGGCTGATTTGAGCATCAATTTCTGTGATTGTTTTTTGAAGTGAATCAATGTGACTGTCATCGACTTTTAATTTCTCTATTCGTGCAGTCATTAAATCTGTGAGCTCGTCTTCCATGGGTTCTTTTTTGCGCATCAAGTTTTCAATCTCGACAACTAGAGGCATGGCTTTTTTATTGTTCTCGAGCTCTTCGTGCAGCTCTTCCAAAACCATCGCAGTTCTCCAGTTACAATCTTTTTTCAAACGCAAGATATCACCATAAATGTGATCGCCGATGTAAAGAATATCATCACCATCAAGATCCAGATCTTTAGTAAACTGTTTCGCGCTTCCGCCTTGGTATAGGCCAGGACTTAGTTTTTCTTCAATGTTCGACATCATTCCAGTCTGTGGATCGACTTTAAGATAGCGATTATTTTCATAGAAGAATTTTGGCTTCTGAGCAAAGGTAACAACGATTTCAAAAAGATCCTGCCAAGACTTGTGGTCTTTCAAAAAAGGCAGAACGGCGTAATCCAGTAATAGTTTTGTGTAGTGAAAATCTGAATTCGTAACGACAAAGATTTTTTTACCGTGACGTTTGAATTTTTCTAAACCACGGACGACCTCTTCATCTTTGATAATGTAGTGGCTTAGATTTTTTTTGACTTCGTCTTTGAGGCTGCCATCACGGTGGGCCTCATCCAAAGAATCTAGAATATCGTCAGCAATTGTGGCGTAGTCCGGGTAAGTTAAATTGGTTGGGTTGGCATCTTTCAGATCCACGATCTGTGCATAAAGCACCGCCAGTGAAATTGAGAATGCGGTGTCGATGGCTAAAAAGTTTTTTGAACTTAAATCGATATAGGTGCTTTTGTATAAATTTTGATGGGTTTTAAAATCAAGGGATTTTAAACCATGGTAAGAGGCTCGAATCGCAGCATGACGATTGAGCTTCAGTAAATTCCCTTTTTCACGATCAATAACTAACCCGCGAATAGCAGCATTGTAGACGAATTTTAAATTTTTCAATTCATCTGGATATTTTTTTCGTAAGATCAGCTTTTCAATAATTTTGGTATGGGAAAGTCTTTCAAAGTTTTCTGTATGGTAGCGCACAAGGGTGTGGTCCATGTCCAAACCAATGTATTTAATTTTTTTAAGATTCAATGTGCGATTGACAAAAACTTGTCCTGTCATGGTTCCTACTCTCTGAAGATGACTATTTAATTTTTAACTGGCAATTGTTGCTGATTCCAAAGCAACATTCCGCCGCGCATGTTGTAGATATTTTTGAATCCCTGCTCGATTAAAAAGGCAGAGGCCCGGGCAGATCTTCCCCCGCTGCGACAAACTAAGACTATTGTTTTATCTTTGTTGAATTTTTCCAGGTGATCAGGGATTGTGTCTAAGACAATCAATTCAGCTTCGGAAATGTGTCCCAGTTCTCCGGTGTATTCGTCAGCTCCGCGCACATCGACGACTTGAAGTTGGTTTTTGAATTGCTGTTGTGACAAAACTTGTGAAAGTTCTGTCGGTTCAATATCAACAACTTGATCATAGCTAGGATTTTTAAAAGTGGATTTAAACATAGTGAATCATCGTACCCCAGGGAATCAGCCAGTGACAACATTTTCTGAAGACCAAACCAAAGCCTTTGAGTTATTGCAGTCCGGTGAAAATATATTTTTGACGGGTGGCGCTGGAACCGGGAAAAGCTTCGTCATTCGCGAGTTTTTGAAAGAAATTTCTTCGAAAACTTTTCCGCTTTTAGCATCCACGGGCTCTGCCGCTGTGCTTCTTGGTGGGCGCACATTTCACAGCTTTTTCGGCCTAGGAATTATGGAAGGTGGCGCCAATGCAACATTAGAGCGTGGTCGCCAAAACAGTCGCTTACTTTCCAGGCTGCGTAATATTGAAGGGTTTATTGTCGACGAAGTTTCAATGATCCCAGGAATAGCCATGGATGTGGCGGAAACGCTGACTCGTTTTGCCAGGCAATCTGAATTACCTTGGGGCGGGTTGCGTGTCATTGTCGTTGGGGATTTTGCCCAGCTGCCCCCGGTGCAAAGATTTGATGCTAAGGGGCCTCGGGATTGGGCCTTTAAATCCAATGCATGGACCAAATCTGATTTTTTATGGGCTCCGTTGAAATACAATCACAGAACTGACGAAACTAATTTTATTCGCCACCTGCATTCAATTCGGGATGGAATCATCAACAATGAAGTGAAGGATTTTTTAAACTCCCATTTGCAAGATCACAACGAAGACTCCTCGGGCACGCGATTATTTCCTCGTCGTGATCAGTCCGAAAATTATAATTTAAAAAAGTTGGCCGAAATTGATGCCGAAGAAATAGAAATTCCTTCGATTTATTTTGGTTCTGAAAAACATCAAGAAGCGCTGATGAAATCGGCCCCCGTTCCTTTGAGTCTTAAATTAAAAGTGGGTTGCGAGGTTTTGTTTTTGCAAAACGATCCACAAAAAAGATGGGTGAATGGGACCCGTGGCCGAGTGACAGAAATTCACGCGGATAAAATTTTAGTGCAAAAAAATCGTGGGCGTGAGGTCCAAGTTGATAAAACCCAATTCACCATGCTGGATGCCGAAGGGCAGGTTTTAGCTTCTGTGATTCAATTCCCATTGACCTTAGGATATTCAACGACAATCCATAAAAGCCAAGGGGCCACCTTGGATGAATTGTGGTGTGACCTTGGCGCCTTGTGGGAACCTGGTCAGGCCTATGTGGCCTTAAGTCGTTTAAGGTCTTCCCAGGGTCTTCATATTTTAAGATGGAACACGCGGTCTTTTATAACAGATCCAGATGTGCAGTCATTTTATAAGCAGCAAAATTAAAGTGAGCTATCAAAGACTTTCACACAAGTCAGAGCAGAAGGCAGTGGGCGTGTGTACTTTGATTTTGATGCCGCAAAAAGTTCAAACGCGCCTGTTGCTTCATGATGATTTTCAAAAAGGGATGGGTTTTTTACGCTTTCAGATTCCCATCTTTTGGAGACATATTTTTGCTCTTCATTTTGGTATTTAAAATTGATTTTAGTTTCAAGTAGCTCACCTTTTTCATCGCCGACAACAGCGGAAAGAAAACCGGCAGAAATTGAAGCAAAAAGTTTATCTTGCGAGAGCTCCACAAACGACTTCTTTTGTTGTTCTAGAGGTTGTTGTCCATCAGACCAGTTGGCAAGTTTTTTAGCCAGGGATTCGACCTCTTGGTAGGGTATTAGTCTTTCAGCTTGCGATGACTCTGATGTTAAAATTTTGCAGAAGCCATTCCAGCATTTGCGAAGCAAGTTGGCCTCGGGCCATTTTTTATTTTCCATATACGTAATGATTTGATCAGCAAACCAATTTTCTTTTTGCCTTTGGGTCATATTTTCTAGTCGTGCCGACAGAATGTCATAGGAAGATTTGGGAAAGACCGAAGCAACACTTAATCTTGGAGCAAATCTGGCTTTTTCATCAAACCAGTTTTGCTCTTGAATTGTTGTATACGCTAGTTCGGGAACAAAGTTACGAATAGAGTCTAACCATATTTTGTATTCTTTTTTGCTTTCGCTGGTGCTTGAAAAATAATTTGTAAACTCAAAACCTATCAAGGAACTTTCTTTTCCAAGGTCAGATGCTTCATACAGAGCTTTTGTACTTAGATTTTGTAAATGTGTGGACCAAAATCCAAATACTTTTTTCTTTTGCGTATAAAAAACTGTCTCGTCGACCAAATAGTTTTTCATTTCTCCATGGCTATTTCTAAATTTAAGATGGGTATTTTGAGTCGAAACTGTTTTCGTCTGTCGATTCAAATAGCCCAGATTCCGAGAGGCGCTGAACTCGCTTCCTGACGTGACGCCGAGGTCTTGTTGTTCAAGGGCGGGGGGTTGGCGATTTTTTTGTTCAGATTCTAGTTCTGTGAAATTTCTTTTCGTCATGTGAATGATCTGCGCAAGATCTTCACCAACAAGGGTCGTGCGCATAATGCTGTTGTAAAAGTCTCTTCCTACTTTTGTGGCCAAGTCGACTTTAAAGCCAGAGGCTTCGCTATTGTTGCTGCCAAAGTTTCTGTTGTAATTGAAAAACTGTGGGTTTAGCTCGCTCAATTTGAATCCTGCAATGTTAAGATTTGCAAAAGATTTCATATCAATTTGGCTTCCAACGCTGGATGAAAAGCTTTGTCCTTGTTGATGTTGTCGAACAAGAAAAAGTTCAATTTGTGATTCTGAAATTTTACGCACAAGAACATTAAACTTCCCTTTCAGCATTTGTCCGCCATTGGCTCCAACCGGGGCAAATCCAAAAAGTTGAGGGGATTTTAGCCCTGCTGAAACTGCAAGGTCGGTTGTTAGACTAAAAGATTCCCCAACTTTTAGTGTCGAGTTTAACAATTTCGACGTCCAAGGAATCTTTTTTAAAATCTCCAATGTGTCGACGATGTTTTGCGCTTCTTCTTGTGTTCTGTAAATTTTTTTGAAATTAAAAGACACCGACTTGTTGGTGCTCATGTCCAAAATTGGAAAGGGAACAGTGACGAATTTAAAAAGATCTGGAATTGATGGAACATCAATTGTGATTTCCCGTTGCCAAAATACAGTGCCATTGATTTTGACGGGCACAATAACAATCTGTGCAGCCTTTTGAACTTTGTCTTTTTGCTGCAGATAAAATTTCTTAAGACCAGCTTCGCTGGGTGTCGTTAGGCCCATGGTAAAGGCCATAAGCAAAGTTATCATCAGAATGAATTTTGTAAGTAATTCCTTGCGCATGGGAATTTCTAAAGCAAAGCATGGGCCATCAGAACCACTTGCGGGGCTCATCAGAGGTGACCGATACCCCTGAAATTGTAAAATGATACCCCTGGAATCGTGGAAGGGCCGTATATTTGATATTAGAACTCAATAGTTCGACTTCAGCCCATGGGCTATTTTTCACAGCTTAAAATACGAGGTTTTTCAGCATGCATAACTAAGGGGCATGAGGTGGGGATGGAAATGACATTAATGGCCCACAATGCCTAGGACTTTGACAAATTCAAAGCCGCTTTAGACCTTGCCTGTGCTGGCGGATTGGGAGTATTTTCCCCTTTTTAGGCAAGTAGATTTTTTACTCACTTAGGAGTTCAAATGGCAATGACAGCACAAAACCCGATTGGTTTGGACGGCGTTGATTTTATTGAATACGCCGGTACAGATGCTTCTTTTTTTGAAAAACTTTTTCAGCGCATGGGGTTTAAACAAGTGGCTTTGCATGCGGCAAAAAACATTAAACTTTTTCGCCAAGGTGGAATTAATTTTATTTTGAATTGCGAGCCAATGACTTTTGCTTCTCAATTTGTACAAAAACATGGACCATCCATTTGTTCGACGGGTTTTCGTGTTGAAAATGCACAAAAAGCTTTCGAAGAAGCTGTCCGCCGTGGAGCTAAGCCTTACGAAGGGAATGAAACCAGCAAGGGGGCCACACCTTTCTTAGCTATTTATGGAATTGGCGATTCATTGATTTACTTTGTCGACGAAAAGTCTTCCCAAAAATTGTACACAGAAATTTTTGCGGTACGTCCGGCTGATGAAGCTCCGGTTGGGTTTGGTTTGAAAACGGTGGATCATTTTACCAATAATGTTCCCAAGGGCGAGATGAAAAAATGGAGTGATTTTTACGAACAAATTTTTAATTTTCGCGAAGCTCGCTTTTTTGATATTCGTGGGCAGAAAACAGGATTGCTTTCAAAGGCCATGCGTTCGCCATGCGGAAAATTTTCAGTTCCCATCAATGAACCCACAGAATCCAAATCACAAATCCAAGAGTACTTGGATGAATACAAAGGCTCCGGTATTCAACATGTGGCTTTGTTGTCAGATAATATTATCCATACTTTGGAAACCATGAAACAAAGTCAGATTGATTTTCTTACTCCGCCACCGGGATCATACTACGCCATGCTTCGCGATCGAGTTCCCAATGTGATCGAAGACGTGAATCAGTTGCAAAATCATGCTGTTCTTGTGGATGGCGATGACCATGGATATTTGTTACAGATTTTTACCAAAAATATGATTGGTCCTATTTTTTATGAAATTATCCAAAGAAAAGGTCATGATGGTTTTGGCGATGGAAATTTCCAAGCCTTGTTTGATGCCATCGAACGCGATCAAAAAGAGAGAGGGTATCTGTAATGCATCAGTATTCTCAAGGTCGTTTCACGACCCAAGGTCATAAAGGAATTCCAGAGGGCCATTTCGAAGAAGAGCAGGGCCGTAAAGGCTTCTTTGGCCCTGTTTCCCATTTGATAAAGCCAGAGCCCAGCACTCGCTGGACAAATATCGAAGGATCTTTGCGTCCCCATTTGTATGATCTTGTCGAGATGGCTAAAAATCATGGCCACTGGCAAAGAATACTTTTTAATTCAGATGTGTCGATTTCAAATTTTTGGCTTTCAAAAACAGATTTAAAGTCAGATCAATTTTTGAAGGGCATCCAGACAGCAAATGGAATGGCGCCATCCATTCAGTCTTTACGTAATGCTGATGGTGACACTTTGTATTTTACCCATAAAGGCCGTGGGGAAATTTTTACTGAATACGGATTATTAAATTACGAGCCAGGGTCCTATATTAATATTCCAAAATGCGTGACCCATGCTTTTTTGGCCGCTGAAGAAAGTCAGTTTTTGGTGATTGAATCCAAAACTAGTTTTTACCGTGAGCCAGATCGGGGCATGGTCGGACGAAATGCTTTTTATGACCCAGCTTCTTTTGGTAAACCCAATTTAGATCTGATGCATGAACGTAAAAAACAAACGGGTTTTCAGTCTTTACAAGTTGAAGTCAAAAAATTCGAAACAAAAACTCGCTTTGATTATTCAAGTTGTCTTTACGATACGGTTGGTTGGAAGGGCGATTTCTTTCCCTTCACTTTGCATATTCGGGATTTGATGCCGATGATCAGTGCCCGTGTGCATTTGCCACCTTCGGCCCACACAACATTTGTGGCCAATGGTTTTGTGGTCTGTACATTTTTACCAAGACCTTTAGAGTCCGATGCCGATGCCTTAAAAGTTCCTTTTTATCATCAAAACATTGATTACGATGAGGTCCTTTTTTATCACGATGGCAATTTCTTTAGTCGCGACAATTTGCACGCGGGGATGATGACATTGCATCCGGCGGGATTTCCCCACGGGCCGCATCCGAAGGCCATTAAAAATGTGACGACAAAAACTCACACTGACGAAGTGGCAGTGATGGTTGATACTTGGCAACCCCTGAAGTCAGAGACTGTCTTGGACAAAGTCGAAGTCGTTGAATACTGGAAATCGTGGATGAAATAAGAGGGAATATGGCTTCGATTGGTTTTCAAAATAATCCTCAGAATTATCGTTTTGTTCGCTCCAATGAAGGCTCACTTTTTGGAGTTTGTGCGGGACTTAGCCAGGCCTTTGGTATTGATTTGGTTACCATGCGCATTATTTGGGTCATCGCGTTATTGTGGTTTGGTTGTGGGCTTCTTCTTTATTTGGCTTTGGCGATTACGCTGCCAAGGGTCGATCAACTGGACCACGCATTGGATTCCAAGCTCCTAGGTGTCTGTGCTAGAATATCTACAAGATATGCAGTGGAGGTCGGAATTGTCCGATTGGGTTTTTTAGCCCTGACTGTGATATCCGCGGGATTTGGTGGAGTTTTGTTTTACATTATTCTTCACTTTGTGATCCCCAAAAATAAGGCTTCGGCCGGGAGATAGTTAATCATTATGGATGGTGATGGTAGTCGTCGCAATCAAAGTCTAAAAAGCATTTTGCCTTTGTCTTTTAATCTACATAAGCGACTTTTGGATGTTGAATTGGATTCAGTCCACAAAGAAATCGAAGAGCTAGCAGTCCAGTTGGGGCATGCAAAAACAAAAAGTACGGAATCAGAGCAAATTCGTGAGCGTTTAAA
The DNA here is from genome assembly GCA_002396665.1 of Bdellovibrionaceae bacterium UBA5009. Taxonomy (GTDB): domain Bacteria; phylum Bdellovibrionota; class Bdellovibrionia; order Bdellovibrionales; family Bdellovibrionaceae; genus UBA5009. The sequence continues at coordinate 19,350 of DGYJ01000012.1, forward strand.
ACAACTTTTCGCCCATGAAGAAGAGTTGCATGTTCAGCTTGATCACTTGAGTGTCGAACAAAATGATCACGCAAAAGCCACGGGCGAAGCCCAGCAAAATTTAAAATCAGAAAATTTAGAATTGGAAAACAGCCGCTAATTTAACTGCCCTGTCAGGCAGTTATTTTTTCATGCGCCGGATGCTTTGTTGCAAGACGGTTTCTAGAATACGCCACTCTTTCGGAGTTGGCGTGTTTTGAAGAAGCATTCGTCGAAGCACAGTGAAGGCATTCGTTTTCTTGCTAGAAATATCAATATTCATCGTTTCAAGCCAAAGCTTTAAACTTTCTTCAGGGAAAATAATTTTTCCATTTTCAGATGGCGTTGTTTCTGAAGTTATATCTTGGCGCGCAGTCTGCTCGCCATCGAGCTTTGTTTTTACTCCGCCCCAGGAATGGCGAATGGTGTACAGGGCTAATAAAACGGCTTGGGCTAAGTTCAGACTAGAATTTTCACCGTAGGTGGGAATCGTACAGCAAAAATGGGAATCCTTAATATCATCAGCATTCAACCCCCAGTCTTCTGGTCCAAAAAATAAATGGATAACAATATTTCCTTCAGAGTGTTCCTTTGTTTGAAACAAAGGAGAGTTTTCAACAACCCAACTTAAAACATCATCGACAGGACGGGCTGCGCGACCGCGGCCATCACGGGCGGTGAATGAAAGTCGAAGGCTGTCGTCAGGTTCGTGCTGCCAAAAGTGTTCCCAACTTGAATAGATTATTTTATTTTCAAATGCCTTTTGTCCAGAGGCCGCCGCTTTGTTGGCCTCGATGGTGAACTCGCACTTGGGATCAATCAAAATCAATTTGTCGAAACCCATGTTGCTCATGGCTCTGGATGTGGCGCCGACATTGCGTTCGTAGAGGGGGCGAACAAGCACCACTCGCAGATCAATATTTTTTTGTGCGAATAGATTTTTCTTCATCATGTCCTAGGATTTAGCCAACCCAAGTCCATCTTCAATTTGAACTTTCAGCGCAGGGAAATTTTTTTGAATCTGTTGCAATTGAAGAAGAACTTTTTGTTCGAGTGACTTCATCGATGTATCTGAAGAGGATCTTTGTAAAAGCAATTCGTAGATTTCTAGTCTTAGAAGCCAATCTTTTGCTGCATTGACTTCCAGGAATGAAAGAACTTCTGAAAGTCCCTTCAGCAAAGTTTCCGATGTCGAATTGTTTTCACGAAGAAATCGAACTTTTTCATACTGCTTCTGCAGATTCAATTGGTCTTGGCTCCATTGTGGTTGTGGAACTTTTTTGACTGAAAAATCTTCGACCTCGCCATAGGCTTTGCGATCAGCAGGCCCCCCAAAGACAGAGGTCACTTGAGTTCCAAGGGCAATATCAAAATTTCCCCAGCTTGGCTCGAAATAAGTTTTATTGTTCCATGTGGCCGTGGCTTGTTTCAAAGTG
>DGYJ01000037.1:0-4682 GCA_002396665.1 Bdellovibrionaceae bacterium UBA5009
GCGTATTCGCCACTGACATTGTAGGCGGCGATGGGGATATTAAAGTTTTCCTTTAATCTATAAATAATATCTAAATAGGATAATCCTGGCTTGACCATCATAATGTCAGCGCCTTCAAGATAATCCAATTCGGCTTCGATCAGGGCTTCATTAGAATTGCGATAATCCATTTGGTAGGTTTTTTTATCCCCAAATTTAGGCGCAGAATTTAAGGCTTCACGAAATGGACCATAAAAAGCAGAGGCATATTTTGCTGTGTAGCTGATAATTCCAGTCTCAGTGAATCCGTTTTCATCCAGGGCTTCGCGAATGGCAGAAACCCTTCCATCCATCATATCTGAAGGGGCAACAAAATCAGCGCCGGCGCGGGCCTGGGTCACGGCCATTTTGCAAAGAACAGCAACGGTTTCATCATTTAAAATTTTTCCTTCTTGAACTAGTCCGTCATGTCCTTGGTCTGAATAGGGGTCTAAGGCAACATCCGTAATGACGATGGCTTCAGGGTATTTTGCTTTGATCATTTGCACAGCCGTAGGGATAAGTCCCTTCGGATTGTAGGCTTCTTTCGCGTCGGAGGTTTTTAATTTTTCATCAATCGCAGGGAAGAGTGCAAAAGAGCGAAGACCTAAGGAGTAACTCTTGTCGATATGATTCATCATATGATTGAGGCTTTCGCGAAAGAGCCCCGGAAGTGAAGAAATGGCAATTTGAGCCTCTTTTTGATCCGTCACAAAAAGGGGTTCCACAAGATGGTGGACCTGCAATTGGCATTCAGAATTGATATCGCGAATGCTTTGGTTTTGACGTAATCGACGGGGTCTGCGGGGAAGATTTAAGGCCATGGGGTCTCCTTGGGATAGACTGCCATAAAACGCCTTATTTTTGAACAATTAATCTGCCTAACTCTTTAAATTTCTTGGCTTTATGACAATTTTTTGACAATTTTCATATGGTTTTCATCTATATTAGGAACACATGGATTCATTGGTTATTTATCATTTCTCAAGACGGGACAATCCTGACCTTGAAATTCAACTTAAGAATTTCAAAGCGCCATCCTTGGTGACCTGTCAGCGAGTGATTTCATTTATCCCCGAAGATCAAGAGGCTAACCTTACAGAAAATCTTCACCCTGTATTGAAGTACGACCGCCTTGCTGGCCGTGAAATGTATCATTTTATTTTAGAAGTGATTTGCGGACTGAGATCGTCTTTACTTGGAGAGACTGAAATCCAAGGGCAGTTTAGGGAATTCGTTAAATCACATCTGCAAAATCAAGACTCTTGGATTCACCGCTGGAATTCATTATTTCAAAATCTTTTAACGGACTCAAAAGAAATTCGTCAGAATTTTCTAAAAGATCTTGGCAGTCATAGTTATGGTTCGTTGACGCGAAAACTTTTAAAAGAAGTGCAAACAGTTCAAGTTATTGGTGCTGGGCAGCTGGTTCAAGAGATCGAACCCTGGCTTAGCGAAAAACATTTGCAAATTTATTCACGTAAAAACAAGATGCCAGCTTTTAATAAAAAATCAAAGGCCCCCAGGGAATCTTTTCATTTACGGGATTTCGTTCATTTGAAAAAGTCCGAGGCCCTTGTGGTTGCAGCCCCTATCAGTAATGATGAGCTTCAGGATTTGATTCATAGTTCTCCGAAGCCAATCACAAAGTTGGTGGACTGGCGAGGAGAGAATCAGTTTTTAGATCATGAGCTATTAAAAATGAATATTACTCAGTACTTTTCTTTCTCGCAGCTTACCGAGCAGTTAAGCAAAGAGAAAAAAATCATGACTGAAAAGCTTAAGCCAGCTTTTCTTGAAATTGAAAAAAAATCCGAACAGTTCTTTTTTAAAATGATCGTTCGACCAATGGGGTGGGACGATCTATGCGCCTAAGGATTTCGGCAAGATCAAGTGATCTTGCAAAGATTCAAGCTTACCGTGTTGGCGAGGCTCTTCGAAATAAAAATCCAAACATCGAAATTGAGTTTCTTTTTCGCGAATCCTTGGGGGATAAAAATTTAACAGATCCTTTGTGGAAGATGCCAGAAAAGGGCGTCTTCACAGAAGATTTTTTAAAGGACCTGCTGGATGAGCAAACAGACTTGGTCGTTCATTCGTGGAAAGATTTGCCGACGGAAGAAAAAGAGCAAACAGTGATCGCGGCCACATTGCCTAGAGCTGACCAGCGGGATTTGCTTTTATTCAAAAAAAGCAGCGTTGGAAATTCAAACCCACGTCTTTTATCGTCCTCGCCAAGACGGGTCTACAACTTGGACTCTTTTTTAAAATCATCTTTGCCGTGGGAAGTTGAAAAAGTGCATTTCGAAAATGTGCGCGGAAACGTTCCAACCCGGCTTCGTAAGTTATTCGAAAATCCAGAGGCCGATGGTTTGATCTTGGCCAAGGCGGCCTTGGATCGATTGATGACTGCTCCCGAGTCTGAGTTTAAAGATGTACAGAATACTTTACTCGAAAAAATGCAATTCTTGAACTGGCAGGTCTTACCATTGTCTGTGAATCCAACGGCTGCGGCCCAAGGTGCACTGGCGGTGGAATGTAAAAAATCCCGACAGGATTTGATTTCTATGTTGTCAGAAATAAATTCAGAACATGACCGATTAAATGTTGAAGAAGAACGAAAAGTCTTAAAATACCATGGCGGCGGCTGCCATCAAAAAATTGGAACTTCGATTCAAAGAAGAAATATTTTAGGCCGACATGTCGAGATTCATTTTCTTCGTGGCCTTACTGATCAAGGTAAAGTTTTAAGACAAAGCGAGTTTACATTTGAAGAAAATGATCAGCGTCCCAGTGGTTTTGTTGAAGAACAAATTTTGGATTCGCGGGAATTGTGGGAAAATGTTCAGCGGGAAGAAATTCCATTCGATGCATTGCAAGTGACAGAGGCTGAAGCCTTGCTTGTCACCAAGACTGACGCCTTGTCGCCTGATTTTTTAAAATACAATCTTTCTAAAACTCAGCAGTTTGGTAAAACCCAGATTCTCTGGACCTCTGGTGTGAAAACCTGGTTTGACCTATCAAAACAAGGCTGTTGGGTGAATGGCACTTTAGACTCAATGGGTGAAGATGATTTGCCAAAAATTTACCCATGGATGGGGGACGTTTCTTCTTGGACAAAGGTGACCCATGCAGGTTCGCCTGAATTTGAAAATATAATTTCTGTACCAACTTACCGAGTCCATCGAGAGATCAAAAATATAAATTTGGCCAAAATTAAAATTATATTTTGGCGAAGTGGTACTGAGTACATTGAGGCAGTCGCAAGTTTTCCCGAACTTCAAGATAAAGAAGCAGCTTGTGGATTTGGAAATTCCTATAAAACTTTACTACACGCTGGTGTTTCACCAGAAAAATTGCATTTGTATTTATCAGCCGATGAATGGAGAAGAAAATGTCTTTCTTAAAAAATTTATGGTCTTCAAAGACTGGTCTTAAATCTGAAGAGCTTTTTGAGCGTTCAAAAAAAGTTGTGCCAGGCGGTGTGCATTCCCCAGTGAGATCATTTAAAGGAATGGATCGTTCCCCGATTTTTTTTGAAAAAGCAGAAGGTGCATTTTTAACTTCGGTTGAAGGTGATCAGTACGTTGATTTTTGTATGAGCTTTGGCCCCATGATTCTTGGTCATCAAGACCCCGATGTGAAAGAAGAAGTCCATCGCATGGTGGATACGGCATGGACTTTTGGAGCCTGCGAAAAGTATTCCTTAGAATTGGCCGAGTGGATGAATCAGAATTTGCCCCATGTTGAAAAATTGCGATTTGTATCTTCTGGGACAGAGGCTGTCATGAGTGCCCTGCGACTTGGTCGCGCCGCCACTGGGCGCACAAAGGTTCTTAAGTTTGATGGCTGCTACCATGGCCACGTGGACTCCTTGCTTGTCAAGGCTGGAAGTGGTTTGGCAGGGACGACGGCTTCAAGTAGTGCTGGAATTTCTGACGCTGTGGCTGCAGAAACATTAATTTGTCCTTTAGATGATTTAAAAACATTTGAAGAAATAATGTCCAGAGAAGGTAAAAACATTGCCATTGTTGCCATCGAGCCCTTGCCTGCAAACTATGGACTGCTGATTCAGACAGAGGAATACCTTAAAAAAATTCAACAAATCACTCATCAGCACGGGGCCTTGCTTTTACTGGACGAAGTGATTTCTGGTTTTCGAATCGGCCTTGGTGGGATGACAGAAAGATATGGTCTAAAACCAGATCTTGTTTGTTATGGTAAAATTATTGGTGGTGGCTTCCCGGTGGGTTGTTACGGTGGACGGGCAGATTTATTAGATGTTGTGGCCCCATTGGGACCTGTTTACCAAGCGGGGACCTTGAGTGCGAATCCTATTGGAATGCGAGCTGGCCTTGTCAGTTTGCAAAAAATGAAAAAGCTCAATGGCTGGAAGGTTTTGCAAGACCGCACAGAAATGTTTTCGCAAAAAATCCAATCGGGCTTTGATAAAAACAATTTGCCACTTCAGATTTCTAAATTTGATTCTTTGTTTTGGATCCATGAAAAAACCACTGAACCATTACGAAGGGTGGATAAAATACCAGCCACCCAGTCAGGGACATTTAAAAAATTATTTTTAAGATGTTTGAATGAAAAAATTTATTTGGCTCCGAATGCCTACGAAGTGGGTTTTGTTTCGTTAGCCCATGATGAATCATTAC
>DGYJ01000037.1:4869-8828 GCA_002396665.1 Bdellovibrionaceae bacterium UBA5009
GCCCATGATGAATCATTACTTGAAGAGTGCGCCGACCTCCTTGTGAAGGAGGCCTGTGCTTCGTTCAGATAAGAAGTACTCTTTAAAGCTGATTCTTTTGGGTTTGTGGTTGTTGTTCACATCGACAATGGTGGCCTGGTGGTGGTTCTATGGGCTTGGTCAGTTGACCCATCTTCCGCAATCAAGCCTGTCACCCCAGGACATGATCGAAATTGATCGTCGTCACCGCATGATTATGTGGGAGGGGATTTCGTTTCTGTCGTCTATCTTTATTGGCGCCATCAGTTTGCTTGTTTATATTCGTCGTGATCAAAAACGCCACGAGCAGCTGAAATTATTTTTTTCAACCTTTACCCATGATTTAAAAACTTCCATAGCAAGACTTCGTCTGCAGTCCGATGTTTTGCGTGAAGATGCTGCCCTTGCCAAAAGTCCCCAATTGCAAAGATTGGCAAAGGATATCAATCGCCTAGACCTGCAACTTGAAAATTCTTTATTAATGAGCCGCCATGAAGAAGAAGGTTTTTTATTGCAAGACCAAAAGATTTCCCAAGCCATTTCTGAAATTCGAAGCGAATGGGATGATTTACAAATTGAGCTAAAAAGTGATGCGATCATCAAAGTTGACCGTAGAGCTTTGCTAGCTATTTTAAGAAATATTTTTCACAACTCGGTTTTGCATGGCAAAGCCACTGCTTTAGTTATTACTCCATCAGCAATTTCAAACGGACAGGTAAAAGTTTCAATCCAAGACAATGGTGCTGGAACCAAATTAGATCTTTCCAGCCTTGGAAAAAGCATTTTGTCCCATGATCAAAAATCAAGTCATGGACTTGGGTTGTATCTAATTCGTCAACTGACAGAGCAAATGAAGGGTTCGGTAAAATTTCGAAGTTCCTCAGAAGGTTTTTGTGTTGAATTGGAATTTAAAGGTGGTTCGAAGTGAAGCATCTTTTGTTGGTCGAAGATGATTCTTCGTTGGGTGAAACTCTTTTTGAAAGATTATCCAAAGATTATACTGTGGACTGGGCCCAGTCAGTGACCCAGGCTAAAGAAATTTTAAAACAAAGTTCAGATATTGATTTGTTGATCCTAGATCTTGGGCTTCCAGATGGGTCGGGCTTTGACTTAGTCAGTGAAGTCTTAAATCAAAAGCCACCTCCTCCTTTTTTGTTTTTAACAGCTCAAAGTGATGCCGAATCACGCTTAAAAGGTTACGAATTGGGCGCAGCTGAATTTATTCCAAAGCCATTTCATTTGAAAGAGCTTTTAATTCGCGTAAAGCATGTGCTCGACTCTCACACGAATCTGAGTGAAATCACATTAGACAGCTGTGTGATTAATTTCACAACAATGTCGATTCAACAGAAAGATGGCCGGGTGGAATACCCAGCGCTTTCAGATATGAAATTGCTACAATTTTTGATTGAACAATCCCCACGGCCTGTATCTAGGGATGAAATTCTAGATCATGTTTGGGGTGTTGATAAGAATCCAAACCATCGAACTGTGGACAATGCCATTGTTCGACTTAAAAAAACTCTTGGGACTGATGGAGAAGCTAAACTGCGCTCGGTGCGTGGGCTTGGTTATCAGTGGCTTAAGGAAGGAATATCAGATGTCTAATGTCTTATTTCAAAATGCATTACAAAAGAAAAACTTTTCGACTCCGCCGATTTGGTTTATGCGTCAGGCTGGTCGTTATCATTCCCACTATCAAAATCTTCGCAAAAAATACTCTTTCATGGAGCTTTGCAAACTTCCTGAAGTCGCTGCCGAGGTTGCTCTTGGTCCAGTTCAAGATTTTGATTTTGATGTTTCAATTTTGTTTAGTGATTTGCTATTTCCCTTAGAGGTTTTGGGTATGGGGCTTGAGTACACTGAACAAGGGCCACGCCTTGGCTTTCAACTGAACCCTGAAACAATTAAAAAGTTAAAACCCGTTGACCAAGTTTGGGAACAGCTTTTGTTTCAACAGCAGGCAATGAAATGCACACGGGAAGTTTTGCCAAAGAATAAGTCATTGATTGGTTTTGTTGGTGGGGTCTGGACCTTGTTTGTTTATGCTGTCGAAGGGGGGCATGCGGGTTCTTTGATTCAATCTAAAAATGATCTGACATTAATGAATTCTTTTTTTGATTTAATGATTCAATTGCTTGAAAAAAATATTCAGTTGCAACTTGATGGTGGTGCTGAAGTTGTTATGCTATTTGATACGGCAGCGGGCGAAGTGTCGCCTTTGTTTTTTAAAAAATGGATTGCGCCACGATTGATCCATTTAGCGAAAAAATTTCCAAATCATTTAGGATATTATTCGAAGGGAACACAGGCGTCTTTCTTTGATCAAAATTTTTATTCTGCGCCCTGGGTCGGAATGGGCTTTGATCATCGTTGGGATTTGACTGAAGTTCTATCTACTGCGAAATCGCCTGGGTTTGTGCAAGGAAATTTTGATCAGGCTTTACTTTTTGCTGATGCAGATAATTTTAAAAAACATTTAGATCTTTATGTGTCATGTATGAAGGATCTAACGCCAGAGCAAAGATCTTCATGGGTCAGTGGTCTAGGGCACGGAGTATTGCCAAAGACCCCAGAGTCCAATGTTCGCTTGTTTATTGAAAAAATTCGTCGGGAGTTTTAATGAAAGATTTATTTTCAAAATATGATATTCCAGCTCCACGTTACACAAGTTATCCCACGGTTCCCTATTGGGAAACAACGCCGACTCGTGAACAGTGGATTCAACATTTACGACAAACTTTGCAGACGGCAGGGACTTCGTGGTCCATGTATATTCATATTCCCTACTGTGAAACACTGTGCACCTTCTGCGGTTGCAACACCACAATCACCAAGGACCATTCAAAGGGTATGCCCTATGTGGAAGCGGTATTAAATGAATGGAAGGCTTACCTTGAAGCCGTTCCAGAGCTTGCACAAAAGCCCATGAAGCAAATTCATCTTGGTGGTGGAAGTCCGACATTTTTGACTCCAAAAGAGTTAGAATCCCTTATTCAAGGACTATTTTCGATCATTAAAAAAGATGAACATGAATTCGAAGCAGGTATTGAAGTTGATCCAAGAAGAACAACAGTCGAACAGCTCGAGGTTCTTAGAAAATATGGCTTTAATCGTATCAGTCTAGGTGTGCAGGATTTTAATCCTGAAGTTCAACGTTTAGTGAATCGAATTCAGCCCTATGATATCACCGAAAAAATCACCACAGAGTCCCGTCGTTTGGGTTACGAGTCTGTGAATTTCGACTTAATCTATGGATTGGCTGGTCAAACCGCAGAGAGTATTAAAAACACTGCCGAACTGACTGTCAAATTGCGCCCTGATCGCATTGCCTTGTACAGCTTTGCCTTAGTGCCTTGGATTAAACCCCAGCAAAGATTATTTAAAGATGAAGATCTTCCAAAGGCAGAAGAAAAAAGAAATCTGTATGAAATTGCCCGTGGAATTTTATTAAAGGCTGGGTATTTAGAGGTCGGAATGGATCATTTTGCATGGCCAACTGATGGTCTTGCAAAAAAAATGAAGACCCAAGAGTTGCATCGTAATTTTATGGGGTATACGGATTCGCGAACTGATGTTTTGCTAGGACTTGGGGTGAGTAGTATTTCAGAAACTCCTTACAGTTTTCATCAAAATGAAAAAGTCATTCATCAGTATATGAATCTTGTTTCACAAAATCAGATTCCAAGTTTCCGTGGCCATGTATTAACTGAAGAAGATCGTTTGCATCGCGAACAAATTTTGAAATTGATGACCCGTTCTGAAGTTGATTTTTTAAATTCAGAACAAGCACAAGAAGCAAAAACCTATCTGTCAGAAATGGCCAATGATGGTTTAGTTAAAATAACTGATCAGAAATTAGTTGTGACTGAAAAAGGCAAACCGTTTTTAAGAAATGCTTGTTTGTTTTTTGATGCCAGACTTCGGCAAAAGTGGCCGCA
>DGYJ01000037.1:8896-10472 GCA_002396665.1 Bdellovibrionaceae bacterium UBA5009
GACTTCGGCAAAAGTGGCCGCAAACAAGAATCTTTTCCCAATCCATTTAGGAATTCATTTGCGATGAGTAATAAATCTCAGGTTCATATTGTTGGTGCCGGGTTTTCAGGTCTTACCTTGGCCTATGAATTGTCAAAAAAAAATATCGATGTGGTTGTTTACGAAAAAGAGGACCATGTTGGTGGTTTGATTCAAACCCATCGCCATCAGGACATGCTTGTTGAAACTGCCGCCAATGCACTGATTTGGACAGAATCAATAGATCAATTATTTAAAGATTTAAATCTTAAATATGTGAAGCTAAAGCAAGAATCAAAACAAAGATTCTTTTTTCATCAAGGCAAGGTCTGCCGATGGCCTTTGAGTTTGCTAGCCACATTGGCTTTTGTTCTACGCCTCTTTAAAATGATTTTTACTGGATTTCGTTTTGTAAAGCCACTTCCTGGTGAAACAATTTTTGCATGGGGCGTAAAGCATCTTGGACTTTTTTTTACCCGAGATGTTTTATCCGTAGGACTGCAGGGAGTATATGCAGGTGATTCACGAGAAATGAGTGCAAGCCTTGTGCTTGGTCGCTTTTTTGAACCCAAAAAAAATCCAAGAAAAAAATATAACGGTAGTATTGCGCCTGCGCAGGGTATGGGACAATTGATGGAAACCCTTAAGCAATATTTGCAAAATCAAAATGTTAAATTTGAAAGAAAGAATGTGACTGATTTTTCTGAATTTAATGGTCCGGTCGTGTTGGCTGTTTCGCTGAAGGATTTGTCTGTCTTCAAGTCTGAATTCGATTTTAAATCTGAAAATCTTCAAATGCTTCCGCTGGCCAGGGCCACTGTGGCCTACAAAAGCCCTAAAGAAAAAATCCATGGATTTGGTGTTTTGATCAATGAAAATTCAAACTTAAAAACCCTTGGGGTGTTGTCGAATACAATGATTTTTGATGGTCGTGGGCCATGTTATAATGAATCTTGGATCATCGGCGGGGCCAGGACGCTTGATGTAATGGATCTAAAAAATTCCGATCTATTGGGCTTAATTCAATCCGAACGACAAATTTTACTTGGCGCGACTGATCCCATGCACAGTTCTGAAGTTGTTCGATGGCCCAAAGCATTGCCGCATTATAATCTTGAGCTAGAAAAATGGCTTGATTCCATCAAAGATAAAAAGATTGTGAGTTCGCAAAAACAAAGAATCTATTTGACGGGTAACTATCTTGGTCGTTTAGGTTTAAGTCAAATTTATGAAATGAATAAATCTTTAGCTGAAGAAATAAAAAATGATTTTTTACAAAGTTCAAATTCTTAAAAGTAAAGTGATAAACAAATGAACAAAAAAGCGATTGTATTGATCAATATTGGAACGCCGAAGTCTTTTCATGTAGAAGATGTACGAAAATATCTCGCTGAATTTTTAATGGATCCATATATTTTAAGAATGCCGGATGTTTTACGATGGCTTTTTGTTCATGGGATTATCACACGGGTGCGTCCGTCGAAGTCAGCTAAAAAATATGAAAGCATTTGGACGAAGGAAGGTTCTCCTTTACTTGTGGAGTCTGTTAAATTTAAAA
>DGYJ01000013.1:0-1537 GCA_002396665.1 Bdellovibrionaceae bacterium UBA5009
TGAACATTAAAAGGGGGCAGTTTCAAAAGTGTCTCAATATTCTTATTTTGAGATTTGTTAAATTTGTCTAATCCATAGGCGACGTCAAAAACTACGACGAAGGTCTAGCCCTAATTCATCTTAATAGGTTAATACGCTGAAATCTATGGTGTTGGAATTGCATATTTATTTGCTGGGGGGACCACATGCGTCTCAGTATTAAACGTCAATCACGAATTATATTTTGTTCATTCATTTCGTTTGTTTTGATGATTTCATTTCAAAACTGTGCGAAGCCATTCAAGCCCCAGGTTGAAGGAAGTATGGAATTGGCATCGTCAGATTCCTCTTTGCCTTCAACGTCCCCTTCTGATCCATCTTCTTCGCCTTCGGCTCCGTTGCCTCCAGGGTCAGGCGTTCCAAGTATTCCAGTTCCTGTCTATAATTCGACTGCAGTACCAGCGACATTGACGGGTGGTGGTTTTGAAGTATTTCCAGGTTGCGAGTTGCCGCCTGCTAGCTATGCAAGAACACTTTATTTTGATCCTGTGAATGGTAACGATTCCACTGGAAATGGTTCCTTCGCAAAACCCTACGCTAAAGTTGGAACTTTTATTAGTTCTAAGTTAGTTAAAGCCGGGGATCATCTGATCTTATTAAAAGGTGACCATGGTTCGATCAGTGCGAATTCGGCGTCTATGCCTGCACTTTTGAACACGACGTCTTGGATTTGGATCGATGGACAAGCTGGGGCCATTGTTGGTCAAATTAACTTACAAGCAGTTTCGCGCTGGTTAATCACTGGTGTCGATGTGACTGGTGTCATGGCAAGTGGTACTGCAAATTTATATGAAGTTGCGGTGACGAGCAGTTCCCATGTTATTTTTGCGAAGTCGAAAATTTATCCAGCAGCGGATTCTAGTGCGTGGACTTTTTCAGACTGGATGTTGAACAATACGGCTGTCTTTTCAAGGAACTCGCAATGTGCGACCTACTATCAGAACGATATTCGCAATGTTCGTTTTGGTATCATTATGCAATCAGACGCAGCAACGTATCCTTCAAACAGTTTAAAAACATTGGTGAAGTTAAATAACATAGATGGCTTTTCGGCAGATGCGATGCGGGTGATTGGTTCGGATTTACTTGTGCAAAGAAATCAAATTAAAAATATCTATCTTTCAGCTGCTGATGGCGATGCTAACCATGATGATGCAATCCAAGGTTATGCATTGAAAGGGGCCGTATTTGAAAATGTTTATGTTGATGGAAACTATATACAAGAAAGTACTGATCCAAACAGACAGTTTAATGCTTCGATGCAGGGATTTAGCATTTTTGATGGTCTTTACAGAAATGTTGTTGCTGTAAATAATGTGATTATTACTTCGGCCTACCATGGGATTTCATTTTTTGGTACAGAGGGCGGTCTAATTGAGCACAATACGTTGGCAAGTCCAATCAATCGAAGTCTTTGGATATCTGTGCCGAAGTCTAAACCAGATCCGGTCACTGGCGTTGTAACTCCGCCTAAAAATGTTGTTGTAAAAAATAATAT
>DGYJ01000013.1:1694-1954 GCA_002396665.1 Bdellovibrionaceae bacterium UBA5009
AATGTTGTTGTAAAAAATAATATCGTAGCTGCCATGGGCACTATTGCTGGAAACACTGTGACTTCGAACAACATTGTGGTGACAAACGAAGCCTTAAATTTCGTCAAGTTTGATTTGATTACGAATACTTTTGATTTGCACTTGCTGACGACTTCACCTGCCTATGGTGCAGGGGCTGGGGCCTACTAATTTAAAATATTAAATTTGAAAAAAGACAAAAAAAAGGGATTTCGATTTAAACGAAATCCCTTTTTTTAATT
>DGYJ01000013.1:2101-8906 GCA_002396665.1 Bdellovibrionaceae bacterium UBA5009
AGAAATTATTCGAAAGCGTAAAGTCCGCGAAGTGCGAAACCTTGCAAACGGATATTCTCGTAGTTTGTGACTACGCCTTGCTCTTCAGCAGATCCGCCCATGTTTAATGTGCGCAATTCGCCATTCACAGAAAAGTTTTTACTTAAAGCCAATTGTCCACCGACTTGGTAGCCAAATTTACCTTTCCAGTTTCCACCAGAAATATTTTTAACTTGTGGGAAATTGTAATTTCCGACGGCATAAACACCAAATTGAGATGTTAAGTTTGCAGTCGCTTGACCGTAAACAGTCCACATTTGGATTTCTGGTTTTGCGCCAGTGTAGTTAATGTTTTGATTTTTAACTTTAGCATTGCTGATGGTGCGACCCATTTCGTAGGAACCGCCACCTTCAATACCAATTCCGTTGTCCAGGTGTGTGAAAGTGTATTTCGCGCCGAAACCAAAGGCTTTTTCAGAACCAAAAGTTCCTGAAACGCTTTGGTTTTGAGTGTTTGCATCAAAATCAAAAGAATCTGCAAGATCCATTGATCCATAGATTTTAAGGCCTTTAAGGTTCGCTTTAACAAGAACTGCATCTTTTTGAGTTGCCATTTTTTCTTGAGCCGCAGATTTTTCTTTTGATGGTGCCGCAGCGGCCATCGAGCTTGCGAGTAAAAGTGTAATTAATAATTTCATGTGTTCTCCTTGGTTTAATTTTTTATGCATCAAGTCAATCGTCAGAGCTTATTCAGGTTTGCCACCCTGATTTTGGCATTCTTTCACCCAATAGTCGCGGGTGTTAGCCTCTCCGTAGACCTTGAGGGCGATATCTACGCCATTGCTGGCGACTCTGCAAACAACAACAGGTTGTCCTGCAGGGCATTGATTTGTAAATTCTTGGTTGGCCTCTATGCAGACTTTTTGAACTTGCTCAGTTGTTAGGGCATTTCCTTGGCTTGAAAATTCAGAGCAAATAAGGGCCTGATTTTCACCGGCAGCAGTTTTTACTTGGCATACACCAGCAGACTGTGGCGCTGCAGTTGTGGTATTCCCTCCACCTGCAGGGGTTGGTTGAATGCCACTACTACCGCCTGAGCTTTTTGAAGAGCAGCCTACAGCGACAGTCAATAGCAAACTGAAAACGACAGATTTGATCATTTGATTCATAATTATGGTCCCCTTTGATTTTTGAGTTTTGGTGATATCAGTTCTTTTTATGGCAAATCAATATTTTTTTGACGGATTGTAATTATATCTTTAGACACTAACGATGAATAAAATTTTACTGACCATTATTGTATGCCTTTCGACGTCGTCCTTTGCCTATATTGAAAATCGATCGATTTATCCCCTTGGCGAAGCGGAATCTCAAATGGCCAATACCGGGGTGGCGCTGAAAGGGTCCTCGGGAAGTGCTTTTTTTAATCCAGCAGGCCTTGCTTCGACCCGCGAGCGCAGTCTTTCGTTGTCTGGAAATACCTTTATGCAGTTTAAGACCGACGCCAAACCATTTTTAGTGTTGGATGGTAAGGATCTGGATCTTTCGGCGACGGGGACGCAAGTGGTACCATCTTCCTTGGTTTCAACATGGGCCGAAGGGCCTTGGACATTGGCGTTTAGCGTTTATGTTCCAGAGTTGCTGAGAACCAGTTTTATTCAAAGTTTTTCAACGAATAGTTTTGATGTCGAGCTTGGCAGAACCATTGATTCACAATTTGTGCTCGTCGGTATGGCGGCAGGTGGATCATTTACGCCCAGTTTAGATATCGGCGCAGGTTGTTTTTTAGCTCAGTATCAATCCAGTCAAATGGTCAACCTGGTGGGTCGGCCTAAAACTGGAAGTGGATTGGCCCAGGCCGCGATCATAAATAATTACTATTCGATAGATACCAAGGGATTGCTTTGTCAGATCGGGGGCTTGGTTCAGTCTTCAGACAGCAATCGCATTGGTTTTGTGTTAAAGCTTCCAGTTTTGCAAATCACCTCACAGGGTAAATATTCTCGATTTACTCAGGATGTGAATGGGGGGCGAACAGCGACGGGAATTCAAGAAAAAGCTAGCCGGTATTCAGTCCCCATGGATTTCACATTAGGGGTGGCAAATAATAGTTTGTCGAATCTAAATATTTTGGCGGATGTATCTTATCAATTTCCAGAAGATTTTGAAATTATCGAAGGTTTTAGTGGCCGCACGAAAGTTGTGGGAACTTTAAGATACAATGCCGGAGTAGAATACCAATTCAAAGAAAATTTAAAAATCCGTGGTGGCTTTGCAATCAACCCAAGTGCTGTAGAGATTTTAGCGGACGGGGATATTCGCGAAAATTACCAAGTTATGACGGTGGGCTTTCAGTACACTTCACATCAAGCAACGACAGGAATTGGGTTTTTCAAGGCTGACTCATCTGGAGAAAATCGCTTATCATCGACTCGGAACGGCTCGGCCCAAACGACGGTCACAGCACTGATGCTGAACACAGGGTTTGTGTTTTAAGATAAAAAATGAAATTATTATTTTGATACTATAGTCCCTACCTCAAGAGGCTTTGTTTGAATTTTGCAGCGGTAGTCGTTGGACAAATTCTTTTATGACTTTAGCGGTTTTAAGCCAAGATTCGTCATTCATCATATTATGGGCGATGCCGTTTATTTCGATAAATTCACCAGATAAAAATTCAGCAGTGCTAAGATTATTTTTTTTATCAATTAATTGATCATTTTCTGCGCCTAGAATTAAGACGGGAAAGTCTATGGTTGGTTTTTTGGGTAAGTTAAATAGACTGTCAAGAAATGCCCTGTAGCTTTCACTGCCTAACTTTGAAAAAAAATAATTTACCTTAAAAGTTGGACTTGGGTTTAGATATATAAACGGGGAAACCCATTTTTTAGGATAAATTGCGAATTGAATTATCTAATTATTGTGTTTCTTTGGAAGATAAAGAAAAAGCAAAGATTTGGTTTCTTTAAGTTCGGATGTAGCCCACTTTTCAAGTTCAGAAAAATCATAACTATCCACAGGTAATTTCATAAATTTTTTACCATCTCGATGGATAAGAACAAGATAATTGGTAGTCAAACTATCCCCTCCGCTAATTGGAAGGTAAATATATCTGGCCACGTCCAGCAAATCTATATCTTCAATATGATTTTTGGAGATTTTTTTTAAAACAGAGCCTGCCATCTCGTATCTTGTTCCAGAAAATCGACGGTCCATTATGAGTAACCAGAGTATAAGAATCAGAAAAATGAAAAATGTTAGCGGAAGGTTTGTGAGGGCTTTAGAAAATGCTTGATGATCATAGAAGTAATCGTATGAATAAAGGCAAATAGCGACAACAAATAAGACGATTGGTAAATGGTAAAAATAAATGGTCTTCTTCAAATTTCTGGTAAAAGGTTTTGAAAAGTTTGGTAGCGTCGGCGGTGGTTCGTCTAGATAATTCACAATGGGCATATTGTTTTTGAATATTCCCAAATAAAAAAAGTAAAAAGCCAATCCGCCAAAAATCAATACACCCGCTACGGCTAAATACTGCGGCAGATTCCACACAATTTTTTCAGGGATATAGAATGCGCAAAAGGCAAGAGCAACTGCAAGTGCCAAAGCTACAAATCCAAAGGTGAACAGTTTAGGTCTAACATTCATCTTGTAAATTATGAAATCTGATTAAGGTTGTGTCAATTGCGGTAGGTCAGGGCAGAATACAGTTCTCGATTGGAATCAAAGACTCTCGCGACTGTGGAGTCTTTGATCGCCATTCGGCTTGCTGGACTCACCAGTTTGGCGTAGGCCCAGCTAGTGGATATGCCCAAAAGAAATTTTCCCATTTTTTAATATCTTGGCTGTAGTATGAAATTTTAATGGGTCCCCAGCCGATTCGCGTATTGAACTCAAAACGAAGGCGAAGTCTTTGATTATTTTTTGTAATGATGTCGCGATTCTCAATCCACGAACTGTATTGTTGAGCGCCATTATAAGTATAAAATCGCAAAGCATCTGATTGAATCGGAGTTGGATACCCGTCATCAGTAGCGCTAAATATTGTTTCAAAAGAATCTGTACTGTTGTCATCTTCAATTACTATTCGTGGATAAGCAGCTGATGACAGATCTAGATATGTCTTTAATTTACCTATTAACTGACGGCCAGTCATAAGTTTAAATAAATAATTAGTTTTTGAAGTTTCTGTATCTGCTTTAGTTAACCCTAACGCCCCCCATACTTTAATGTCTTTCATTGATTTCGTATCGTAATGAAGGTAACGGTCGACTTCGATAGCTGACAACTTTTCGGTTTCGGTGCCACGATCTTTATCATATTTTAATAGTAATGATAAATCGTCGCGCATGACTGTGCCTTTGAAGTGGTCGCAGCCATAGATATGTCCGATTTCGTGAAGCAAGATCGCCAATAAATGATTTGGCTTATTCCAATCAGGAAATTTATTTTGTGGTTCAGCCGAAAATTCTTTTGCTATCCAGACGAAACCTTTGGATAAGCTCGAAGAAATCCATTCTACTTTAAATACGTGGGCAATAGAGCTATCTAGAGAAGCCTTGTAATTGAGGACGTAATTGTTATCAATACCAAAGTAGAATTTTAAATATTCAGAACCATTACATTTTTGTTGAATCCAATTTGTTGATAGCCCAGAAATTTGTTTGGTCTTAATATAATTTTGCCAGATATCGATGGCTTTTTTTAGCTCAGCATCAGCACGTCCCTCGGTAAGACCAAAGTTTTTATCCACTTCAGTACAATATAGTATGGGTTGATTTCCAGTATACCAAGCAGCTTTATTCTTTGTATCGTAATTATCAGTACCGCCGCCGCTTTCTGTACCATGCGCACCGAATGCTACCTTTGCGATTAAAAGGGAAAACAATATTAAAAACACTTTTTTAATATTCATCTGAAACCTCCTTGTTTGTTCGTTTTGAAATTGGATAAAGCTGAATAGCTAACTGATAAACCTGTGAACGTGAGCCTTCTTCTAAGAACTCAGTTAGTTCTCGTCGAAATTTAGAAATTACTTTCCGAGCAGCTGGTATTTTTTTGATATCAATTGCCATAGTCATGCAAGTGATGTCTTTATCTTCGGCATCTACGTGATCAATTGCTTCAATCGCCATTTTCAAAATTTGTCGCTGTAAGTTCTTGTGGGCCGAAGACGTTATCCCTGGCTTGAAATTGGTCAATAAACGATTTGTGCGAATCAAACGGCCATCTTCTTCTTTCATTAGCGAAAGTCGCTTAAGCCTTTCAATTGCAATTTGCGCTTCAGCAGTTGAAATCCCAAGTACATTCGCACACCAAGATGCTTGGCTTTTAAAATCGTTTACGTTCGCAAGCTCTAAGATTGCAAAATGATACCACTCTGAAATAACAGCGAAAGCATCTTCAGCCAATAATTCAAAAGCGGCCTTTTTATCAGTCACCTTGTACTTTGAATTTTTAAATTTAGCCTTAGCTTCGTTTAAAAATACAGTTTTTAAAACAGGGCCAGCACTTAGCGTATCACATATCTTTGATATAACTCTTGTTGATGCTTTGCGCTTGCCTGCAAAAATTTGAGAAACGCTCGAAGCATCCATCTTGAGCATCTGGGCAAAAGCACGCAGTGAATACTTCGGATTTCGTTTGCAACGACTTGTAAACTGTTGCTGTAGCCAAATGCGAAAATCCCTGTGCTCAGATAAGTATTGAGATTTTGTAGTCACATTTATTTCGTTCATACGTATTTATAAAACATCAAATTTAAAAAACTACAATATTTTTTGCCATAAAGTGTGGCAAAAAATATTGCCACAGGTTTACTTATTGTTTTTAACCCGATCATTTTCGACGACAATCAGTTTTCTTTTATAAGTCTTTGAAGGAGTAATGATTAATCACATGTGCGGCGTGGTGATCGGTCCTCAGATTTTTAACCAGGTGTTTGATGGTCAAGACTAAGGCTCCGCGAAATAGCTTCGGAGCAAATGAATACTTTCAAGGACGCGCTTTCGTGACGTTCCACCTAAATTATTTCTATTTTCGACGGAAGATTCAAATGATGTTTCCGGTCTTCCAATTTGTTTTGAATCGAACTGCGCAGCGCATATCCTACTTGCCACCTCAGAATAGGCCTCTCTGAATGGTCGCCCATGTTTTACCAGTTCATTCGCAATATCTGTTGCTAGGATATGACCTTGCTCCAACAGCTCTTCCGCTCTGGTTTGATTTAACTTGATTCCCAAAATAGCTCTTCCAAAAGCAGATGCGATTTCTTGCAATTCTCTAACGCCTTTTACAATACTTCTTTTTTGCTCATGAAAATCTGAAGAATACCCCGAAGCGATCCCAAGATTCAGGGTCAATATTTCCGTATTTAGAGCAATCAATCGCTTAGATTTTGCTCGTACGATTTCAAAAAAGTCAGGATTTCGCTTGTTGGGCATCATTGACGATCCTGAAGACCAATCTGTAGGTAGCTCTATCAGTTGCACCGGCGACGATGAAAGGAAAATAATGTCTTCGCATAGCCTTGATACATGTAATGCACAAATAGATATTTTCTGTGAAACCTCAATAAGCCAGTCACGGTCGCTTGTTCCGTGTATACTATTGATAGGTCCACGTTGAAAGCCAAGTTGATTTGCGATCGATGTCAAATCTATATCTAGATGGGTTCCAGTTATAGCGCCCGATCCTAAAGGTATCGTCTCTAGTAGATCCGTATTACAGTTGGCAAATCGACGAAAGTCGTTATAAAAATTCAATGCATGAAAATTCCAAATATGGGCCATGCGAACGGGCTGTGCGGCTTGCGAATGCGTAAAGG
>DGYJ01000013.1:9050-12731 GCA_002396665.1 Bdellovibrionaceae bacterium UBA5009
CGATAGGTGCTGTTCGGCTAGACTTAACATGGCCTGACATAAAGTCGAAGCTGTATCCGAAAGCTCTTTACACCTATTTGACAGATAAAGTTTAAGTGTCGTTGCAACGAGATCGTTTCGCGAACGACCCAAATGGATCTTTTTTCCTGTATTTTCAAAGCGGTCAGTTAAGTAACGCTCGATAGTCATGTGTATATCTTCGTCTTCTGCTTTCCATTGATAGGATCCCTCACTGATTTTAAAATGAAGTGTGTCTAATGCGGACATCAAGTCTTTGGACTCTTGCTGAGTAAGAAGCTTAATCTTGAGAAGCCCAGAAACCCATGCCTTTTGAACGGCAATTTCTTCGTTGAACAGAAAACAATCGATATCTATGCCATGAGTAAGCGCAATAAACTCATCGGCTTGGTTTTTATTGATAGCGGAATTTAAGGTTTTCATACTTTAGCTTCTGCTCTTTGTCCTTGGATAAGCGACGAGAGGGTTAATATTTTCGTGTAGCCCATTGCTGCTTTATGTATATCGAGTTGATCTGATTCAAATGAAGCCACCTCGGGTCGATACAACGAAAAAGGACTTTGGCGACTCAATACTCTTAATGATCGTGGACCTATTAGAAGTAGGACTTCACCAGTCAATTTCTTCGATGCAGATTTGAAAAATCCATCGACAGCAGAACTATGATCACTGAACCAATGGCCGTCATAAATAAGCTGGCCAAATTCGCGACTCATCGACTGAGCCAACTGATAAAGTTCACGACTCCAACAAATTTGCTTAAGAGCTTTCAAGGCCTCATGTGCTATAGTTCCGCCAGGAGTTTCATAAACGCCTCTACTTTTGATTCCATTTATTCTTTCTTCAACGATATCACATAATCCGATACCATATTTAGATCCCAACTTGTTGAGTTCTTCGACGACACTTTTTGGACTCATCGCTTTACCATCCAACTGAACAATTTTTCCACTCTCGATAACAAGCGAAACTTCCGTAGAAGTTTGTTTGACGTCTACGCTAGTCCATTCAAGAACTTCAGCTTCCGAGTAGCTGTGTCGGATGTCTTCCAGATCGCCACCTTCGCAGGAACGATGGAAAGTATTCAGATCTACACTGTATGCTTTATTACCCGCGCCCCAATTCATTCCAACTGTAGCCAAATATTTGATGAGTTCTTCACGACTGCGATAATCCCATATTTTCCACGGCGCAATAATTTTTATATCTGGGCAAAGATAAGCCCAAGCTCTCTCGAATCGAATATGGTCATTACCTTTTCCAGTAGCACCATGGGCGATAAACTTTGCTTGTCTTGATTTTGCGAAAGCAGCCACTCTTGCGGCAATTAGCGGTCGAGCAATTGCAGTTCCTAGAAGATAGTCATCAAGATATTTGGCCCCAGCCCTAAGCATAGGATATACAAAGTCATTTACGAATTCATCTTGCGCTTCTTCGTAGATGAACTCTCTTGCCCCAAGCTTTAATGCACGCTCTTTAAGTTCATTTTCTGGGGGTAGGTTCCCCACATTGCAGCAGTAAGCTATCACGTCGATATCGTAATTTTCGATCAGCCAGGGAATGATTGCTGAAGTATCAAGGCCTCCGGAATAGGCTAAAACACATACATTTTTCATAAAACCTCCGAAGATGCGTTTACAAGGCTCTATTCCAATATTCAATATTTTGATTGCCATGTTATGCATATTTTTGCATAAATATGAATTATTCGAGGAGGTTAAAAATGGATGCTGCTTCAAAAAGAAAACTAAAACATGTCATCAGAGGATTCATCGGTGATGGTTTCCAAGGAACGCAATCCGACCTTGCCAAGCAAATCAAGGAAAGAGGTTTTAGGATCACACAATCAACAATTTCTCTGACGATGAGCCAAATGGGAGTGATTAAAGAAATTGTTAATGGGCAGCAAGTATATAAACTACGAACTGACTTGCGAGATGCCTATAGAGGATCGCTTGCAGATCTTGTTTTAAGCATAAGTCATAATAGTTCGACTATCGTCATCAGGACTAGGCCTGGTTCAGCCATGTTCGTTGCTGGTTTTCTCGATCACGAATATAAAGATAGCTTATTGGGTACTATTGCTGGTGACGATACAATTTTTGCTGCCCCTCAAAAAACTTCAAAAATCACTGAGATATCTAAAGCGATTAGCTTGTCCCTAAAGTCTTAGCGAGCCAACAAAATTAGCCGGCGCTTCAGAATTCAATTTTTCTCGACGCCCAGGGTTTCTCGTTTGCGAGCTTTTTAGGGTAATCTGATTGATGCGTAAATTCGCATAAATTTTTTTATAAAAAATCTAGCGGGTTAGTTTTTCTATCAGTTCTAATTCTACTTCAGAAAGTAAAGATTTCTTGCGGTATAAAACCTGCGCAGAGTAGTGGTATTTCCAAGCCTTCATTGGAACCGACTTTAAACTTGCCTTTGGTAAATAATCTGGGACAAGGCAAGTTCCGTCAGTCATTTCTGCCAGGCGACTTGCCACAGTCCAACTTTCGACTTCAATCTGATGATTCAGGGGCAGTTTTGTTTTTGCTGAAAATTTAGCAAAGGCCTCCACCTCGGGTCTTTTTTCAGTCACAATCAGTGGTTCTGCCAGGCGCCCTGATTTTGATCTCAATTCAAAATTTCCACTGTAGAACTCAAAAGTATTAAAATTAGACTTGGGACTGGTTGAGATCAGAAAAGCGATGTTAATTTGCTTTTGTTCAAGCATTTGTTTGAGCTGATGGGTCGGTCCAATTTTGATCACGGGCTGCGGACATTTTTTAACTTGGCTTTGTATTTTTGGAAAAACAAGCTCGATCAGTGAAGCAGAACATCCAATGTGTAAAGAAAAATCTGGAGCGTAGGTGTTTTTAAAACCTTTTTTAAGATTTTCAAAACTGTGCTTTGCCATTTGGTGAAAGCGAATTCCTTCATCGGTCAAAGCGAAGTCGCGTTTCTTATGCGCAAGTAACTGATGTCCATACCAGTCTTCGAGTCTAAGAATGGCCTGGCTGACGGCGGGTCTTGAAACATGATTCCGTTCAGAACTTAAGGTAATGCTGTCAAGTTCTACGGCATCGAGGAAGTATTTTAAGGCAGACAGGTTTAAATCTTCTATTTTCATGTAATTAATAATTACTTAAATAAAAATTAAATGTCACTTTATATTTTTATTGAAAGTAAGCTATAAGGTCCCAAGAGGTTCATATGAATACCATTTTATTGCTTTTTGGGGTGCTGTTTATGGGGCAAATCAGTTCTGCAAATCAGGACATCGTTTTTAAAGGACACGCACACTTTAAAATTAAACCAAATCACATTGAAGATTTTAAAAGCGAAGTTCAAAAAATTATAGGCCCGACGTTAAAAGAAGAGGGCTGTATTAGTTACGAAGCCTATCAGATTTTTAATGAAAAAGGTCAGGCAACAAACGAATTTGTCTTTCATGAAATTTGGAAAAGTAAGAAGGCCATGATGATAGACCACAAAGAAAAATCTCCCCATATGAAGGCCTTCTTTCAAAAGATAAAAGTTGGAGATCCAGACAGCTATGTCGAATCATTCGATGTTTCAGGGTTTGAGGTCAAATCACTTAATAAAAGAGGAAGACTGTGAAAATTAAGAAATTACTTAAGGCCGGGATGGGTTTTCTTCCCGATGCGAATATTCATCACC
>DGYJ01000010.1:0-1360 GCA_002396665.1 Bdellovibrionaceae bacterium UBA5009
AAGATCTTCTTTACGGCCGCTTCGGCAAGCCCCAACCCTTCGGCAATACTTTGCGGTGTTTTGTAGCCAGGAATGGTCGTTAATAGATGGACAGCTGTGTAATGCCAACTGCTGTAGTAAACGGCCTGGTCCGATTCCGATAGAGCTTTTGAATCGCCCACTCTCTTTTTGATATTCAAATATTCATCAAGCAGCAAATCGAGTTCGTTTTGAATAAATGATTTTAGTGCAGGTGTTCCAGCTCTTGCATATTGAAGAAGCGTGTAAAGATACTTTTGTTCAGCTGGCTTGAGATTCAAAAATCTTGAAATCCCCGTAATTTGTTCAGAACTGAAGTGAGCATCCCCATTCAGAACATTGGAAATAAAGCCGCTCTGACATCCAATTGATGAAGCCAGCTTTGTTCTGAAGCCCCGTTCAAAACTTTTTCGCCTGCTTTCAACATAGCTTAAATAGCTTTTATAGTCTGAAAAATTGAATACATTTTTATTAATCATATCATATACTTAATCTATAGTTTTCATTAAAAATGAAAATTATATCCTTATTTTCACTTTATTTTAGTGTTAATTACAACGCAATGCAATTAAATTCTGGTCCAAAGGAAAGGAGGAAGTTATGAGTAAAAACCCTGAAGCTTTTGAAGCCAGATTAGAACGCCTGAGAAAGCAAAAAGGTCTAACTGCCAAGAGTATGGCCAATCAAATTAACGTGGCTGAGAGCACCTACCGCGATTGGGAAAAAGGGCGAGGCCTCAAACTTCCACCCCTCCAAGAGATTAGCAAAGTGCTGTCAATTTCCGTCACCGAGCTAATCACTGGTCACTCTGCAGATCTCACCGAGCACATCAACTCGCTAGCAGAAATCGAGGAAAAGCTAGCTCAGGTGAGATTAAAACTGATCTCGCGGATTTAGCCCGAATGACCGTGTTTCTTAAGTGAATATAAATATTTGGCACATACCTAGCATTAAAAACATAAAGGAGATAAAGACTATGAACACTCTAAATCGAAAACTTCTACTACTGATCTTAAGCGTATTCTTAAGTCAGACCTCTACAACATCCTTTGCAACCGAAGGCGGCAACGCTGGCGGCGGCGGCGGGGTCGTTAACCAGAATGGTCGTTTAGTTACATTTGGTTCTGCCGGTTTTTATGTCGGACGAGTGCCACTTACAACTAGTGAAATTGATGGCCTTCAGGAGCTACAGCGTCTTTTTCAGACCAATAAATTTCTTTTCCCACAAACTCGCTCAGTACTTTTAAGAAGCCTTATGCCGGCTGCAAATCGCATATACTATAAGGTCGACAAGAATACATTTACCCCCGCGGTCCGCACACGTTTGATTAAAGAATTTGCT
>DGYJ01000010.1:1565-6341 GCA_002396665.1 Bdellovibrionaceae bacterium UBA5009
CCCTCAAATTTAACAATTGCTGCTGTAACAAATTCTTTTACTGGAGAGACTTTCTTATTTCCTGAATTTTTTGACCTTCAAAAAGTGTCGGAAAAAATGGCAATTCTATATCATGAGAACTATTGGATGATGAGCCCGGATGCCTCGTATGAGGAGGTCATTCGCTCTGAAATTGCATTTCAGGGATTTGTTGAAAATCAAAACTCAGCTGAAAAGTTACTTTCTTGGCTGCAATCAATAAACGAGAAAATAACTCATGTGCCGGTTTCATTCGCCGTAGTTCATGCGTCGATGCGTTTAGATCTTGCCAATCAAAGCATGGGGAAGTTGGTCAAAATTAAAACTTTAAAAGGCTCCTCACAAATATCTCAGGCTATATTTGATCTTAATGTGCTGAAATCAACCGCAGCTTTTGCCATGAATAGAAGTTATAATGATGCAATTTGCGAATTGTCAGCGAGTTACGGTCAATCTCTGTTTTTGCAAAACCTGTGTCAGCTTGCTGCTAGCAGACGATTGTTGTTAGTTTTTTCAGATTCGCAAAGTCGCGTGAATTTTAATTTTTCTAGCCTGACATCTGATTCAATATTTAACGGAGCAAATTGTTCTGATAGACAGGCCCTTGTAATTGGCGAAACATCAGCAGCTAGTAAGTGGTGCTATGAAACATCGTTCTCTGGAGCGCCAGGAATTATAATCTACAATAGAAACTGGCTTAATTACGAAGTCAGCGTACGTTAATTTAAAAAATCATTACGGAGATTTATTTCATGAAAAAATTATTACTTGCACTTTCAATTTTTCTTTTAAATGTAACAGCCCATGCCGGACATCTCGCTGAGGTAAGTGTTAATACCAAGCTTGTTTTCAAGAAAGACTTTGTGATCCCAGCAAACACCGAGGCCTTGAAAATTAATGGTGAATCAAGGGCTGCTGAAATTGACTATAATGAAACAAGTTGCACTATTGGAGTCGAACCTAGTTCCCACATTAGAACAATATATGCAGACAGTACATTTAATGTAACTGCTGCTGGCAAACTATGGGGCCCTCTTGTCTATTATAAAACAGAGATGGATTACATTAGCGCAGTGAATGAAATGGGCAAAGGATTTACCTTAAATTGCCCAAGATCCCTCCCGGCACAAGTTGTATTAAAAGAACTGCAACAGTTACTTGAAATTAAGAATGCTTTACCACAAGAGTTTTAGATGTTTAAAACCACTGGATTCATATCCAGTGCCTGCTTAACTTGCTTAAGCGGAAACGGCCAAATCCCGAGGTGATCTTTCAAGACATTTCGGAGCATTTAAAAAATTTGAATATACCTGTTCAAAATCCTCCTCGAAAAAAAATGAGGAGGATTTTGAACAGAAATTATGATTCTACGTTTGCTTCTTAATTCAAAATCTCTGGATTCTTTAAAATCAAAACAACAGCCATAACCCTGGCTAAGTAGTCTTTATCCGTTGGCAGACCAGCTCGAATCAGCGTCCAAACATCTTTTGTCCCCGACGAGTCGATGGCTTTTTGAACTGTATTTTCGCCTGTGTTATAGGCTTGAATCGCTAAAAGCCAGTCGCTGAACCATAAATTATTTGAGGTTAAATATCTCATCGCTGCATCTGTTTCGACTTCTGGATTTAGACGCTCGTCCACAACTGAATCAACTCGCATTCCATATCTTTTGGCCGTGGACTCAATGAACATCCACAAACCGGCTCCCCATGACTTGTTGGGTGACTGGGGTAAGTTCTTATATCCAGATTCGACCAAAGCGATGGCCATTAATTCTTTGGGTGCATTATATTGCACAAGTTTCGCTTCGATCATCGGCTGATAGACTTTCATTCTTTCCATCGATGCTTTGATGAAATGACGACCTTCTTCAGTTCCTAAAAATCTGTTGAGCTGACCTAAAACCAGATCATTCACCACAATCGGAAATTCTGACCCACGTTTTGCAATTTCGGCCATTTTTTGGGCCTCAATCATCGTCACACGACGATCAAGCACAAGCTCCCTTGCCGCAAAGGCGGTCCCTGTCATGACCAATAAAACAGTTGCTCCCAATAACTTCGTAACTCGTCTTCGACTTTTTTCTTTTTGAAACATAGTTTCAATCCTCCTTGATAAAGTTTGCCTATCATTCAAAAAGCCAAGTCCTGCTGCGCACACAAGCCTGCCCTCTTGTCCAATGGCGGTTTCTGCTATTTCAATCAGTCGCCCCGCGTAGGCTTCTCGATTGATTTTTCCATGAACTATTAAATTTTCATCACAGGCCATTTCTTGAACTTCAGAAATGGACTTACTCCAGATCCACATCACGGGATTCAACAACAAGAATGCTCTAACGAAAAGAAGAAGATAAATGAATGTCGTATCTCTTTGACGATGATGTTGCAGCTCGTGAAGGACTGATACCTTAAAAGCCTCTCTTTGGGAAATAAGCTCAACAGGGATCAAAACCCACGAGCTCAATACTCTTGCAGAAAAAGGAACCAAAACTTGATCAGAAGCAGAAATTCGAACTGACCCGATTTTACGAATAGGGTATGAATTTCCAATCAAACTGACCAGCTTTGTGACATCAATTAAAATTTTTCCTAAACCCAGCAAGGTTGAAATCAAAACAAACCCTACAGCTAAGGAAAACACTTCCTCAATCTGAACTGTTGGCAAAGATTGCGACAAAAGGCTCACTGAGCTACCACCACCACGCTGCCAAGAGGAATCAAAATCTTTCATTGATTGAGCTGACTCAATTTTAACAACAGGCCTAAACTGAAAAATTTCACTTTGTGAAAAGGACAGAAATGGTAAAATCAAGCAGACACAAAGAAATAAATAATTCAATTTCAACTCTGAAGAACATTTAATTCTTAATAAATTCTTCTGACAAAGAACTCTGATCAAGACTGAGGCTATGCCTGCGATCAGAACGACGACATAAAGAATAAGATAGAAATTCACAGCCTTTAAAATCACGCTTGTTCCTCGGCCTCTTTAAGCAAAGCCTTTAATTCTTTGATTTCGTCTTTTGAAAGATTCGACACATTAAGAAGCTGCTTGGCCAAAGACAAAGGGGCCCCATCAAAGACTTTATCCACCACATGCTTTAGTGTGCGTGCTTCGTAATCTTGCTTGCTGAGGAATGGAATATAAATATGCCCACGACCCTCTTTGCGAGTTTTTAGAACTTTTTTTTGTTCTAAAATTCTTAAGAAGGTTGAAACCGAGGTGTAGGCTAAATCACGCCCTGATGGTAAATTCTCGATGACATCAGCGACCGTGCCTTCACCTAATTTCCAAAGAATGGCCATCAATTCGGTTTCGGCTTCTGTTAATAGCTTTTCATCTTTTTTCTTAGTCATAGCACCCTCACTTTAAAAGACTTAAACTAAGTTCTTAGTTATTATCAACTAAAAACTTAGTTTAAAGGCGAGGAGCGTTATGAAACTAGTCCTAGGAATTATTCACAGGCGCACGAAATCATGATGTTGAAATTTCTAAAAGCCGGCATATTGAAGATTCATACTGTTTTATAATCTACAGAAATACCTTCTTATATCTTGGCGCAATAGATAAAAAGGCTATGAAATTAAAGCCTGATTTAAAATCCAATTTGTCACCTCATCAGGCTTCGAGAAAAATATTTCAGCTCCACTTTTTTCAAGGAGATGATAATCCGAATGAACACACCATACCGCAGCCCCAGCCAAAGCCTGAATATTATGAGCTCCCCTTATATCCGTTGCGCTATCTCCAATTACAATCACAGAATTTTTCGGTGCCATTTTGTAATTAAATAGCAAACTGTCTTGATGGGGCTTTGACTTCAGACTGGATGAAAAGCTAAGAGTCTGAAAAAAGTGAGTCAATCCATGGAAGGACAGTATTTCCATTGCTGACACTTCATCACGTGCCGTCCACAAATGCAGTCTTAGACCGGCCTCACAAAGATCAATCAGCATTTTTTTGATGCCATCGAAAAGATGAAACTCGAACTTTAACGAAATAGCTCCCCATAATTCTATGGCTTCGGCTTTTTGCTGTGCCTGTTCAACACCAAAGGTATCAAATAGCCTTTGAAACTCAGGGTGAAAATTTTTAATCGCTTCGTCTGTTGATACAGTTCGATTTAAAATTTTTGAAAAAACTTGTCTGTTTATTTCATATATAGCACTTCTTGAATCAATGATTGTACCGTCAAAATCAAAAATGACATCTGTGAGTTTTGATTTTTCAATTTCAATAACTCTTTCTAAGGAAATTCGATGGAATTTGACCAGCCCGCTAGCTAATTGCAGATGAAGCTCGGAATTGATCATCTTTTTTTGAAAGCCATCAAAGCCTATATATGAATACTTTTTAGCAAATGATTCCAAATCCTCATCAACAATGAATTCAGCATGTTCAAATCCAGTCTCATAGAAGATGCCAGACTTCGGAGCCGGAAGCTCTACAATTGAGATCGAGTGATTTCTATATTTAAATGGCATGCTAAGTTGAAAAGTGCTAATGGGCCGTCCATTCACCACAGACTCCGTCAAAAGTTGACCCCAAGATAAAAGATTCAGCTTATACTGATTATATTTCTGTAGGCTATCAACTCGAAAACAAAGGTGATCGCACTGAAGATCGTCAGTATCGAAGCCATTCATATTCAAATCTTCAATAAGATTTTTTAAAAATGAATTCCCAGCAGCGATAAACTGATTAAATTCAATATTTACAATTTGCATCTGCATATAATCTGCCAGGGTGATGAATATT
>DGYJ01000008.1:0-202 GCA_002396665.1 Bdellovibrionaceae bacterium UBA5009
AGTATTGGTAGGCGATGAAGATCGTCGGTGCAATAAATTTAAAATATTTTACTAACATGACTATTGTCCTCCAAAATGAACACCATTGTTTTCCATTTCTTTAAGCATTAAAAGAAGTGCGCCAACTCCATAAGAAACATCATGATCTGTACGGATAAGCAGTGTGTAGTACCAATCAAAGTTAAAAGAATCTGTTGGGCGT
>DGYJ01000008.1:326-13967 GCA_002396665.1 Bdellovibrionaceae bacterium UBA5009
AGATAGAAAAATTTTGTTCTTCATCGTCGACAACGATATATCCACCCAAATCTATGGCCATTTGATTTGCAAGATCACCTGTTCTTTGCGGCAGGGCTTTCAGGCGTTCAGCCTTTGCCAGTGCATAGGCAAGTAATGCTGTTGATGAGCTTTCGCGGTAATTGTATTTGGAATCAGATTTTAAAAGTGTATTTGAAACTTTGATTGGGGAATCCAATGATTCAGATACACTGAATAAAAGTTTTTCTAATGAGGATTTATATTCATCTTTAAATTTTAAATTTTGTTCATAGAATTGAATCAATGCAACGGCTGCCCAGCCATTTCCTCTGGCCCAATAAGAACGATGGGGTGTTCTTTCTTGGCTATCTAGATAATATCCGTGTTTAAAAAATCCAGAAGAGTCTTGAAGGAATTTTGAAAAAATAAGTGGTTGCTGTTCTGAAAATTCTTTTATTTTTTCAGATTTAAAATATGGAGAGCTCATGAGTCCATTCAAAGCGTACATAATCCGTGAATCAACCCAGATACTATCCTTTACAAAGTTTTTGGTTAGCGGCATGAACCAATAGAATCGGTGACGATTCCCAATATGATTAAAAGCTCCTAAGGAATTGATGGGCTCATTTTCAAAAAACTTTAAAGTTTTTTCGAAAATTGGATTTAAAAAGTCAGCTTGCGGATTCTGTTTTAAGTAAATTGCTGCAGGTAATGAAATTGATGCCAAGTCAGGAGATGTGATCTCTGGAATTCCACGACGGATTTGATGTTTATAAAAATTTTCAATGTATTCTTTTTCTGAAGCGACGGTTTTGGAATCTTTATCTGCGATAAATTCTGCAAGTCCATACAGAAAAACAGCAGAAGTCCAATTGTAACTTAATGATTCGGCAGAATGGATTTTTTGATAATGATTAAATATTTTTTCGCCTAGGGTAAAAGCGGACCCATTGAATTTGTATAAGGTGATGACATTTGTACCACAAGTTTCAGAACTGATGTTTATTTCAAAAAAACCGTTATCTAATTTTGGTAACTGTATTGCAAAATAAAGATTTGAACCATACGAATTTTGTAGATTGTATTTTAAAACAGTATCATTCATCGGGGCTTTGCCTATCAATTCAAATTTCCAGGCTTCAGATGCACATTCGGGACGATGTGAATGAATATGCATTTTGAGAGTTTGAGATAGCACAATGGATTTGTTGAGGGGGTATTTAATTTCTAATGAATAACAAATAGAACTCAAGAGGGATAATAATATTAAAAAAATGAGTTTCTTCAGCATCTAGAATTCCTTTCTGAAATCCTATGATGACTATTGTATTCTGCCAACACTGCAGTATAGCCATAGAAGCGAGCGCGACCAAAGTCTTTGCTGTTTATATTGAGACCAATTTATCTCACTTAATTGTAGCAATTCTAAAGAGCGCCAGTCTCATTCTGAGAATCACTTTGAAATTTGAAAAGTACGAAATTGAATTTGTGTTATATTGAGATACTGGCCGTTTCAAATCGAAAATAAATGTACTATTTGTTCAGGTGCTGACAGAATAAGAGATGGGTAATCGTTTTAAGGGGATCGGGGATTCAATGAAACGTCTATTTTTGTCTGTTGTCCTTTTTTTAATTATGACAATTTCATTTCAAAACTGTTCTGTGGTTTCAAGCCCTGCAGACACTGATGACCTTAATTCAGCTGCTTCAAGTAGCGCAGCATACAGTCTTCCAGGCGATAGTGTGCTAGCAAAACAAACGCAGTCGATTCTTGTTGGGCGTTGCAATTCTTGCCATGGATCAGCTGGTATGGGTGGCGTTTCAAACATTTCTGATCTTGCAGGTTTAATAAAACAAAATTTTGTGGTTCCTGCTGATCCTGATTCAAGCTCGCTCGTTATGTCTGTCGAGTCTGGATCAATGCCACCAAGCGGAACGCAATTAAATTCTGGCGAAGTTGGTGTGATTCGAGCTTGGATTATGAGTTTGCAATCGACGACACCTCCGGTGGTAAACCCTCCTCCTGTAACACCTCCGCCAGTGACTCCTCCTCCAACAACGACAACGACAACACTTCCGCCGCCTCCGCCAACAACAACATTGACGTGTCAGATTGTTGTGACTCCAAGTGGAGCATCGGTTCCTGGTGATACAATTTCGTTGCAGCTGACTTGGGCAAAATTTAGCATTGCTCCAACTAATGCTGTGCTGGATGGTTTAAATTATGACGTTCGTGGCAAAACAAATGTCGTAGCTTCTGCTGCTCCGGTGGCGAACAAAACTTTCACGGCCAGTGTGACGGGTTCCAATGGGACTGCAAATTGCCAAGTTAGTTTTTCTGTCAAAGCGACAGCAGCACTGACTAAGGATGAATTTTTTAGGGCTAAAGTGGGTCCAAATGGACAGTCTGTGAATGACCTCATCGAGAAGCGTTGTTATCAATGTCATAATTCAGCGGGCTCTTATGCAAACACTGCCTATACACATGGCGGTGTCGTCGGAACTTACTATCAATTTTCGAGTCCGCATATGATTTTATCAAAAGGTGCCGCTGCAAATTTGGGTATTATTAAGAATGTTTTGGATGGATCATTCAATCCCTTAGATTTAACTGCAGGTAAGTTGTATAACTTTGCAAGTATTCACAAAACTTCTGTTCTACCATTCACGACTGCGGAAAAGACCCATATCCAAACCTATGTTAATCATCCGTAACTTTGGTTTTATTCTTCCTCGATGGAAGTGCAAGGATCTAGTTAGTCATGAATCTTAGTCCCAATTGCGCTGGTTATGAACTTTTCGACCAGCGGATGACTAAGGTTTATTTTCGCACTTCTTTCGGGCTGAAAAGCCGTTCCAATAAAAAAATTAATATTTTGAATTTCAAATGACTGCGGTCGATCAACATTATCAAATGAAGAAAATTTGAATGGTGTTTTATCATATTTCAGAGAAAAATTAAACAGAGTCTATTTTTCGAGACTTGAGGGCATCGAAAAAATCTATTTTTGTGGACTTTTCGAGAGACTTTCTCAAGGGCCTGCTGTATCAATAGTTAAAGAGTTCATATTTAGAATAGGAGCCAAGTATGCTAAGAGCCCTTGTCATTTCAATTAGCTTTATGTCAACAATTGCCAATGCAGATTGCCTGAACATTTCTGGAACTTACGCATCACCGTTTAATACAAATGAAATGAAAACCACTTTTGCTGTTAGTCAGCTTGGGTGTGATTCCATATCTGTTACTTCAATAACTGTCGCTAACGGAGTATCATCTAGTACTGCGAATTTTAAGCTAGATGGATCAGTAGCAAATGGTTGTATTATAGATACTTTTGCGAGCTGTGGGTCATTAAAAGCTATTGAAAATAGAATTGAAAAAACAGATCCCAAATTCACCTATGTTGGCGATCTGACGCATGGCTTTTGCAATTTCAAATCAACCTTTTTGACGAAGGATGCTTCAGGAAACCTTGTCGAAAAAATTGAAAATGCAGAATGCGAAGATGGATTTAAAGGTGAAATTCAACCTTTGATCTATTTAAAAATGAATAAAATGTGAGTTTTTAACAAGCATGAAGCCAATTCAAAATGTCATTTTGTGGACTTTACTTATAACTGCAACAATGTACACAGTGGCAATTATAACTGGGAGAATAATTAATCATTTCGAGATAAATACTCTAAATCTTCCTGGACTTACAGGGCTTTTTGCTGCTGTTACTGCTCTGGTAGTTGCTGTTGCTATTGAACGGCACGAAAATAAATGCACAATTCGCACAGCTTTTGCGGGATTGGGATTTAAACGTGGAAATCGGTCACAAATAAAGTCTACTTCTATTGGCATTTTTTTGGTGATGTTAGGCTTTGCAACTATTTCAGCATTTTATAATAAATCTTTTGCGCTAGTCCCAGGCGCTTTATTTTTGTTTTTTAAATTATTTATAGCTCAAGGGCTTATAGAAGAAGCTGTGTTCAGGGGTCTTATTTTTCGTCATTTGAGAAAGTACTATTCATTTACTTTTTCTGCGACAGCCAGTGGTTTTTTATTCGCCGCTATTCATTTATTGAATCTAATGAAAGGAACCTCGCCAGAAATTCTTACCGCTGTTGCGACTTCCGTTGTTTTTGGCTTTCTTTTAACATTTCCATTGGCCTCTCTTTTTGAAATTGGAAATTACTCCATATTAGCAGGTTGTCTATATCATCTGGCAGTTGATTCTATTAATTGCTTTAATGAACTAGGAGATTCTGGTTCGTCGATGAACACTTATTTAGCGTTCATTTTTTTGTCTGGTATGACAGTGTTTTTGATGTCGAAAAAATACATTCTCAAAAGTCGAATTGAGCAGGTTGACCATATTGAAAGAGCGTGAGCGAAAGACCATGAAATTAATCCTATTATTGCTAATAATTGTTCCTCTAAGATCGCACGCACTCGGAAGCTTTGCCTCAGCAAGTTTAGGACTCGGCGGTGATCGCTTGTCTGATTCGACTGGTGGCCAGGGATACAATATTCAAGCTGGATCTGGAATTTCCATATTAGGTGGTGTTGTTATTCCAACATTTAATACAGAGGATTTTCAAACCTCATTTCAATTAGGTACTGGACTAATGATTC
The DNA here is from genome assembly GCA_002396665.1 of Bdellovibrionaceae bacterium UBA5009. Lineage (GTDB taxonomy): Bacteria > Bdellovibrionota > Bdellovibrionia > Bdellovibrionales > Bdellovibrionaceae > UBA5009. Next base: position 4,948 of record DGYJ01000008.1, read on the forward strand.
AGTCTGATTTTCGGGAAAGTGCCAATCAAGCAACTTGGATACGCATTCCATTGGAATCAATGTTTTATATTCGTAAAAATACCTTTAGATTTGGCGCAGGACCAATTTATCATATCGGTAACCAAATCAGTGCGAAGGGTTCGTATGCTTCAGCAGAAAGGCATATTGAGAACGCCTTTGGATGGACCTCATCTGCCGAGGTGCTTATGGGCTGGAATGAAGAATTTCTTATGGGTATTGGGATAAAGTATAATAGTATTAAATATAAAGATTCATCATTCTCAAAAGATGCTGATGGAAGTGCCTTTTTGTTAACTCTTTCTGGGAATTGGAACGGTCAGTTTGCCACAGAAAATTAGTTCCTGCCCAATTAAGATTTGAATTCAATTAAATCTGTTTTGGAAATATTTTTTTTACTTTGGCTTTGCATATTCCCAAGTTAGTCCAGAATCTTTAAGTGCTATCTGAATAGATTCCCTATTGGCTAATACCTGTTCCCGCACCCATGTATAGATTTTGTCAGTTTGAAAAATCTGTGTAGCCTTATCGTGACCAATAAGTTTTGATAACTCCTCGAATTCATAAAAGCAGACACCCAGATGCAAATAAGTGGACTCATCAGTCCGTGCGCCGCCCTCTTTTTGTGATGGGATTTTTGGAAATTTCTTTTTCATTTTTTCTATAAAAATCTTAGTTTTGTCGTTGCGTTGAGCTGATTCTAAGAACCAGTGAATTTGTTCATGTAGAAATAATGATAAATAGCGATCCGGTTCATTGATAGTACGAGTATTTAGGGTCAATAAAGGATGGCTATGTGGAATTGCAAATGACTGAATATGAATTTTGTCCGTGAAGTAAAATCTTGATAGATCATATTTTGTAACAAGCTCCTCGATTAACTGTTTAGCCTTTCTTTCAGCATCGTTATTACTTTGAAGACTAATAGTTAATTTTTGACTAGCAGTTGAATTGCAGCCTGAATAAGCAATAGAATAGGTTTCGTTAGGGCACTTTAAAAAGTTTTCAACAATATTTAGATTTGCCTTTTTGCCTTCCATGGATGGGCCAGCCGCAATGATGTCCCTTCTTTTTTTAAGTTCAGCAAGATCTTTATCCAAAAATGCAATTGTGGCATAGACGTAATCATTCCAAAGAATTTCAATGTCTTTGGGCTCATTGGGATTAATGCATTTTTTGAAATTTTCTTTCGCTTTTTTATAGTTGCCAAGAAAGGCTGACATCTGACCTGAGTGCCAAATAATAATATTTTTCTGCCAATCTAACAGGTTGGACTCGTGGGCTTTATAATATTCATCGAGTAGCTCAATCGCGATTTCATAACAGCCTTGGTCTGCCCAGGTTCTCCAACCCTTCGACATAGTTTGATCAAATTCTTTATAATCTGATTTAACAAGGCTTTCTTTTTCAGGCTTTGAAATTTTACAGGCAGTCTGAGAAAAAGCGTTAAATTGAAAAATTAGTAAGGTTAAAACTACGATCAATATTCTCATTGTTTTTCCGTTCGACAAAAAAGTTCAGTTCACTTCTGTTATTAACTGACTATTGGATGAATCATATAATTGCAATACCAACTAAATTTGTCAAATTGCCACCATGTGCTAACTAAATGTAAAATAGACTTTACAATTTAAAATGTATAGTCTACTTTACATCTATAAATACGGAGTACTGATGCCAAGAATTGAAGGAAAGTTAAATATTGAAAATTGCATTCAAGATTTGCGAGCTGAGAAAGGGATTACTCAGCAGCAGCTTGCAGACGCTCTTGAGGTCACACGGGCTACAGTTGTGGCGTTAGAGCGCGGCAGCTACAATCCTTCATTGGAATTGGCATTTCGTATTGCTAGGTATTTTCGTGTCGGTGTTGAAAAGATATTTAAAGTAAGGGGGAACTAGATGAATAAGGTTAATAAATGGCTTCAGAACTATTTGGTATTGGGTCTGCCTTTTGTAGTGGCTTGTGTTTTATGGGGAACTATTCAAACTGACCGAGAAATTCAATCACACGGTTCGTTTGTGCAAAAAATAATGTGGGAAGTTTTGTCGTGGAATTTAATGTTCTGGTTCCTAGGTCTGATAGCTTTTCTACTTTTAATGGTTTTCGTGCCTTCGACACGAGAAATGGTTACGCGTAGAATCGCCAACATTAAAGAGCGAGATGAGCGCGAGGTCTATATTACCGGACAAGCTTCAAAAAATGCATTTACGTCGACACTTAGTATTTTAATCTTTTTATTTTTTATTTCCATTTTCACATTCAATGTCTCAAAAATTCCTCCTGAAGAAATGATAAATAATCACTCCAAATCGCTAAGTATTGGTTTTAATTTTAAACTCACAGACGATCCTAAAATTGAAAAAGATCAATCTGGTCAAGTTTTAGTGGAATCAAAAGATATACCTCTTAGCAAATCTGCAATTCTGCTTCTGTTGATTGTTTATCAGATTTCAACTTTTGGATTCTCTGCAAGAAGAATAGCTAAAGAAGAGTAACAACAAAAATTTAAATGCTGTACAATAAATTTGGTTTTGAAGTAACCCAGACTCCTCAAAACTAGATGGAAATTAAAGAAAATGAGTTTAAAATGAAAAGTATATTTTTAGTCCTAAGTTCAGTCTTTTTTATTTCTTGCGCGACATCACCTCAGCTTGAATCTCAAAAAATTCGCCAATGGACCTATGCTTTAGGAAATGAATATCCGAATGAGAAAGCAGTGATTGCGCATTACAAAAAAGCCGATATTGAGCTCTTCTACTTGGCTGCGCGGCATACAAACACAATGGGCGATGACACACTCAATTTAGTTAAAAAACTTTTTGAAACCTATCAGTTCAATGTTTTGATTATTGAATCCATTCCTTATTCATTTGGAGAAAGCCCCAAATGGTTTGTTGAAGATGCGAAGAAAGGAAAGTCAGACACCTTTATTCAGGGTGGTGAAAGCGCACTTGCTGTTATTTACGCTGACAGCAAAAAAATTCCTTTTTTTGCTGGGGAACCAGATCACCGGGATATTTACAAGGGGCTTAAAGAGAGAGGCTATACAGATGAAGATGTTGTGGGATTTTATACTTTAAGACAAATTCCCCAGTGGATTCGTGAAAAAGAAAATAAAAAAGATCTGCTCAAACGCAAAATACCGTCGTATGTCTCGCACTACTGCAAGGTCTTTGGAATATCGACGTGTCCATCTTACGATGACGTCATAAAGTGGTATAAAACTAAACTTGGGCGTGACCTAGTTCCCGATGTCTCTAATGAAGAAGTGGCCCCCTATGCAGATGGAGAGCTTTATACTCAAAAGATGTCTTCAAATGTAGGATTCATTCGTGACCACTTTACTTTGAAAATTATTGAGCAGATGATCAAAAAATATAAAAAAGTAGCAGTTGTCTATGGCGCGGGCCACTTTTTAACTTTACGAAAAAGTTTTGATGCTAGTTTTGGTGAGCCAACATTTATTGAGGATAAAAAATAAATTTATAGTATGGAAATTTTCAGAGAACTCTCTATCGGAGGGGTAGAAAAAGACATCTTAATCCAGCGTCTTATTGATGCAGGAGTGCAATTCAATAAATATGCGCCTATTCTTTTTGAAAATCCTTTGTTCTCGCCAAGCTCAAAAATTCAGAAAGTAGAACTCGTAAAGTTAAAGTTTGCTGATTTAAATTTAGATAATGTCTGTTCATACCAAGAAATTGTAAATCAGGCATCAATGTTGGGCTTAAAACTTTATTTTCTCTTTTTCGACACTGGCTCTGTAGCTTTGGGCCAGGTCATTTGAACAGACAAGGTCAATTTTGTAGGGGAAATCTGATTCTTCTATTTCAGTTAGCAGTAAATGCAGCTCATGTCCTTTGATGGGTCGTGCTTCGGATGGCGTATAAAGTAAATCAATATCAGAATATTTTTTGTATTTGTTATTTGCGCGTGATCCAAACAAATAGACAGTGGCCCCAAGTTTTTTAAGGGGTAGAATGAGCTTGTCGCTCAGATAATTGTATTCGGAAGTGCTTAGCCCAGGAATCATTTTATTTTCTTTAGCCTTAGAATAAGTTCTTCTAATTCAGGGATGATTTTTTTTGCTTCATGATAAACTTCTTTAGCAACGTCTTCGTCGTAGCTATGGGATGTTTTATTTCTGGCCACTAAAAAATCAAACCACAGTTTGGTGTCATCTATAAGCTTATTCTGGGCCATATCACGAATAGCTGGGTTTGGCGCTTTCGTTTCTAGGCCTAGAATTTTTATGGAGACCTTCCAGGCAAGCTCGACGCAAAATTCAAACCTTTGAATGCAGGCATCGCGAAGGGCTTTGTGAAGCTCGATATTGTTAGTGTCATTGCTAATTGCACTATTGAGTAAAGAAACAGAAGTTTTTAATGAATCTTTAGCTTTTTCCAATTCAAGAACTGTTGTGCCCATAGTTTATCCCTCATCTATAGGGGAACATGCTGGCTTCATATTTTGAAATATATTTTTGATTGAAATGATGAGAACGAATCTGAATTATTTGGAGCGGGAGACGGGATTCAAACCCGCGACCTTCGCCTTGGCAAGGCGACGCTCTATCAACTGAGCTACTCCCGCGGTCGCTACCGATAAATCGGCTTTAGAGGTCATATAATTAATCTTGCATGGTCCCACAGTCAATGGGAAAACTTTTGTATGGCTAAAAAAATAGTGATGAAAAGCCTAAAAAAGTGGCTTTATTTGATGTTTTTGGGACTTTTAATGTACATGCTTGGGTATTCTGTTGCCCTCAGCTTAAGGGCCCAGAAGGACATCTCTGACAAAAATTCAAATCCCTTACTTCTTTTTCGAAGCGCTTTTTCGGTTTAACCAGTTGGGATTCACACTATTTGAAATCAATGACATACTGATTCCATCATCACTGACGACATACTTACTGAGATCGATAAAATGAAAATCTCCAGGCTTTGAAAACGAATTTTGCATAAACCAGCTGGTTTCATCAAAATTTTCATCGACTTCGTCTTGATCCATCGGCAGATCGACCTTCACTTTGCCATTCACTTCTAAATTCAGACCTTTTTTGGTCTTTTTTAAACTATAGGTCTCGTTATCTATAAACCAAATTTGACCTGGTTTAGCATTCCATGGAAATGAGTTTGTGAACGAATAGCCTTCCTTCGTTGGTGCAGTCAGAAACACTTTGGCCAGGGCTTCGGTTTGTTCATCGACATATTTGCCGCTTTGCTGGGCCTCTGAAACCGCATTGGAATTAATTTTAATTTCAATGTTATGTTCAGCAGCCCAACTGATTTGAAAGTTCAGCAAATTAATCAATCCAATAATATCATTATATTTCACTGGAAATTTTGCATTAATGTAGGTCTTGTCATCTGTTTTTAAAGTGACAATCGTACTGACATCCGATTCTTTGACGACATCAATTTGTATGGCTTCTGCAGAAACAGAAATGTATTTAGCCTCTGTCGCTTCGGTTTGTGCAAAGGATGTCTTCGCCACCAAGGACATAAAAATTACGATGAAAAAGGATTTCATTGAACTTGCCATGGCCCAAAAGATTGCAATTCAAAGGCCCGATATTTATTCGCTATTTAGCTGCAGATTGAAGCTGGTGAATTAATGAATGAAGTTTTTACAAATTGGACAAATTTTAGACACTGATTTTTTTAATCCAATGATGTCGATCAGGGATTTCGCCATACTGAATTCCGGTGATCTCTTTGTAAAGACGATCAGCCAGGGGCCCAGTTTTTTGGTTGGAAACATCATAGTTTTTGTTTTTGTAATTCAGCTCACCAATAGGTGAAATAATTGCGGCCGTGCCTGTGCCAAAGGCTTCTAGCAATTCACCTTTTTCTAAGGCAGCAATGACTTCAGAGATTTTAATTTTTCTTTCAACGATTGGAAGCTTCCAGTCTTTGAGCAGTTGCAGTGCGCATTGCCGTGTTCCACCCGGAAGAATTGTTCCTGACAATTCAGGCGTCACAATTTCGTTTTTAAAAACAAAAAAGACATTCATCGTTCCCACTTCTTCGACAAATTCCCGTTCTGAATCAAGCCATAAAACTTGGGCATAGCCCTTTTGTTTAGCCTTCAGGGCGGCCTGCAAAGAAGCCGCATAATTAGCACCGGCTTTAACAGCTCCAAGGCCACCGGGCGCTGCGCGAAGATCCTGCTCTTCGACCCAAATTTTAATCGGCTTCTGGCCCTCTTTGTAATAAGCCCCAACAGGGGACAGAATCACATAGAACATATACTTGTTGGATGGGCGCACGCCCAGAAATCCTTCGTGGCCAATCAGTGTCGGACGAATATAAAGCGAGCAGCCTTTTTCAGAGGGTATCCAATCATGATCCACGCGCACAAGTTCAGCAACGGCCTGGATGAAATCTTCAACAGGAGGGGCCTCCATGCAAAGTCTTTTTGCACCTTCACGAAATCGTTCTGCATTGAATTCTGGGCGGAATAAAACCATTTCTCCGTTGGTTTGGTAAAAGGCTTTCATTCCTTCAAACAGGGCCTGGCCGTAATGTAAAACGCTGGCCGCAGGATCGATACTTAGATTTTGATAGGGAATGATGCGGGCAGAATGCCAGCCCTGTTTTGAATCGTACTCACTGACGAACATATGATCTGAAAAAAACTGACCAAATCCAAGCTCAGAAGAATTTTTTTTCGGCCGTGGATTTTGAGTTCGCTCGATTTGTATTTTCATGCAGTTTATTTAGCTGCATTTATGTTATCGAGCAAGTCATAACAAGGCCATAAATTCTAAAATAAAAATTATTTCGGTTCCGCTGGAAAATTTAAATTCCAAACTTGTCGAAGTTCATTCTGATTCCAACCACGGGTTTGTAGACGTTTATAGGCCGAGTCAATGGAGCTTATTCTTGCGCCAAGCAAATCGTCCCAAAGTTTTTTCGATTCGACGACAGAGACCTCGCCATCATTGTTTAAATCAATCAGATCCCATAAAAATGAAAAGACTCTCCATTCGCTTTGGGACTTTCCGCAAACATCGGCAGGAACATGTTCAACTTGAATTGGAGCTCTACGTGGAACCATGTACTCAAAGTGTGCATTGGGATCATTCAATGCAATCTGAGTCCATGCTGCAAAAAATGAAGCCCAACCCTCTGACAGCCCCAATTCGTTAGAATAGCATTCATCGATTTTATGATCACCACCGCCAAATTGGCCAATATTGGCTTGATCATAAATGGCGTGGCCCATTTCATGGGCGACGACATCCCACTGGTGACCCAATGTTAAGTGGACTGTGTCGAAATTGTAATAGTCTGCTGAGTCTGGAAAGCTAAATCTGATTTTTCTTTTCCAAAACGAAAGATCGCTGACAGTTGAAAGAACGTAACCTGCTCTTTGAGCCACTTGCCAAATTCCAAAGACTTGCCCTGCAAAGGAATCTTCTTTGAATTGAATGGCGGCTTCAGTCCCACAGGGAATTTGTAAGCTGATTTTATAAAACAGTCGGCCATTGATAACAGAAATTTTCTCGTTATTTAAAGACAATTGGATCAAAACATTTCCGCCAGCAGTGCAGCTTGCAAATTCAATGACTCCATTTTGATCGGTGACAGGGCCCAGGGCTTGTCGACCAATAAAGGCGGTCTTTAAAGGTGAATTTGCCATGGTGACAGGCAGTCCTGAAATGGGAGTCCATGCGTTTTTGATCGAGCGAACAAAGTGCAGTTTAACTGAATTATGGGGGCCGATTTGTTGGATGGCATCCGGAGTGATGTTGTTACTGGGTGGTGCTAAAAATCGTAATCTGCGACCAGAGGTTAATTGTCTGTCATCCGCGAAGTGCCCACGCCCTTGAGTATTGGAGATTGTTGTGAAAATGGAGGACTGTGAAAAGGCTTTTTCATTGGCGTTGAAAGTGATTAAGATCAGAATGAAAGCGAAAAAGCAGGATACAGAAAAATCAGACTTTTTAAACTTCATAAATTCCCCCCGGGGGTGATGAATTTGGCCGCATCCTTGACTGTTTGCCTTAAAGTGTCAATACTTAACAGCAAAACCAGGGGCCCTGACTTTGCGTATATTACATGTGCTTTCTCAAATCGAACTGACTGGGGCCGAAGCCCACGCCGTCACCTTGGGTGAATGGCAAAGGGAGCAAGGTCATCAGGTTTTTTTGGTTTCTGATACTTTAAATTCAAAGACGGATCTGACTTACTTTGCCATGGATATTCACAGGGCAAAAAATCTGAGTCGCTGGAAAAGTGTTCGTGCTCTTCGTCAGCTATTGATCGATCATCAAATTGATATTGTTCATGCCCACTCCAGGGCAGCAGTTAGGGTTGCATCCAAGGCCCGTCGCGGTTTGAGTTGCGCTTTAGTATCGACAGTGCACGGACGCCAGCACTCGTCATGGTCAAAAAAGATCATTGATATTTACGGCGAAAAAGTGATCGCAGTTTGTGAAAACATTTCTTCGCATTTGCAGCAAGATTTTAAAATGGACGGGCGAAAAATTCATGTGATTGGTAATCCAATTCAAACGGAATTATTTCCAAAAGCTCAAAAAAGTTCGGCACAAGATGCCGATGTCAGCAGTTCGGCTCGTGAAGTGCTAAAAATACTTTTGATGGGGCGCACATCGGGACCCAAGGGGCAAAAAACAGCAGAACTTATTCAGTTTGTGTTCCCAGAACTTTTAAAAGAATTTTCTAATCTTAAAATTGATCTTGTGGGCGGCCACTTGACAGAGCTTTCAACAGAAGCTCAGAAAATATTTTCACAAATTGAAAAACAATTTCCTGGACGTATCGGTCACGAAAATTTTGTGAAGGATCCTGATCAAGTGATTGCTCGGTCCCATCTTGTGATTGGGGCGGGAAGGGTTGCGCTGTCGGCGGCCATGCAAGGTCTACCGGTTTTAACATTGGGCGAGCATCAGTCCCATGGTTTATTAAAGTTGCAAAATTTAGATCAGGCCATGGCCACAAATTTTGGCGACATCGGTTTTGGAGAGGCCCAG
>DGYJ01000008.1:14132-14297 GCA_002396665.1 Bdellovibrionaceae bacterium UBA5009
AGATTTTGCAACAAATAAGGGATTCTATTTTGTCGAAGTCAAGCGATGAACTTTTGCGCTTCAGAGAAGAGCTTTTACAAATCCGTAAAACCCTTCTCGAGAAGTTCAGTCTTTCGACGGTGGGGCCGCGTGTGATTCAAATCTACAAGGCGGCCTATTTTAAAC
>DGYJ01000018.1:0-2421 GCA_002396665.1 Bdellovibrionaceae bacterium UBA5009
GCTTGCTCTTTTGAATTGGAACCTTTTTGGCTCATTCTTCACTCTCTCCTTATATTATAGCGGATTTTTAAGACTTAAAAATGAGTCTTTTAAAACAATTTAGACAAAGGTTTTGCATCAAATTGAGACGCTCAAAACGAGATAATTTCTTTTTATACCTGCTGAAAATCCATTGAATGACTATGGGGACTTCAGTCGAGTTGCGAAATAACCGATAGAAATATCGTGAGTAAAAATCAGTACGTCATTTATTTTATTTTTATATTTTTGTTTGCATGCACAAATGTGCAACCAAATGTGACTTTATCATTAAGCTCTTTATCAAATGGGTCCACCACTATAAATGCGAATGATAAAATTGCGGTGGTTGCTATGTCGGGCGCGGCCGTCGACCTTTACCCACTCTTGCAAGATTCAGATGCGGGTGGTGGCGCTGTTCAGCTTAACTATGTTTCAACTGCAACTCTAGGTTATGTCAATAATTGGGATGGAGTCACAGGAAGAATTACCTACACTCCGCCGGTTTCACAGTCAGGTATTGATTCATTTAGCTACACAGTTAAAAACAGTAAGGGCTCATCGAAATCAGTGAAAATCACTGTTAATGTCATGACCCCGTACACTTGGACTGGGCTTGGTGGAAATTCAAATTGGTCAAATGTGAACAACTGGTGTGGAACGGTTTCGAGTCCAGGATTCAGCGGAACTTGTGGATCTGGTGCAATACCCACAGCAGCAGCAACAGCTGTATTTGATGGAACCTGCACAAATTGTAATGCGAATATCGATACAAATGTTAATTTTGGCACATTAGAAATGCAAAGTTCATATGTAGGAACAATTACTCAGCAGCCTACAAAAACGATGGCGATGACTACTGGTGGCTGGAAAATGGCAGGCGGAAATTTTGTCGGTGGAAATGCGGCAATTAACGTCACAGGTACTTTTGATATTAGTAGTGGAAGTTTTAAAGCTCCATTTGCATATCTAACATTATACACAACCAGTTCTAATATTAGCCCAGCAACATTTGATAATAACGGTGGAATGGTCGAATTCTATTCTTCAAATTCCAATATAACAATTGCCAACAATGTACATTTTTACGATGTTAACTTGTTTATGACCGGTGGCCCTTCAAATTTCAATGGCAGTACTTTTTATGTGGATAGAAATCTAAATCTAAATGGGGCAGGAACTTCGATTGCAAACAATGGAACGCTTTATTTAGGCGGAAATCTGACGGCGTCTGGAACTCATGGAATGCCAGGCAGTTTATCAATTGAAATGATTGGTGCAACTCCAGCGACAATAAATGGGGCGAGTGGAGCTTACATACCAAATTTGAACATAAACAAGACAGGCGCTGGAGGGATAGATCTATCAGGCGTAGTCTATTTGTATGGCGATTTTATCTATACAACAGCATCTTATTTCCATGAGAACTCATCGACAGTAGAATTGCATAATTCAGTATTGAAGCCAGTCGTATTTAAACCAAATGGCATCACCTTTAATAATCTTACTTTTTCTGGCGTTGGGGATGCTACAAATTACATCGATATGGGTGGCCAAATTGCAAATGTAAGTGGAACACTTACTTTAAATGGGTCCTCGCCTTTGACTTATGTAAATAATGGAACATTGAATGCGACTGGAAATGTAACTACGTCAGGTAATGGGATCGTAGGAAACTCTACAGTTATCGTTGGCGGAACTACAGCAGTTGCGCAAAATATAAATGGAGCCTCTGGCGCATATTTTCCTAATTTAACAATTAATCATACAGGCACAGGAGGAGTTTACCTTTCAGGTACTATTCAAGTTTTTGCGTCATATTACTGGATTACCGGTCCAATGTACCCCGGTACGTCGACTTTGCTTTTTGCATCAATTTCATCTGGAGCTATTTCGATTAATCCCGGACCTGTTTCATACTACAACGTTAATTTTTCTTCTTCGGCTGGTACAAGCTATCACATTTACAATAATGACTTAACTGTTACAAATACATCAACATTCACAAACTGTAGCTTATACCTTGACGGTCGGAATATGACAGTTAATACAGCATCTTTGAATTTAAATTCAAATACCCTTTATAAAGTTGGTGGCGCACTTTACGTGAACAGCACCCTTCAGGGAACTGGTTCACTTTTTAGTGGAACAGTTAATCCTTAATATTCCCTACTTCTTCCCCACAATGCTAACCACTGTCGGTGTTGAAAATATTTTTTTGCTTAATTTTTGAATGTCCTGAGGGGTCACCTTAAAGTATTTTTCTGGGGCCTTGGTAAGATCGTGATAATCTAAACCGTAAATCGCATCAAAAAATAAACTTTGGGATACTGAAGATTTTCTTTGCAGGTCGATATCAAATCTTCCGGCTAAATACCTTTGTGATCTCAGCAACTCATCCTC
>DGYJ01000018.1:2619-23404 GCA_002396665.1 Bdellovibrionaceae bacterium UBA5009
AAATTTTGAAAATTCGGCTTCAATCATTTGCAAAGCTTTTTCTGTTTTTTCAGGCGAGCATGCAATATAAGCACCGAAGTATCCCGCACCAAGCCCATCCATGCGAATGGGAGATACCGAGTAGGCCAATGAATTTTTGTCTCTTAATTCAATAAATAAACGTCCGCCCTGCCCTGCTAAAATAGATTGCATCACTTCAAGTGTGTATTTTTCTTCTGAATCCAAAGAAAGACCGCGATGCCCGTAAGCAATATGGGTCTGCTCTTTGTCCATAACATGGAATTTTTTAACTGATTCAATCAATGCTGGAACATTTGTCGACTGTTCAAAACGTTGCCCTGGGGCCCAGGCCTGATCCAGTTTTTCAAAACGCATCTTCCATTTTTTTAAATCGAAATCACCGACCAAGCAGACCGTCATATTTTTTGAATTCATTAATTTTTTTCCAAATTCAATTAAATTTTTTCGTTTGACGTTATCGACTTGTTCTAGTGTGCCTTGTGTTTCTTTTCCATAAGCATGGCCTTTAAACATTTCTGCTAAAAATTCTGTCATACAAACGCTGGAGGGGTGGTCTTTTTTAGATTGGATTTGATGTTTTAAAATGACCTTTTCGCGCTCTAAAATTTCCTCTGGGAAGGTTGAATCGGTAAGGACGTCAAAGTACAAATCCATGGCTTGATCTTCAAACTGGGCTAAAAAGTCAAAATTCATTCCAAAGGTATTGCGTCCAGAAAATGCACTCATGGAGCTTGCCATTTGATCAATCATTTCACTTATTTTGTTTTCATCTTTTGTTTTCGTGCCACCCATCCAAGTGCGGGCAAAAAGCTCAGAAACCCCACCCTCGTTTAAATCTTCAGCACGGACTCCGCCTAAAAATCCACTGCGCAAACTCACTGTCGGAGTTTCTGGTTGGTGACGATAAATAAGTCGCAGACCGTTTTTAAATTTTATTTCTTCGATTTTTGGTTCACCAACTTCTTTTACTTTTTTTAACTGTAATGGGATCAGTTTTCCTTTTGTTGCAACTGATTTCACGGCCTTTGCTTTTTCGGTAGTGCTTTGTTTTGAAACCTCTTTTATTAATTTTTTAAAATCTGACTTAAAATTTTCAATAAGTTCAGAAATGTTTTTTTGGTCTTCTTGCGAAGTCATCACAATGTTTAGAGTTTCAAATTGAAGGTACTTTTTAGCCACTTTCAAAATATCTTCAGCTTTAAGACTATTGATTTGCTTTAAATACTTTGGAAAATAATTTGGGTCCTTCATTGTAAATTCTTGATTTCCAATTTGTCGGGCTAGTCCATCAACGGATTCCATGGAATAGATGGGCTCGCTGGAAAGATTTGTAATTGCTTTTTGCAATTCAATAAAACTTGGTGGCTTGGTTAAAATTTCTTTGATTTCAAACAACACACCTTCAAAAAAAGTTTTTAAATTTTCTGCCCGAAGTCCCGAAGAGATTGCAAAAAGTCCAAGATCCTGCGGTGCAAATGTGAATGCCCCAACCGAATTACAAACCGGGGCTTCAATTCTTAGTTTTTTAACTAATCTAGAGCTATCGCCCTGTCCTAGAATTAAAGCCAATACATCCAGAGCTGGAATATCTTTATTTTTGATTCCTGGAATTTTCCATGAAATATAAATCGTGCTTTCTTTAAAATTTAAACTTTTCATGGCCACGCGTGGTGTCTTTTGTGCTGGTTCGGTAGCGCGTTTTGTTTTTCGCACTTTTGTTTTTTTAAATTTTCCAAAGTATTGGTCTACTTTTTTCTTCATCTCTTTCGATTCAAAGTCCCCAACAACAACTAAAAACATGTTTTGTGGCGAATAGCGATCGGCGTAGTATTGTTTAATTTGCTTCACGCTGACCTTACGAATAATGTCGGCGTATCCAATCACTGGAATTCCGTAAGGATGCTTTTTAAAAGTTGTCGAAAACAAAAGCTGACTGGCTTGGCGCGAAGGACTGTCTTCCCCGCGTTTGATTTCTTCAATAACAACTTCGCGCTCATTATCAATTTCTTGTGCATCAAATTGTGGAAAACCCATCATCTGCGACAAAACATCTAAGCCCACTTCACTGAATTTTTTTGAAAGAGTGACATAGAAAACCGTCTGATCAAAGGAAGTGTAAGCATTAAGCTCGCCTCCAGAGCCTTCAACGACGCTTGCAATTTCGCCCACGCCAAATTTTTCAGAGCCCTTAAAGACTAAGTGCTCGATAAAATGACTAATGCCTTCTTCTTTTTTTCTTTCATCGGCACTGCCTGTGCGCACCCAGGTTTGAAATGAGACCACGGGCGACTTGTGACTGGGGACCAATAAGACTTTAAGACCATTTTTTAGTTGAAATTGCTGAACCATGATTTATGACTTCCTTCATGTCTTTTGGAGTTTATTTTCATATCCCTTATTGTATTCAGCGCTGCTCGTACTGCGACTTTGCAACCTATGAAAAATCACAAATACTTCCACCTGCTGAGTATATCGAGATTGTAAAAAAGGAAATGCGACTGAAGCAGTCTTATTTCCCAGAAAAAAATCTTGATACGATTTATTTCGGAGGAGGAACTCCAAGCCTCCTTGAACCTGAACTGATTGTATCTTTAGTCACCGAGCTTGGAAAGTTAGGTTTTCAGAAATCGAAAAATATCGAAATGACCTTGGAGATCAATCCAGCAACCCTCAATCAAAGTAAGCTCGACCAATATCTAGATGCGGGCTTCAACCGATTTAGTGTCGGAGCACAAACATTCGATGATGCTTTACTTAAAATGGTCCGCCGCGAACACACGGCCCAGCAAACCTTAGATACTCTAGAACTCCTTAGAAAAAATAATGTGAATTTTAATTTTGATCTTTTGTTTGCGCTACCCAAGCAAACTTGGGATGGATTCAAAAAAGATGTCGAAATCGCTCTTCAAAGTGGGGCAAAACACTTAAGTCCCTACTGTCTTACTGTCCCCCAGGGACATGTGCTATCAAATAATCGTCCGGTTGATGATGTTCAGGTTGAAATGTTTGAATACCTGATGGAACACTTGCCTGCAGCCAATTACCAACAGTATGAAATTTCGAACTTTGCCATTCCCGGCTTTGAATCCAAACACAACCAATTGTACTGGGACGATCAAAACTATTGGGGTTTAGGATTAAGTTCCCATTCCTATTCAAAAAACTTTCAATGGGGGATGCGTTTTTGGAATAAAAACAATATCAATGATTATGTGGGCCAAATTCAAAAATTTTCAGAATCTAATTTTTCACAGCTTGGTGTAAATCAGGTTGAGGGCCTCGAAGAGGCTCAGTATGAAGTCCTTGAGCTTTACCAATCCATCACTGACTACTTGCACACGGCTTTTCGAAAAATGTCGGGTTTCAATTTGAAAAAATTCGAAACTAAATTTGGTGATCAAATAACGCAGGACCTAAGCAAACGACTTGATCGCCTTAAAAAGCAAAATCTAATTCTTGAAACCGACCAAAACACCTGGACTTTGACTAAAAAGGGCCTAGTTCTAAGTAACCAAGTTTTTCTAGAGCTGACTTATTTAAAATCGGATTTTGCCACCCCTGGCCAAAGTTGACTTTTATAAAAGAAAACCAATATTTGATCTGTTAAACTTGGACTTTCAAATAAGGAGTTATTCCGTGTCTGATTCGAATACAAATGGATCTTCAAGCTCAAATTCAGAAAACACCCAAACTGAATCTCTTAGTGAAGTTCAAAAGCTTCAAAATGAAGTCGAAAAATTTAAAAACGAATATCTTTATTTGCGCGCTGAATTCGACAACTACAGAAAACAAGTGATTAAAGAGCGTGCTGATCTTTTAAAATTCGGAGCAGAACGTTTGGGACGTGATTTACTTGCCGTGCTTGATAATTTTGAGCGCGCCCTTTCTGTTAAACCTTCTGCAGAAACTTTACAAACCTATGTGAAGGGAATTGAAATGACTTCCGGTGAGCTCAAATCCGTTTTGAATAAAAATGGAATTCAAGAAGTGCCAAGTGAAGGACAGGCTTTCAATCCCCAGCTTCACGAAGCCCTGAGTGGCGAGCCCACGGAGGCCATGGCCCCGGGTCATGTCTTAAGAGTTTTTCAAAAGGGCTACAAACTTCATGAAAAAATTATTCGTCCAGCACAGGTTGTTGTTTCACAAGCAAAAAATGAAGGGTGATTTGATTGTCTAAAAAAGACTATTACTCATTATTAGGGGTCTCTCGCACAGTCGGTGAAGATGAGTTAAAAAAAGCTTATCGCAAACTGGCCATGCAATTTCATCCTGATAAAAACCCTGGCGATAAAAAAGCTGAAGAAAAATTTAAAGAAATTTCTGAGGCCTATGAGGTCTTAAGCGATCCCAAAAAACGCGAAATGTACGATCAGTTTGGTCACGCAGGATCGCAAGCTGGCTTTGGCGGCGCTGGTGGCCCCTTCGGTGGTGCTGGTGGACCGTTTGGAGCTGGTGGTTTTCGCGGTGGATTTGGTGGTAGACCTGGTGGACAAGCCGGCCCTGAAGACTTTCAAGACATCTTCGGCGATGTTTTTGGTGATCTTTTCGGTGGTCGTGGCCCAGGAAGTGCTGGCGGGGCAAGGTCTCGTCGACCACAAAAAGGAGCAGATCTTCGCTACACTCTCAATATTAGCTTCGAAGATTCAGCCCTGGGTTGCGAAAAAGTCATCAGCTTTATGCGACAGCGCGCAGGCAAAGATGACACAGCTAAATTGTCGGTCACCGTTCCTGCCGGAGTGAAAGAGAATCAAAAATTAAAATTAAAAGGCGAAGGTGATACTCCTGCTCAGGGCGGGGCCGCTGGTGATCTGTATGTGATTATTCAAATTCAAGATCACGCCCTCTTTCGCCGCGAAGAAAATGATATCTTAATGGATCTTCCCATCACTTACACCGATGCTTTGCTAGGCACAGAGGTTGAAATTCCAACCGTCACAGGCAAAGCCATGATTCGTGTTCCACCAGGAACTCACAGCGGTCAAACTTTTCGCTTGCGCGGAAAAGGCTTTCCAAAGGTTGGTGGTTTTGGAAGTGGCGATATGTTGGTGAAAGTTTTAATTGATATTCCTGAATCTTTAAGTCGCGAGCAAAAAGATCTTATTGAACAGCTCGCAAAAAAAGGTGCAGAAACACCTTTGGTCAAATTATTTAACGAAAAAAAAGAGCAGCTTCTTCGAGGTAAAAAATGAAACTTCTACTGACCCTATCACTTTCTTTATTTATTTTTAGCTGCTCAACAGTTTCTGAAAGACCCGAGCTCCAAAACAAAAAATCCACAAAAGTGGCCACAAAATCACAAACTGGCAGTTCCAACTCGAACAATCTAAATACCAACGCTGGCAGAGGCTCGACCATTGGTGGAGTTATTAATTCACAAAACAATGGCGCACAGAACAGTGGATCGACTGCTACTTCTGGGTTGGCTCCTAACACAAACTCGAATTCAGCTACGGCACAAAATCTAAGTGTTGCCCAAGAGTACGAAAGAAAAATTATTCAATTTGAAAAAGCGGGCCAGCACAAAGAGTCTTTAAGAATGTGTGTGGCGGCTTCTGTCGCAACTCAACTTCCACAGCATCAGGATCAATTTCGCTTTAAAGCCATTGATTTAATTCAAACAAAATTAACTCCGGCCGAGCTTGAAGAGGTTGGTAAAAATTCAGACTATGGTTTTATCAGGGCCCATGCATTTTACAAATTGGCTCAATATAAGCTCGAACAAAAAGATCAAGATTCAGCTCGAAAGTATTTTTATTCTGTGACTGAACTTGCTCCGGGAAGTGATTTAGCAGCGCGATCAAAAGAATCAATTTTGCAAATAGACTCTTCAAGACAAGTTCAATCTCAAACCATCGGGGTTGTTCTTCCCCTGACTGGTAAAAGTGCAGTCATTGGTCAACGTGCTCTTCGTGGTGTTCAAATGGGGTTGGGACTGCATCAATCCTTTTCGAATTTTAAATTGGCTATCATTGATAGCGAGGGCTCTCCTGAAGTCGCAAAAAAAGGGGTTGAACGTCTTGTTGTTGAAGATAATGCCATTGCCATTATTGGCGGATTACTTAGTAAAACAGCCAGTGAAGAAATATCTAAAGCTGGCGAGTATGGGGTTCCTTTTATTGCCCTTTCACAAAAAACGGGTTTAACCGACCTAGGTCCCCATGTGTTTAGAAATTCTTTAACAATGGAAATGCAGATTCGTGAACTTGTTCGCACAGCCATGGATGAAATGGGATTAAAAAAGTTTGCAATTCTATATCCCAACGATGCCTACGGCGTTGAAGCCACAAATTATTTCTGGGACGAAGTTCTTGCGCGGGGTGGAAGCATTGAAGCTGCACAAATTTATAAATCTGGCGACACTGACTTTCGTCAAACTGTGCAAAGACTTGTTGGCACATTCTACATTGAAGCCAGAAACGACGAATACAAATACAAACAAAAAGAATTTTTTGAAAATAATAAATCACGCTCTTCACGTATGAATTACAGTCCCGATGACTTGCTATCTTCCGACGTTCGCTTTGATGCTGTTTTTATTCCTGATAGTTCTAAAACCATGGGGCAGCTTTCTGCATTTTTATCCTATGCTGGAGTTAAAAATGTAACTTTATTGGGAACAAACTTATGGAATGGGCCTGGTCTTGATAAGCGCGCAGGACATTTTGCAAATCAAATTTTATTTGTCGATAGTTACTCCCCATCTGATCTTAGATCAAATCGCTTCATGTTGGATTATAAAGCTTTGTACAACGAACAAGCCTCTGTCATCGAAGTCCAGGCCTACGATTCTGCCCTGATGCTTCGCCAGCTGATTTTGCAAGGAACAAGTCGACGTGAAACATTAATTTCACAGCTTCGCGATTTGAAAAATTTCCCAGGCTCCATCGGTCCCTTGTCGGTCAACGCCGATCGTGAAATCAAACGGCCACTGATGTCTTTGACGTTGGATAAAACTGAAATCGTCCCCTATAAAAAATAGCAAACTCATTCTCCCATATCAGCCTCTTCCCCCTCTTTGTTTTTTCGAACATGCGTTTCAGCCCAATACGTTAAATATTTAGACCTTAAAATGAGTTCGGCTTTGGCGTGCAATTGCTATTTGCAATTGCATGACAAAACGCATGTCTGAATTTTTAGGTCTAAATATTTAACGTATTGGGCTAAAGCCGAACTCAAAACAAAGAGGGGGAAGGGCCTGATATTGTGAGCTCGTAGGGATTTTTATAGGGGCCATAAGTTTTATTCATACATCCTTTTTTAACCCCCCGTGGCAGCTTTTTGATCTTACTCCACAAGATCAAGACCTACGGTGGAGGGGTTATGAAAAGAAATGGATTATCTGAAGATGTGATTATGGAGTGCAAAAAAAGATTGCTGGTTCTGAAACAGGATTTGATGAACCGCATTCGTCTTTCAGCACAAAACTTTGTCGAGACAGAAAAAACAGGAGACGAAATTGATCTTACTGTGGCACAGCTCGAAGAAAATTCATTCTTAATCAATCAAGAACGTCTTCGCTTTCAAATTTTAGAAATTGAATATGCCCTTGGAAGAATCGAAACAGGACAGTTTGGAATTTGTGAAGAAACTGAGGAGCCAATTGAGGTCGATCGTCTTTATGCAATTCCAT
This sequence comes from Bdellovibrionaceae bacterium UBA5009, assembly GCA_002396665.1. Classification (GTDB taxonomy): domain Bacteria; phylum Bdellovibrionota; class Bdellovibrionia; order Bdellovibrionales; family Bdellovibrionaceae; genus UBA5009. The sequence continues at coordinate 10,271 of DGYJ01000018.1, forward strand.
GGACTCGTCTCAGCATCGAAGGTGCTGAAATTCGCGAGGCAATGAGTAGAAAATATGCGCGTTATTAGAGCACTTTTTCAGTGGCACAGAATAAATAATTGATTTTTAGCGTCTATAAACTCGCGTTAATTTTATGTTTAATATCTGTGCAGACTGAATTTTTTTGATGACACTTCCCCCGTGCTTCGTAATATGCGCAGGTGTTTCGGAGGAGGGGGATTATGAGGGCATCCGAACTAACTGCTATTAAGAACTCACTGCTTTCGCAAAAGAGTGATATTCTTAATAAATCGTTAGAGTTTAAATTAGAACAGGCGTCTGCGGGACCCACAGCTGATGAGGCTGAGGCTGCTTCCTTAGATGTCGACAAAACAATTTCTATACATCTTTATGAGCGACATCGCTCAGCCTTAATGCAAATTGAACGTGCTCTTGGCAAGATCAGCGACGGGACCTACGGCCAGTGCGAATCTTGCGGAGATGAAATTGAAGTCAAACGACTACAAGTTCGTCCATTTGCATCTTTATGTATCTGTTGCATGGAAGACCGGGAAGATAAAAAACCCCTCTACATGTAAATTTTTTCCTATTCTAAAGTTCATGGACGAGGTTCACTGACAGGGATGTCAGTACCTTTTGAGAGCTAAAAACGAATTAAACTCTTAATCAAATTGAAAATCCGGACTTAAGAGAGCTATTTTTCTTTAAAGCCAAATGGCTTCGTCACCGAGAAGAATCATACAAAACAACATCACCCGCAAGAGGCGGAGGGAGCTGTATGAGTTTCGACGACAAATCTTTAGAAATCCCCCAAACACTACCACTACTACCCGTACGCGACATCGTAGTATTTCCATACATGATCATTCCACTGTTTGTGGGTCGTGAATCATCTATTCGATCTGTCGAAGAAGCATTGGCAAAAAATCGCCTGATCTTCTTGGCTTCACAAAAAGATATTTCTGAAGAGAACCCTACTCCAGAAACAATTTACCCAACAGGTACAATTGCAATGATCATGAGAATGCGAAAGCTTTCTGATGGACGAATCAAAATTTTGATTCAAGGTGTTTCTAAGGGAACAATTAAAAGCTTTTCTAAATCAAATCCTAGCTTTGAAGTTTCTGTCGAAAAGTTGGAAGACAAGGTTGTTGAAAATCCAGCTGAAACTGAGCCTTTGATTAGAACAGCTAAAGAGTCGATCGAAAAAATTATCGCTTTAGGCAGACCACTTTCACCAGATATCTTATTAGTATTAGATGATGTCTCTGATCCAGGTAAAGTCGCAGATCTTATTGCTTCAAACTTAGGAGTCAAAGTTCAAGATGCTCAACGTGTTCTTGAAACTCAAGATCCACGCGAAAGACTTAAAATCGTCAATGAAATTTTGTTGGCAGAACTTGATGTCATGGGAATGCAACAAAAAATCCGCTCGCAAGCAAAAGACGAAATGTCTAAATCACAACGCGAGTATTTTTTACGCGAGCAAATGAAAGCTATAAAAAGCGAGCTTGGCGAAAATGATTCTAAATCTGAAGAGATGGAAGAATTACGCGAAAAAGTCATCAAAGCCGGAATGCCTCCAGCTGTAGAAACAGAGGCCGTAAAACAGCTTCAACGTTTAGAAAGAATGCATCCAGATGCTTCTGAAGCATCAATGGTTCGCACTTACCTAGACTGGATGGTTGACCTTCCTTGGAGTAAAAAATCACAGGATTCAATCGATTTAAATCGTGCAAAAGAAGTTTTGGATGAAGATCACCATGAACTTCAAAAAGCCAAAGACCGTGTGATGGAGTTTTTAGCTGTTCGCAAATTAAAAAATAATATGAAGGGTCCAATCTTGTGTTTTGCAGGGCCTCCAGGGGTTGGTAAAACTTCACTTGGTAAATCCATTGCTCGTGCCATGAATCGTGAATACTTCCGAATCGCATTGGGCGGGGTAAAAGACGAGGCCGAAATCCGTGGCCACAGAAGAACTTATGTTGGCGCGATGCCAGGAAAAGTTGTTCAAGCTTTAAGACAAGTTAAAACAAACAATCCTGTTTTTGTTCTAGATGAAATTGATAAATTAGGAAGTGATTTCCGTGGAGATCCATCTGCAGCAATGCTAGAGGTTTTGGATCCAGAACAAAATGCAACTTTCAGAGATAACTATCTGAATGTGGATTTTGATTTAAGCAATGTATTGTTTATTGCAACAGCCAATGTGTTAGAAAATATTCCCGCGGCCCTTCGTGACCGTATGGAAATTATCAACATCCCTGGCTATACAGAAAATGATAAACTTTTGATTACTAAAAAACATTTGATCAAAAGACAAATGGAAGCGAACGGAGTCAATGAAACTCAAGTGCGTTTCACAGAGGATGGAATCAAAGCCTTGATCGCTGGTTACACTCGCGAGGCAGGTTTGCGTAATCTAGAGCGCGAAGTTGGATCTGTTTGCCGTAAGGTTGCAAAAATGGTTGTGATGAATGAAGCACAATTTGTTGAAGTCAACGCGCAAACTGTTCCAGAGCTTTTGGGGCCACCAAAATTCTTACGTGAAGATAAAATTGATGATTCACAAATCGGTGTAGCCCAGGGTCTTGCTTGGACACAGGCCGGCGGTGAAGTTCTTTATGTTGAAGCATTGAAAATGAAAGGCAAAGGTCATTTGCACTTAACAGGACAACTTGGTGATGTGATGAAAGAATCTGCACATGCGGCCATGTCCTATGCAAAAGCCCATATGGATGAACTTGGTATTCCGGAAGATTTCTTCGAAAAATACGATATCCATGTGCATTTGCCAGCCGGAGCAATTCCTAAAGACGGTCCTTCTGCAGGGATCACTTTAACAACGGCTTTAGTTAGCTTAATGACAGACACGCCTGTGCGACATGATCTTGCCATGACTGGCGAGGTGACTTTGCAAGGACGAGTCTTGCCTGTTGGTGGAATTCGTGAAAAGTGCTTGGCAGCCTTGAATTTGGGAATCAACACAGTGATTATCCCAATCGCAAATCAAAAAGATTTGTCAGATATTCCCCAAGTATTTAAAGATAAAATGAACTTTATCTTGGCTGAAAATTTGGACGAGGTTTTTGCGGTCGCTTTTGATAAAAATTCAAAAAGCACACTTAAAAAACAAACTCCGAAAAAAGAGTCAAAGAAATCAAAAACATCTTCAGCCGCGGCTTAAGATAAGTTTAACAAATAATTTGATATTCAAACTTAAAGAGGCTTGTTGTAACAAGCCTCTTTTTTTTGCACAAACTTTAAATTTTCAGTAAAAATTCATTTAGAAAAAAATGGAATATCTATAATTGATCGTACAAGGTCTTTAATTGAAGGAAGGCTTCCTTTTGGTGGACTGGTTTCCTGCGTCCCAATATATGTCACACCATAAAGATAATTTTTATATTTTTCACGATCAATCCAGATATGACCTTTTTCACAACCTGCAACTGCGTTTTGTGGAGAGCTAGAACTTAAACTTGTGAAATCAGGATTTGCATAGTTATTCGAATTGCAGCTGTACTTTCCCCAAGAGTTTCTAAGTTTATATTCACAGCGACCTTTAGACAGCACTTCGCCAGAAGCCAAAACAGTTCCCGCAGGCAACCATCTTCGGCCAACAATCACAGAGGCATGGGCATCGGCAAGATCTACGCCCTTATTCCATCCACCAAAAAAAGTCATATAGTACATGACACCAATTGGATTTTTTTGATTTAACTGTCTATCGATCTCGTTAAACAAATACAAATTGTATTTCGGTTTATTAAAGGCAACACGCCAATTCGTTAAATAATATTTTTTAGGAAAATATTTTTCTTCTTTGCATAGCTCATCACCAAGAGTCACTAAAAAAGTTTCTGTAGTTGTTGTTCGCAAAATTTCATACAGGCGTTCGTTATCAACATCATCTAAAATATTGTCTTTTTCCCTGATCTCTTTAATGATTGGTTCTGCGCCAAGAGCCCAACCTTTTTTGTATTTTTTCTGAGCTTTATCAAAAGCAATCTTAATACTAAGACCTTTTTCTAATTTTTTTTGAAGAGAAAGGTCGCTATTGCTATGTCTTGCCAGTTGGTCGTCCAAATTTTTAGGACAAAATCCTTTTTTTAAGGCGCTGTGGATGGCCAGGGACATAAATCCACCTTCGCCAATTCCATCGGACACATTTTGTTTAAAAAATTTAGAAATTTTTGGTCCAACTTTTTTTTGTACATCTGTATAGTAAGTTTTATTGTACAAAAGGGCCATATAGATGGCAGATACTTTTTCACCCTTTAATTCATCTCGGTATTTGTAGGATAATAGGTCCGCAGCCGCATTGGCATAACACCAGCCGATATCCCCTTGGCTTCTTGGGTCACCAAGGTCTTCGCTAAAATCCACATTCGAGCAATTCTGGGCCCTGGCTGTCGAAATCATAGACATAAATAAGAGCCCAAATACCAATAAAATCCTCATGGCAACTCCTTCAGTTTCAACGAAAGAACAAAGCAATAATTTGGCCAATATATTGCATTAAGATTCTGCAGTAAGGCTGTAAAAGCCTATATGCGATGACCTGATAAAGTAGAGGCCCCAAATGAAGACTTCAAATTTGAAATTATCCTTTAAAATAGCTGCTCTTTCAGTGGCTCTTCTTGGGACCCATTTTGCCCAGGCAGAATCTGCTTTTTTAAGACACGATTCAAATTTTTCTAATCGAATAATGAATGAAATTCAAAATAGAAATATTGATGCCCTATTAACCCAATCCCCGGCCTGTGTTAGTTCTGCGCGATCGACTGAAAATGTCGTTATTTCTAAATCCACACTTTATCAATTCTTCAATGCAGAATACTACCATGATCTGTTCACCCAATATGGTAAAGCCACAAAGATTACAAATGCAGGCAAGGCTTATAATGATGCAAACTCAACTGTGAATCAAAACTCGCAGCTTTTAAATGACCTTTATCGCTTTATTGACTTAGTTTATCCTCAAACTACAGCACGGCTTTCCTATGCAAGACCGTCTCATTTTGATACAACCTACAATTCATTTGTTTCATCTCAAGGTTACTCTGGATATGAACGGGCACAGTTTGATTTAATGGTGACCTCTTTCAGAAAAGTCATCGTAGAAAATGTTGGTCGTTATTTTGGATTAATTCGCACCGGAAGAATTTGTGATATCCCCTACGAGAAATACTTTGCCATGCGTTTGTATTCCCAAGGGGCGTATTTGCTTTTTGATCGTGAATCTTTTATTGATTCGCGCTTTCATCAAAGCCTTCGACTTGTTAAAAATTTAATGGTTTCAATTTTAGGACATATTCGCCCTTACAGTGGTGATATCTACATTGGCACTTCAATTCCATATGAAGAGTGGTCGACGTTAAAAGCTGGCGAAGAATATTCTTACTCGTCATTTATGAGTGGCAGTGCAAATTCTGGTTTTACAAATTTTATCAAAAATGCAGTTCTTGTTGTTCGCAAAAACTTAACTGGTGTGCTTATTTCTTCTATCAGTAGCTTCCCCTACGAAGGCGAAGTCATCTGGAATGCGCCAACATTTCGAATTTTACGTGCAACCACTGATAATCAAAATCGAATTTGGATTGAAGTCGAAGAAGTTCAATAAATATATTTTTAATTCATTTTTTAAAAATTGTCAGATTGGTGTTTCGAGTTTTGTTGCTCTAGCAACTTCACAAGGGTTTTAAGATCTGCAATTTCAGATCTTAATTTTAAAATTTGTTCTTCTTTTTCATGAAGAATTTGTGTGTAGGCTGTTTTTAATTCTTTCAAAAGTTTATTGGCCGCCGTAAGAATCGGTTCGTTTTTTTGGCCCAAGTCATTTCTAGAAATTTGATGAGCCCCTTCAAGTTGAGATACTTTTTGAATAGGGCCCATGCTTTCCATTTCCAATCGATGAGCACCCACCAAATCCATTTCGCTGATTTGGGAGGGGCGATGTTTCTGATGGGCACTCATCGGTTCGTCGATGATAAGGTACTTCCCGTCGTCTAAACGATAGGAAATATCATCGGCTTTAATTCGTCTTCTCAAGGTGCTAATGCTGACTTTGTACTTATTTGAGTAGTCAGTCAGTGGTAGCCATTCTGATAAAGACATCTATTTCTCCTAGTCACAAGATCATGACCATTTAGGTGGTGGTCTTTGATCTGCTTAATCAAACTTATCAAACCAAGATGACCTGTCAAATTTTAATGACTAGTCAGGACCAAGGCCTTGTTTAATAAATATTCAATCCGAGTTCTTCTTTGGTGGCTAGTCATTTTTGTAGATCATGGCTTCTCAAATAGGTTGAATAGTGATTAACTCTGGATATGCGTTTCAAAGATAAGAAAAAGATTGGACTTGTTCTCAGTGGTGGCGGAATTAAAGCTGCGGCGTATCATATTGGTGTTTGCTTAGCCTTAAAAGAAAAAGGGTTTAAGTTTGCTGGTGGTCCACTGAATCCATCATCACGTGAAAGCAAAAATGACCCCATGACTATCCAACTTTATGTTGGATCAAGTGCAGGGGCCTTTGTCGCTTCTGTCCTTGCCGGTGGATACAGCCCTGAATCCCTGGTCAACGCCTTTCAGATTGGTTCAGGGAATAAACCCATCTTCAGACCCAATGATTTTTCATCGATGAAACCCATCAGTTATCGGCATATTTTTTCGGTGAATAGTCACAGCCTATTCAGGTTTTTACCCCAAACTCTTCTTAAAAAGTCCCTGGTCACCGGTGGCTTAGAGGCCCTTATCAAAAATGGTTTTAAACTGAATGGATTGGTGACCACTGATGGCTTAGAGCGTTATTTAAGAAAGTACGTCTTCTTAGAAAACGATTTTTCGCAACTGCAGGCTGAACTTTATATTGTGGCTACTCAGCTGAACCATACAAGAAAAGTTCTTTTTGGGAACTTCCCAGAAAGTTACAAAACATCTTCCACAAAATACATTAACTATTCAAACATTAGCCAGGCGGTGGCCTGCTCAACGGCCCTGCCTCCACTTTTTTCGCCCTACGGTATTCAACGCCCCGACGGGAAAACTTTATATTATTATGACGGCGAAATTCGTGAAACCTTATCGGCCCACGTCGCTGCCGATCGAGGCTGCGACCTAGTGATTTCATCCTATTCGATGCAGCCCTATCACTACACTGAAGAAATGGGCAGTTTGCACGAGTACGGAATCCCCGTCATTATCAACCAAGCCCTTTACCAGGTTTTAGAACAAAAAATTTCAAAACATATCGAGTGGCAATCAACCCTAAAACAAATATTCAAAACCATTGATGGCTATTTTAAACAAAATAATCTACCTGATGAGCACCGTGAAAAAGTTTTAGAAATTATTAAAAGTCGTTTTAATTACAGGTCTGATGTTGATTATGTCTATATCAGTCCACGCCCGCAAAACTACGAAATGTTTTTTGTGGATCATTTTAGTTTAAATCCAAAAATCCTCGAACGGATTGTAAAGATTGGATTTAAATCAGCCATTCAAGTCCTTCGACGTTACGATATGTAACGTCACGATCTTTAATTTTTGGCTAAAAAATCCATTGTCTTTAGGTTTTAAAGTTTTATAGAAAACTTTTCTCAACCGCTGAAAGAAATGGTCCTGAAACGACGCCAAGGACTAAAACAAAAATTGCAGACACAACCAAAGTCACCGTTGTTGCAGTTAATGATCTTGGGGCAATTTCAGCGTCTCCCTCTCTCATGTACATCACAACCAATGGGCGCAAATAGTAATAAACGCTAATCACTGAATTGATAACACCCCAGATGGCGAGCCAAATAAGTCCTTCTCCGATGGCAGCATTGAATAAATAAAATTTAGAAAAGAATCCTAAAAATGGTGGAAGTCCCGCCAAAGAAAGCATGAATGCACTAAAACATAAAGCCAACACAGGGCGATTTTTTGCAAAACCAGCTAAATCATCAACCATGATGGAACTGTTTTCATTTTTTTCCATAATAGAAACAATGGCAAAAGCACCCATAGTCATTAACGAATAACTCAAAAGATAGAAAATAACGCTGCTTGCACCGAAAACACCGTCTTCAGAAACCCCAGCAGTAATTAATCCAACTAAAATATATCCCGAATGAGCAATGCTTGAATAGGCCAGCATTCTTTTTAAATTGTTTTGTAAAATAGCGGCAACATTTCCAACCAACATAGTGATCACTGCTAACCATTGAAGAACATCAAATAAATTTTCTGATCCGACTAAAGATTTTGTCGCAATCAATCTTAAAAACGCAGCAAATGAAACTGTTTTAATGGCTGTCGCCATGTAAGCAGAGTGAGGTGTTGGTGCGCCCTGGTAAACATCCGGCGTCCATGCATGAAATGGAGCAATTGAAACCTTAAAGCAAAAGCCAATAATCACAAAAGTGATTCCGAACAAAAATAAAGTGTTTGTTTGAACAAGTGTCGAAGCTTGTTGAATAAAGTTCAGAATATTTGTCGTTCCTGTGGTTCCAAAAATATAGGCCATGCCGAATAAAAATATCGCCGATGCAAAGCTACCTAAAATAAAATATTTAAAAGCCGCTTCTTTCGATAATTTCTGCTCGTGGCTCATTCCGATCATTAAATATAAAGATAAGGACATCATCTCAAGCCCGATGAATACAGTTAAAAGGTCTACTGCTGAAACCAGTATCATCATTCCTAAACAAGAGCTTAAAGTTAAAAACACAAGTTCAGAAAATTGCTCGCCTTGAGTTGATGGGTTTTCATACATCAAAATAATTGCAGCACTTGCTCCTAACAATGCAATTCCGCCCATCCAAAGGGTAATTGAATCGAACAGCAGTGAATTATTGAATGCAGAAGTTCCTGGGGCAATGACCCCCATCACAATCAACAAGCCCAGGGCAACAACAAGTCCAGATAGGGCTTGTATCAAAGTCGCCAGTGGCTGTTGTTCTCTTTGTCCGCGCAAGACTTTAATTGTTATTGGAATCAAGCTTGTAAAAAACAAAACAAGCATTGGTGAAATTAATGCTAAGTCTTTCCATCCCACATTTAAAGTCATTATTTATCTCCTCGAAAAGCCACTTCAGATTTTTTTTCATTTTCAAAAATGACTAAGTTGTAAGAATTTTTATTTTTTACAAGATGATCAATGCTTGCTTTTGAATAGTTTAAAAACCCGTTGGGGAAAAGTCCCATCCAAAAAACCATAATAACCATTGGAACAAGCACAGTAATTTCGCGCCAACTTAAATCATGTAAAGGGTGATGCTCATCTTTGACAAGCTCTCCTTTTTCGCCAAAGAAGACTCGTTTAAACATCCACAACATATAGGCTGCACCTAGAACCACGCCTGTAATTGCAAAATATGAATAAATCGGAGCCGCCTGATAAGTTCCCATCAAAATTAAAAACTCACCAACAAATCCATTAGTTAAAGGAACTGCAATTGAAGACAAGGTGATGATAAAAAAGAAAATTGTAAATATTGGCAGTGCAGAAGCAAGTCCACCATATTTTGAAATTTCTCTTGAATGAGTCCTTTCGTAGATCATCCCAATCAGTAAGAACAGGGCCCCTGTTGAAATCCCGTGATTCAACATTTGATAAATCCCACCTGTAATACCGTATTGATTAAAAACAAAAAGCCCCAACAGGATATATCCCATATGCGAAACTGACGAGTAGGCGACAAGTTTTTTAATGTCGGGCTGAACCATTGCAACGATGGCTCCGTAAATTATCCCAATCACACCAAGGGTCAAAAACAACCAAGCCCAATACTCTGCGGCTTCTGGAAACAATGGAATAACCCATCGCAAATAACAGTAGGTTCCCATTTTTAACATCACACCAGCTAAAATAACAGAGCCCGGAGTTGGGGCCTCGACGTGGGCATCTGGCAACCAAGTGTGAACTGGGAAAACTGGAACTTTGATTGCAAACGCAAGAGAGAATGCAAAAAACAAAAGTGTTTGCAGACTAAAAAATTGTTTTCCAATAAACGGAATCTTTAATTGATAAAAGTCCAGTAGGCTTGCGCTCATCTGCCCGGTGGCTTCTTGAGTAAGATACATCATGTAAATAATCGCAACTAACATCAAAACTGAACCCGCCATAGTGTAAATAAAGAATTTAACCGTGGCATAAATTCGACGAGCCCCGCCCCAAATGCCGACGATGAAATACATCGGAATCAGTGAAAGCTCCCAAAAAACATAAAACAAAACTGCATCAAGGGCCAAGAATGTGCCAAGCATGGCTGTTTGAAGAATAAACATGCAAGCGTGGAAGCCTTTAATTTTTTTATCTATAGAATTCCAGCTGCCCAAAATAATGATCGGGGTTAAGAAAGTTGTTAGTAAAACTAGCCACAAAGATATCCCGTCGATACCTAAAAAATACTGGATTCCAAATCGTGGAATCCACATAGTTTTTTCAACCATTTGTAGTGATGCTGTGCTGGGATCAAATTTTTGTAACAAAGTCAGGCTGATCAAAAATTCGATAACAGAAAAACCAAGAGCAAGAGATCTTAAGCTTCTCTCGTTCGGCCAAAGGGTAATCGCCAAAGCAAATAATAGTGGTAAAAAGACGATGGTTGAAAGGATCATGACTACCTCATTAAAATAAATGAAAGCGCAAGTACAAGCCCAAGGCCAAAATACATAGCGTATTGTTGTAAGTTTCCAGTTTGTAATGAACGAACGACAGATCCACCGCCACGAACAACGTCAGATATGACATAGGTCGTTTTATCGATGAGATTAACATCAATATAGTACCAAATTTTTTCTGACACTTTCACCAATGGATTTATAATGAATCCATAGTAAAATTCATCGACCAAATATTTTTTATAAATCACTTGGTAAACAGGGCCCATTGATTTTGCAATTTGTACTGGAACTTCAGGTTTTCGCACATAAAAATGATAAGCAATTGCTGCCGAAATCACTGCCAACGTGACCGACACACCCATTAATGTCCACTCTAGCGAAGCCTCTCCGTGCTGCAAATTTGGAATTTGTCGAACAACAGGCTCTAGCCAATGTTCTAGAATATTTTCTGGATGATTTGGCAACACCTCTGAAATCACATGGGGAATTCCAATCCAGCCACCAATGACACTAAGAAGTCCAAGAACCATCAATGGAATCGTCATCAACAATGGAGATTCGTGGGGATGTACACTTTTTGGAACACGGCTTTTTCCCCAGAACGTTAAACACATCAATCGAGTCATGTAGAAGGCTGTCATTGTTGCACCAAGTGCCCCCGCAGCCCAGAAGGCCACGTGGCCCAGTGGTGAATGATAGGACATCCATAGAATTTCATCTTTTGAAAAGAATCCAGCAAATGGTGGCATTCCGATAATAGCGACCCAGCCTAAGAAAAATGTGAAATGCGTGATTGGTAAGTATTTTTTCAAGCCACCCATTTTTCGAATATCTTGTTCTTCGTGCATGGCGTGAATCACGCTACCAGAACCCAAGAACATGAGCGCTTTAAAAAAGGCGTGGGTCATAAGATGAAACATAGCGGGGCCAAAGGCCCCAACACCACAAGCTAAAAACATATAGCCAAGCTGTGAAACTGTTGAGTACGCCAATACTTTTTTAATATCAAATTGTGTAATACCTATCGATGCCGCAAGAACTGCTGTTGCTGCGCCGATGATGGCAATAACCATTAAAGTATTTGGGGCCATAATAAATAATGGATTCAAACGAACGATCATATAGATGCCCGCAGTCACCATTGTTGCCGCATGGATTAGAGCTGAAACTGGAGTTGGGCCCGCCATTGCATCAGGAAGCCAAACATAAAGTGGAATTTGCGCTGACTTTCCTGTGGCTCCAATAAATAAAAACAAAGTCCCTAGGGTGACGGCGCCCAACCAAGAGGCTTCGGCCACTGTTGGGGCCAGGGCATTGAGCTCTTGAATATTCACTGTTCCAAAAGTTGTGAACAAAATAAATAAACCAATTAAAAAAGCCGCATCACCAATTCTGTTTGTGATAAAGGCCTTCATTCCAGCCGCTGCTTTTTCTTTATCGGTGAACCAAAATCCAATCAAAAGATACGAACACAGACCGACGCCTTCCCATCCAACAAATAATGTCAGGAGGCTATCGCCCAGCACTAGAATCAACATGTTGAAGACGAAAAGATTTAAATACGCGAAGTATTTTGTGACGCCCTTATCATGGTGCATGTATCCAATCGAAAAAAGATGGATCAATGTGCCAACGCCCGTGATGACTAAAATCATGATGGCGCTGATTTGGTCGATCAAGAAAGCAAAGTTGACTTTAAATTGTGAAACCGCAATCCATTCAAAAAATTGAACATGAATTTTACGTGATTCCTCTGGCATTCCTGCTAAATCGACAACCAATAAAATTGCAGAAATAAATGATATAAAAAGCGCGGCCGTAGCAATTGAGCCCGACAAATTTGCCTTCTGACTACGAAAGCGCAATCCATTAATTAAAAAACCAATAAATGGGCTGAATATAAGGATCGACATCAAAGCTGAATGATTCATTTTGTGACCTTCCTACCCTTTCAAATGCTCGAAAAAGCGAATGTTAACTTCTTTAAATCTTTTAAATATTGCAACGGCCAAAGCCAATCCAACAGCAGCCTCTGCCGCTGCGATTGTCATGACAAAGAAAACCATAATTTGGCCATTAATGTTTTGGCTGAAATGACTAAAAGAAATCAGTGTTAAATTGACCGAGTTCAACATCAACTCGATGGACATTAATATAACGATAACATTTTTTCGCAAAAGCACTCCGGCCATACCCATGACAAACATCAAAGCGCCAAGCACAAGATAATGATTTAAACCAATTTGTGTAAAAACATCAGCGTTGAGCATGGGTTCCTCCGCGACTACGTGAAAGGGCAACGGCCCCGACAGCTATAATAAGTAATAAAATTCCAAGGGCTTCAAATCCAAAAACATTTTGCAGAAACAAGGCCTCGGATAATTTTTTAACAGACTCGTCAGGCCCTGCAGCGCCCGCTCCAGCGATGGCTTGGACAGAGCTTGTTGCGCCGTTATTAAGAACAATTGCACCCTGTGTTGGTTTATTGATTGGGTTATCAGAAAGAGCGCCCGTGCTCATT
>DGYJ01000018.1:23538-25477 GCA_002396665.1 Bdellovibrionaceae bacterium UBA5009
AGAGCGCCCGTGCTCATTGTAATTGCGCCAACGACCAACCCACCAAGAACACCAACTGATAATATTTTTAAAGCTCCAGTAAAAAAGCCCCTTGTAAAAGCCGCAAGCTCTGCTTTCAAATCAAAAAGCATTAACACCATGACAAACAAAACCATGACTGCCCCGGCATAAACGATCAGCTGAACTCCGGCGATAAAATACGCACCTAGGGTTACAAACAATCCCGCAACACCAACCATCGTCATAACTAAACTAAGGGCACAATAAATTGGATTAGATAAAAGCACGACCGAAAGCCCAGCGCCCAAAGTGACCAGGGCTAAAAACCAAAATAGAAAAACATCTGCAGTCACAAATCACCCCTTCTTAAAAAGCCATTGATGTAAAATAAATGATAAATGCCGTTGCAATTGTGTTTGCAAGAGCCCATGGCAACATCGTTTTCCAACCCAAATCCATCAATTGATCGTATCTAAAGCGCGGAAGAGTCCATCGGACCCAAATAAAAATCCAAAGAAATAAACCAAACTTAATATTGAAGGATAGGAAATGGATAAGTGTGGTCAAAATACTAATTGTTGAATCAGAGTTTGAAATATTTTGTGCAACAAACTGTCTGACATCTTCAACTGTGACCCCGGGAATGCTGTAACCGCCCAAAAAGAACGTGATCATAAGGCCAGAGGCCAACATCATATGTCCGTACTCACCGATAAAAAACATTAACATTTTAAAGCCGCCATATTCGGTGTGAAATCCGGCAACAAGTTCTGCTTCGCCCTCGGCCAAGTCAAAAGGAAGTCTGTTGGATTCAGCAAAGGCAGCCGAGAAAAATAAAATAGCACCAAGGGGTTGATAAAAAATTCCCCAGTTTGGCAAAAATGATGAACTCACAGTGTAGCCAAAGGCGCTGAATTGCAGTGCTCCTTGCTGTTGAGCAATCATTTCGGTCAAATTGAAAGTTCCGTACATCATGATAACACCAACGATTGATAAACCAAGAGCCAATTCATAGCTAATAATTTGCGCGCTGGCGCGCATGGCCCCCATCAATGAAAATTTATTTCCAGATCCCCAGCCCGCCATCAAAATTGTGTAGGCAGCCATAGATGATATTCCCAAAATAAACACAATCCCAACATTCATGTCGTAACCTTGGATGCGAAAAATATATCCGCCCAAATTTAAGGGCACTGACATTGGGATCGCACAAAATGCAAGAGTCGCAGGTATCAATGCAAAAACAGGGGCAGCATAAAACAAAGGCTTTACCGCTGTTCTTGGGGCAAAATCTTCCTTCGACAAAAACTTCACAGCATCTGCCAACAGCTGAACCAAGCCAAGTGGACCTACGCGATTAGGACCAAAACGATTTTGAATAAACGCCGATCCGCGACGCTCAAGCCATACAAGAATTGGAACCGCCTGAACCATCATTAAAAAAATAAGAAGAAGTTTTACTCCGTTAATTGTAATCTCAAATAGATCTAAACCCATGCTGCTCATGATTATTCCCAATCCAATGCTTTTGATTTAACTTCCCAAAACAATCCAAAAATAAATACGGCTAAAAAGAAAAGCATTGAAACGAAAACAAATCCGCCAACGCCACTGGCAATGAATTCTTGAAAATTAACAGCCCACGGATACATGAAAATAATTTCGATATCGAAAAGAATAAACAAAATAGCTGTCAGATAAAATTTAACAGAAACTTTTGTGTCTTTCTTTTCTTGTCCGGGAATTCCACACTCGTAGGGATCCATTTTAACGACAGGATTTCTTTTGTTTTTAACACCTGTTGCTCTTGCTAAAAAAACCAACGCCGTTCCAAAAATAGCGATAAATACGCCTAAAAATATAACCCCACCTAATGGCATGAAAATCCCCTCCCTGATGTTTAGGATTTTTTATTCAAAACAGAATATTTATTTATACT
>DGYJ01000018.1:25590-32999 GCA_002396665.1 Bdellovibrionaceae bacterium UBA5009
GCAAAGGCATTTCGAGCCCCCCTCAAACAATATTGTTTTGAATCACTTAGTTATACTCATCCATAGATTGAATTCCAAGAAATATAAATGTTAAATGGGTCGAAATGAAATTCGAACCGACCCACCTCAGATTAGAAACTCTTCTGCAAAGAAGCCTGGAAAATAAGCATTCTTTAATTCGAATCACAGGTGGCCAGTCGCTTTTATCTCTTTCATTTTTTTTGTCCCAAAGTTTTTCTAAATTAATCAATAACTTGCCGCACCTTGTCTTGGTTGAGGGTCTTGATCAGGCCAAGCGATTTCAAATGCTTACAGAGTCCTTCGACCCACAAAAATCTGTAACAATTTTAGGCGAGTTTGATTTATCGCCTTATTCGGGTCTTTATCCAAACCCAAGGCTCTGTGCTGATCGTTTGAATTTTTTAAATCAAGCAAACCAAGCGAAGCCTGGTCAAATTTTTGTGGCCACGGCACAGGGTTTGGGACAAGCGACTTTGCCATTTTCAATTTTTACAAAGTTATCGAAAAAAATCAGGGTTGGCGACGAAGTTTCAGATCAATTTCAAAATCAGCTTCAAGAGCTCGGCTATACTTCAACACCCATTGTTGAAGATGTCGGCCAGTATTCTTTGCGTGGGGGAATTATTGATGTCTTCACGCCCGCCCATGCTCAACCAATTCGAATCGAACTGTTTGGCGATCAAATCGAGACTTTACGTTTTTTTAATCCCAACGATCAAAGAAGTTTATCAACCATTAATAGTTTTGATCTTGTCCCAGCCAAAGAAGTTCTTTTTTTAGACGAAAATTACGAGTCTTTGATTTCTAATTTAAGAAATTACTGGGATAAAAACGACGTTTCAAGTTCAGAAAAAGAAGAAACACTTCGACAATTTCTACATAAAAATTATTTTCCCGGAATTGAATATTATATAGAAAATTTTTATAAAGAGTTAAGCTTTCCACTAGATTATTTTTCCATAGAACTGAATTTTTGGGTTTTGGATTCGTTGCGTATTCAACAGTCCAATGATCAGTTTTTGGCAGAACTTAAAAATGATTTTCAACGTTCTGAAAATTCTTTGTTTCGGGCGGATTTTGAAAAAATTTTTCAACCCTTAGAAAAAGTTGGAACTGGCTTACAAAAATTTCGTTACGAATTTTCTGATTTAGATTTTTTAGAAACCAGCGAAGATCAAAAATTTGATAAAATTGAGTACCAAACTGTCGATACTAATGATTTCTCGCGGCTGGCCCAAACCTCGACGCTTGGCTCTGATTTGTGGATTGAAGCCCTAGGTAAAAAATTAAAGGATTGGAAAGAAGACGGATACCGAATTTTTATTTCTCTAAAAAATAATTCTCAGTTAGAGCGACTTTCCCACTGGATCGAAAGAATGGATTTTTTACCAATCAAGTTAGACGCCGAGGATTATTTGTGGGATTCCTGGTTGTCTGAACAAGGGCGAAATCCAAATCTGATACATCTTATTCCCCGGTGGATTCCAGGCAGCCTGCGAATGGACGAGGAAAAAATTATTTTTCTTCGTGAAGAAGATTTTTGGGGAAGAAAAGAAAAATCGCTTCGTCCCACCAAGGCGGCTGAAGAATTTCATGACCAAGCCAAAAGATTAAGCTTTGGCGATTTAAAGCCTGGGGATCTTGTTGTTCATATCAAGCATGGTATTGGCCAGTATGATGGACTTAAAATGATGTCCATTGGTGGCGTCGATAGTGAATTCATCCAACTTTCATATAAAGAAAAAGACAAGCTCTACCTTCCAGTTTACCGGGTTGCGCAGCTGCAAAAATATTCAGGCGCCAACAGCACGGCCCCGTTGGATAAACTTGGCGGAACTGGTTGGGAAAAAGTAAAAACAAAAGTCAAAGCGGCTTTGCGTGAAGTGGCCCACGAGCTTCTTCAGCTTTATGCCAAACGTGCAGAACTCCATCGCCCGGCATTTGTTTTGCGCGAACAAGATATTTTACAATTTGATAAAGACTTTCCCTATGATGAAACCGATGATCAGTTGCGCGCATTAAAAGATATCCAAAAAGATATGTCTTCAACTAAGCCAATGGATCGTCTGATTTGCGGCGATGTTGGCTTTGGAAAAACTGAAATTGCAATGCGCGCCTGCTTTTTGGCAGTTCAAAATAAAAAACAAGTGGCTGTTCTTGCGCCAACTACAGTTTTAACATTTCAACATTTCGAAACCTTTAAAAAGCGTTTTAAAAACTGGCCTGTAGAAATTCGCGTTCTCAATCGCTTTGTTTCAAATGCAGAGGCTAAAAAAACTTTGACTGATCTAAAAGAGGGCCGTGTTGATATTTTGATTGGAACACATCGTTTGCTCAGTAAAGATATTGTGTTTAAAGATCTTGGCTTAATGGTTGTTGATGAAGAGCAAAAGTTTGGCGTTACTCATAAAGAAAAAATTAAAAAATTAAAAAATAGCGTCGACACCCTGACCCTTTCAGCAACGCCAATTCCAAGAACACTGAATATGAGCTTGGTCGGAATTAGGGATTTAAGTTTAATCAACACTGCCCCGGTGGATCGCTTGCCAACCAGAACATTTATTTGTCCCTTCGATTCAGAGGTCATCCGTAAATCCATCACGTCTGAAATTCATCGTGGCGGCCAAGTTTACTTCATACACAATCGTGTTCAATCGATTTACGGTGTGGCCGATGAAATTCGTCAAATTGTTCCCGACGCTCGCATTCGCGTGGGCCATGGGCAAATGGAAGAAGAAGAGTTAGAAAAAACGATGCTCGCATTTTTTAATCACGAAATAGATGTCTTGGTTTGTACGGCAATTGTTGAGTCTGGAATGGACGTTTCGCGCGCCAACACAATGTTTATTGATCAAGCCCAAATGTTTGGATTAAGTCAGCTTTATCAATTGCGCGGCAGGGTCGGTCGTTCAAAAGATCGTGCCTACTGTTATCTTTTGCTTCCGCGCAATCGCAAACTAGAAAAGGATGCCCAGGAAAGACTTAAGGTTATTCAAGAAAATACGGCTCTTGGTAGCGGATTAAGAATTGCGCACTATGATTTGGAGCTCAGGGGCGCTGGAAATATTTTAGGCGAAGAGCAGTCGGGACACGTTTCTTCTGTTGGATACGAACTTTATATGGATTTATTAGGTCAAACGCTTCAAGAGGCCAAGGGCGAAGCCCCTGATGATCTTGAAGAAGATCCAGAAATTAATCTTCGCGTTCCCGCATTTATTCCTGATTCATATATTGGCGATATTCGTCTTCGCCTAAATTATTATAAAGCCTTGGCAGAAATTAAAAGCGAAAACGATATTCAACAAATCGAATCGGACTTACAAGATCAATTTGGAAAACTTCCAGAACCCGTGATTAATCTTATCGGCCTGATGTTGATCAGAAGACGCTGCAAAGACATCGGAATTAAAGATGTCAGCGCAGGACCTAAAAATGTTTCCTTGTTGTTTTCTGATAAAACCAAAATGAAGCCGGAAACTGTCATTAAGTTGGCCACTCGCGAAAATAAAAAATATTCGTTAACGCCAGACAATCGACTTAATATTCGCATGAACGCCATCACATGGCCCCATGTTTATGAAGAGCTTAATTATCTTTCTACATTGATTTAATTTTACTTGGCTTCGGCCCCAACAACGGCACGGAATTTTTGCAATCGTTCAAGGTCATCATTTAGTAACTTCATCTTAAGTGCATTTTTTTGAATTTTTGCAGCTTCTACACCCGCAGCTAATTCATCTTGCATGATTGAAATTTCTTTTAGATAGCCATTTGCTTTTTGTATTCTGTCTGCCCTTGGTAAAGCGTGAAGTGCAGATCTTGTTTCAGCCAATAAATCACTGCTGATTGCGGATTTTGTGGCCTCTAATTTTTTTGCCTCAGCAGAGTATCTTGCCATTTTTAATTGATCTTTTTGAGCCAACGCCACTTCCTGCGCGCGAAGAAGTGCATTTCTTTTGCTATCAACATTATCAACAACAATAGAAAGAGCCTCTTGCTTTTGTGCAGGATTTAAAGATTTTATTTCTTTACGAATTCCTTTTACATCACCTGCTTTGATCAGTTTTTGCACCCGTGGACTTAAGGGACGAATTGGAATTTCTTTAGATCTTCTGAAAATATTTGAAATTTTACTTCCGAAACTTTTAGCAGGCGCTGTGGCTTTAGTTAAAGCTCTTTGTCCAACATTCATCACGGGACGAATTGTTTTTTGTCCCACGCGACCAGAAATCGCAATGTCTAATGCATTCACTCGGCTTAGGGTTCCCATGCGTGCAGCCGTGGCAGCTTTGTTGACTTCGGAAAGCGTAGCTCTTCCTTGGGCATAGGCTCTTGCGGTTTCAAACACTTTAGTTCTTGCCACTACCTTTGCAGCATCGGCGGCACGCTGTGCTTCTTTGGCTGTTTTTCCAAGGGCCCCTAGGCGTTTTGCAGATTTAATGGGTGCTAATACTAATTTAGCAAACTTACCAGCTCCAATTATTCCCACAAGTACAGAGCTCAAATATTCGCATTTTGCAGCAAATGCAGCCCCAGGTTTCAAACAAGACCAATAATCAAACATATCCGTCGTGTTTTCTTTCCATAAATTTCGTAACAAAGCAGTCACTCCTTCTTCAGTTGACAAACTTTCCAGTAATTGTGGAATGGCCGCGTAGGTTCCTAAGTCAAAAAGTGCAGTTATCGAATCTCTAACATTCGTAAGTGCACCGTAAATCGCGCCACCTACGCACTTCATTCCTGTCATTCCAACGCCAGGGTCGTCAGCCATAACTTCTTTACAACCTTGATCGGTCAATGGAGTATTTTTTGTTGCCCGTCCATTTCGCAGATACATCGCCTTAATAATATCGCAGCAAGATTTATCAGGTGAAATTTCTTTAAAGACTTTATCTGCTTCTGCTTGCAGACTTTGCGCCGAACCTTGCCCGGCATCTGAATCACCGCAATCAAAGCACTGTTCAGCGGTTGCTTCTGTTTTTACGCTTGGAGCGGTTTCAGATGGATTACCCCCGTCAGCCGCCACTGCTGCTGGCTCTTGTACTTGAGGAATATCTACGGATGGTGATGGATTTGCAGAGCCTGCTGCTGACGCCTGTCCGTCTCCGCTAGACTCAGCATCATCGCTATCAGCCTGGTCTGCACCAGTAGAAGAAATTCCATTTTGATCAGCATACTGACTGACAAATTTATCTAAATTTCGAATAGCTTGTAAATTTTGTGCGATGGCATTCCAGTGCTGATCATTACATCCCTCTGGTTTTTTATCCATCGACAAGGCAACCTCAGCTTCTTCAGCGCTTAACTCTTCAATTTGTACCATTTCGCTGGTTTGACAACCTTGTCTATCTGCAAAATCTTTCCAATAAATTCCTGTTTCGGTTACCGCTGCAGCATAAAAATCTGCTCGACATTGAACTTCGGGTGTCATCTCGCGATTGTTTTCAATATAACTATCTAGAACATCCGTTCCTTGTTTGAAAAAATTTTTATATGATCTTTCGCCAGCAATAGTTGTTTTATCATCTAGCGTTCCACCAGAAACATATTCGGAAATAATCCCTGTATGGTCCTTGCAGCTTCCATTTAAAACATTTTGCAATTGATCAAATTCCTTTGCGGATACAAAAGAAGAAAAAGAAATAATCAAAGTAAAAATTATTTTATTCAAAACTACCTCATCTTCAATTTTTCTAACGATTCTTTTGCCAAACTAAGAGCCTTAGGGTCTTTGTTTTTTTCGTCGTAGGAAATTCTAGCAACAACATATTTTTCACTTAAAAAATAATGTCTTTCTTCAAACTTTTTACTTACCCCTAAAGCATCTGTGTAAGATCCGATTATAAGCAAAACCGTCATCTTATCTTTTTTTTGAACGTCATGCTGACTAATAACCCAGTTTTTAACACCCATCACATCATTCATTTTTTTTCTTCCAGCTAAAAAATCAGGATGAATTTGATTTTTTTCTGTCACAGGAATTCCGGCCTTATTTCCCATATTGTACATGATGTTCAACTTCATGTTTTCATTTTTAGAATAAACATAGTTATCTGGAAAAATTTGCCCGGCTGGGGAGTTTACTTTTTTCCATGCTGAATCAATTTTAAACTCGTAGGGTTTTGCTGGAAAGTTTGGCGACGATGCGGCGGCTACGGAAAATAAAATTATAATTGTTGAAAAAGTTTTTTTAAAAAAAATATTAAGCCCCACTAGAACTCCATTCTTAAGCCTGCGGCCCAATTGTAATCAGAAAAAGTACTTGGATCAGAATCGTTTTGCGAATCTGCGTACTGATTAATTGAAAGATCTAAATATGTATTTTGTAGGCCAATATCTTGATAGGAAGTCAGTGCAGATTCATGATCTAGCCAGTTCAATTGCAAAAGAACACCTGCTCTATAGGTCATTCCAATTCCAGTATCAAAAGATGCTGTTTGTGTTGTTGCCAATGATTCGGCAAAACTCATCTTCCACAGATCAAGTCCTACATAGGGAACGGCATAAGGCTCATCCCATAAAGTATCCATCTGGTACGCCATTTTGAAAGCCGGCTTACTGACTTCAATTGTGCGAACGCTTCCCAAACGATCATCTTCTAGAGAGCCTTTTCCGTACTGTAGTGAAAACGCAAGGGATCCAAAACTCATATTGAATTGAAGACCCGCCTCAACTTGTAAAATCGTTAGATCCTCTGACCCATACATTACATCAAAAAATTGATTGTCAATTTTAGAGGTATAATCTGACGGATAGTAGTTATCTGCATTAATTTCAAAAAAATAGCTTTTTCCACTTCGTCGTTCACGATATGGGGTTGATAAAACAGGTTTTGTTAAAATCTGAACAAGCCCATGGTCTGTGTTGCTATCTAAAACGGCGACAGAATTTTCAAAACTATGACCTTGGTCTATAGTATCTAGAGCGTCTTCAGCAATGGCACGCCCGCCAATCAGAAAAATAATACATACAAAAAGACTTAGGTTTAAATTATTGAACAAAATCAGTCCTTATCTGTCGTTTTTATCAGTCCCTGCTATCTTAATAGATATGGGACTAGGCTTTATACATCTTAACAAGAAGCTTTGCGCTTTGGTGAGCGCTATCTGCGTGACTGGATTATTTCCCAACCTTTCGACAGCTCAAAGCCCTGCTCCAGAGGGATTTATAGCCCATTCAACACAAGAAAATTCCGATCTTAAAAAGACTATTCAAAATATGAGCCTAGAAGAGAAGGTCGGACAGCTATTCATTATCGGCTTTCCACAATCTACAGTTGATGAAAAGGTTCTTGGTCACATTAAAAAATTTCATTTTAGTTCATTTTTACTTTTTAAAAGAAATTTAATAAACGAACCCCAAATTCAGTCCCTGACTTCTAATTTAAA
>DGYJ01000018.1:33202-37101 GCA_002396665.1 Bdellovibrionaceae bacterium UBA5009
TTAATTTAAAGAAAACTTCGTGGTCTTCGGAACAATTTCCTCCACTGATTGCCCTTGATCAAGAGGGCGGATTTGTTTCGCGCTTGAATATTTCGCCTCGGCAACCCCACCCATCTTTGATTGGTTTTACCGGATCTGATTCTATTGCGGAACGACTTGGTTTTGAGGTTGGCACTATTTTAAAAAAACTTGGTTTCAATATGAATCTAGCACCTGTTCTTGATCTTGCAGATCCGCAAATTCCTTCTTTTATTGGATTAAGATCTTTTGGCGGAAATCCAAATCTTGTCGCACAAATTGGATATTCCTATTCAGAAGGTCTCCTTCGTGCCGGGGTTATTCCCACCGGAAAACACTTTCCTGGATTGGGTCCAATCAATTCCGATCCACACTCGAATTCAGTCGTCAGATCAGAGCCAATTAAGTCATTGCTCACCAATGATTTTGCACCTTTTAAAAAATTTGCAGAACTTGGTCCAAACACTTCTATGATGATGTCCCATGTGATTTATCCGTCATTAGATGAACAATCTATTCCTGCATCATTTTCAAAAAAAATAATTAAAACTTGGCTTCGTGATCAAATTCGGTTTGAAGGCTTGGTCATGACAGACGATCTACAAATGCGTTCTTCCTTAGATTCTTTTGGATTAAGTACTGGCGCCATAAAATCATTGGCGGCGGGGACAGACCTTATAATGCTGTCTTGGTCATTTAAAGAACAAGAGAAAGCTTACCTAGCTGTTTTAGATGCCTACAAAAGAAAAGCTTTATCCATTCGAGATTTAAATTCAAAGGTCGAAAGAATTTTATACGTGAAAAAATTTCTAGGTCAAATTCAACAAAACGAAAATTCAAACCCTCGCCAACTGGCCTCAATCAATGAATCAGTCAATGAAGCTTCACCAGCCCAAAATTTCAGTTCAGACGAATTTGCTAACATCAACTTGGATGCCTTCAAAAAACAGCTCGATAGCCTACAGCTTTCTACAGATAAAAAGAATTCACTTTGTCTTTATACTTCTCAACACGATTTTTTAAATGTGATTGAAAAATCAAGCCTGCCAAAAATGAAATTTTTTAAGCTTACCGAAAAGACGTCGGAAAATGCACTTATTAAAAGCTTACGATCAAATAGATGCACATTTAACTTTGTCACCATGAGCACTAAAAAAGATTTTTTTCTTATTTCTAAAATTCCAAAAATTTATCAAAAAAACTCGGTTGTTCTTAATTTTGGTCTTATAACTGCATTTAGATGGAAAAATTCATTTCGTGGAATCGCGCATTTTTTTGGCGACCCAAAGAAAACAGTTTCTGCTATTAAAAGTTTTATTTTATCAATTCACAGCGATTTTGATGAAAAAAAATCTAGTGCTTATTTGAAGCCAGATCAATTGATGATCTCGCGCGAGCAAGTTCCCGAATTTGAAGTTCAAAATTCTCATCATTCAACAATTCAGTAGTCATTTTCTTTTCAGCATCAATAATAGTCTTCTTGCTGTCTTCGATATTAATTTCTTCTGTTGTTTGCAAACTTTCAGCCAAAATATCAACGCCTTGGGGGTGAACTTCGCAGTATCCAGAGCTAACAACAGCTTTATGTGTTTTATCTTCGCCCTTAATTTTCCAGCTCATAATTCCAGTTTCAAGCGATGTGATCATTGGAGTATGACCAGGTAGAATATTTAACATTCCGCTGTAAGCTGGAACCGTCACTTGTTCGATCTCTGATCCAACAACAATTTTTTTCTCTGGAGTAACTAGGGTCATTTTAAACATCTGAAAAACCTATCTTTAAAATTTATTTTTAATGGGCTTATTTAAAAAGCCCATTAATTTAAAAAACTAATTAAGCTTGTAGTTTTTTGGCTTTTTCGATCGCGTCTTCAATTGTTCCAACAAGATAGAATGCCTGTTCTGGCAATGAATCATGTTTTCCATCAAGAATTTCGCGGAAACCTTTAATGGTGTCTTTAATGTCTACATAGCGACCTGGAAGACCTGTGAACTGCTCAGCAACGAAGAATGGTTGCGATAAAAATCTTTGAATTTTACGTGCTCGAGCAACAACAAGTTTATCTTCTTCAGACAACTCGTCCATACCCAAGATCGCGATAATATCTTGAAGCTCACGATAACGTTGCAATAGGGCCTGAACGTCACGCGCGCATTTATAGTGCTCTTCACCCACAATTTGTGGATCCAAAATACGAGAAGTTGAAGACAAGGGATGAACCGCTGGGAAGATACCAAGAGCTGCGATATCACGATCCAAATTCGTAGTTGCATCTAAGTGAGTAAATGTTGTTGCAGGAGCTGGATCCGTATAGTCATCCGCAGGAACGTAAACAGCTTGAACGGAAGTGATAGACCCTTGTTTTGTAGATGTAATACGCTCTTGCATCACACCCATTTCAGTTCCCAAAGTTGGTTGGTAACCCACCGCTGATGGAATACGGCCCAACAATGCAGACACTTCCGCACCGGCTTGAGTAAATCGGAAAATGTTATCAACGAAGAAAAGAACGTCTTGTTTTTCAACATCACGGAAATATTCAGCAACAGTCAAACCAGTCAAAGCAACGCGCGCACGGGCTCCTGGTGGCTCATTCATCTGACCGAAAACAAGTGCCGTTTTTGCAATAACGCCGGATTCTTTCATCTCTACCCAAAGATCGTTTCCTTCACGAGTTCGCTCGCCAACGCCCGCAAACACAGAGAAACCTCCATGCTCAGTTGCGATATTGCGAATCAATTCTTGGATCAAAACTGTTTTACCAACACCCGCACCACCGAACAAACCGATTTTACCGCCCTTAGAGTATGGAGCTAAAAGATCCACAACTTTAATTCCGGTCATCAACATTTCTGTTGCTGTCGCAAGGTCTTCAAACTTAGGAGCAGATCTGTGAATTGGCCATTGTTCTTTCGTTTTCACTGGTCCCGCTTCATCAACTGGTTCGCCAACCACATTGATAATACGTCCAAGCGATTCGCGTCCTACTGGAGCTGTGATCATGTTTCCTGTGCTGATCACTTTGGCGCCACGAACTAATCCTTCTGTCGAGTCCATTGAAATTGTTCTTACAACATTGTCGCCCAAGTGCTGAGCAACTTCTAAAACAAGATTATTTTCTTTTTCAGATACAAGTTTATTGGTTACACGCAATGCTGTGTTGATTGGAGGAAGTTCTCCGCCTTCAAACTCAACGTCCACAACTGGACCCATTACTTGTTTAATTTTACCATTTGCCATCTTAATAGCTCCTATTTAAGTGCTTCCGCACCGCTCGTAATTTCAGTTAATTCTGTAGTAATTTTTTCTTGTCTCAATTTATTGTACGTCAAAGTTAATCCATTGATCATTTCTTTGGCGTTATTTGTCGCATTTTCCATCGCAGTCATACGTGCACCATGTTCGGCCGCAACACTTTCAGACATGCATCGATAAACTTGAAGACTAAAGTGTTTCACTAAAAGTTTTTCGATAATTTTTTCCGGAGCTGGTTCAAAAACCATATCATCAGAAAAATGCGTTGGATTGTTTTCTTTATTGAAATTGCTGTGCTCAATGCTGACTGGAAGAATTGTTTCTGCCACAACGTTTTGAGCAATTGCAGATTTAAATTCATTATAAACAATGCGAATTTCGTCGTAATGATCTTCTGTGTATTTTGCTAATAACTTTTCAGAAACGTCTGAAGCTAGTTTATAAGAAATTTCTTTGTCCAATTTAAGCATTGATTCAACGGGCTTTACTCCACGCTTAACAAAAAAATCATTCGCGCGACGGCCAATAAAAAAGAAATCAATTTTTTCATACTTTGAACTATTGGATTTATAATAATTCTCGGCATATTTATTGATATTTGTATTAAAGGCTCCGCAAAGACCGG
>DGYJ01000018.1:37222-49232 GCA_002396665.1 Bdellovibrionaceae bacterium UBA5009
GTAAAGGCTCCGCAAAGACCGCGATCCGAAGTTAAAACAACAAGTAAAACCTTTTTCACTTCGATTTTTGGTAACATCAAAGGATGGGTTACTTTTTGTGTCACTGCGATATCTGAAATCATTTTACGCAAAGTTAAAGCATACGGTCTCATGTTCACAATATTGTGCTGAGCCTTTCTTAACTTTGCAGCAGATACAAGCTTCATGGCTTTCGTGATCTGCTGGGTGTTTTTTGTGGACTCAATTCGAGCCCGAATATCCTTCAAATTAGCCATTGAATGACCTATTTTTTTCCAGTTGAAGGTTGAAACACAGCTTTAAACTCGTTCAATGCATCAACTAAAGATTTTTTAGTGTCGTCAGCAATTTGTTTTTTCTCTGCGATGTTTTTCATGATGTGTGAATGTTTTTGTTTCAAGAAATCCAAAACTTCACTCTCATAGCGACGCACGTCTGTCTCTGGGTAAGTATCGACATAACCATTTGTTGCTGCAAAAATAACAACGATTTGCTCTTCAACTTTAAGAGGTTGGTATTGACCTTGTTTTAAAAGCTCAACAAGACGACGGCCACGGGCCAATTGCATTTGTGTTGCTTTATCAAGATCAGATGCAAAAGCGGCGAAAGCCTCCATCGCACGATATTGTGCAAGCTCAAGTTTTACTGAACCCGCAACTTGCTTCATCGCTTTAATTTGAGCCGCACCGCCCACACGCGAAACTGATTTACCGATAGAAACCGCTGGACGAATCCCTTTGTAAAACAGATCTGACTCTAGGAAAATCTGTCCGTCTGTGATTGAAATCACATTCGTTGGAATGTAGGCAGAAATATCCCCGGCTTGCGTTTCGATAATTGGAAGTGCAGTTAATGAACCGCCACCCTTATCATCAGAAAGCTTCGCTGCACGCTCTAACAAACGGCTGTGAAGATAGAAAACGTCGCCTGGGTAAGCTTCACGGCCCGGAGGACGACGAAGTAATAATGATAATTGACGATACGCCTGGGCTTGTTTTGTCAAATCATCATAGATGATCAAAGCATGTCGACCAGAATCACGGAAATATTCGGCCATTGCAGTGCCAGAATATGCTGCTAGAAATTGTAGTGGAGCTGGATCTGCGGCGCCAGCAACGATAACCGTTGTGTAGTCCATTGCTCCAGCAGCGCGCAATTTTTCAACAACAACAGCAACTGTTGATTGTTTTTGGCCGATGGCTACGTAAAAACAGTGAACGCCTTGTCCTTTTTGATTGATAATTGTATCAATCGCAATAGCTGTTTTACCAGTTTGGCGGTCACCAATGATCAACTCGCGTTGTCCACGGCCAATTGGAATCAAAGAGTCAATTGCCTTAATACCTGTCTGCAGTGGCTCGCTGACTGATTTTCTATAAACAATACCAGGTGCTTTTAATTCTACGATACGAGAGTGCTCGCTCTTAATAGCGCCGCGACCATCGATTGCAGTTCCCAATGCATCAACGACACGACCCAAAAGGGCTTCACCTACTGGAACTTGAACGATTTTTTTTGTTCTTTTAACTGTGTCGCCTTCTTTAATATGTCTGTCTTCACCAAAAATAACGATACCCACATGCGAATCTTCAAGATTCAAAACCATGCCTGAAACTTGATTTGGAAATTCAACAAGCTCACCAGCCATAGCATTTTCAAGGCCATAAACGCGTGCAACACCGTCACCAACTGATAAAACAGTTCCGGTTTCACTGACTTCAATATTTTTATTGTACTGATTAATCTGTTCTTTAAGAACTCGACTGATTTCGTCTGCGCGAATTTGAGTAGTTTCCATTTATAACCTCTTTATTTAATTAAGCTTTCATTTAAATTTTTAAGATGCATATCCAGGCTGTCGTCAAAAGTCCATCCACCAACCTGAGCCACAACACCACCAAGTAGTGAGCGATCTTCTTCAAAGGTCAGTGCCACTTTCTTTTTAAGAATTCCTTTAATTTTTTCTTCAAGATTTTTTATCTGTTCAGACGACAATGCCTTTGCAGATTTAACCACTCCGCGAGTAACTCCGGACTCGTCATCCATCAGGTTTTTATAGGCGTTTGTAATGTTAGTAATTTCCGAAATTCTTTTTTTATCGATCAAAATTTCAACAAAACGAACGACCTCCGGAGAAAGCCCGCGCCCACTGAAGGCTTTTTTAATGCATTCATCTTTTTGTTGATCGGTAATTCCTGGATTTACAAAAAGCTCTAGGACAGTGGGATCAGAAACTAGCGCCCCCTCAATGGCCTGAAGGGAGTGAAGGCCTTGGGCTTGCTGATTGTTCTGTTTAAGAACCATATAAAGAGCTTTTGCATATCTCTTTGATACTTCGCTGATTCTCATGGGTGTACCGCCTCAACTTTTTTAGAAAATTGCTCTTGAAGTTGTTGGTGATCATTATTGCCAATATCTTTTGAAAGGACTTGTCTTGCAGACTCGATCGCGTCTTTAGCAATTGTATTTCTAAGCTCTTGAATTGCTTTTTCTGTTTCAGCCTGCACAGTTGATTCAGCTTCTTTTTTAATGCGGCTAGAGATTTGCTGACTCTCAGAAATAATTTTATTTCGCATCTCAACGGACTCGGCCTCTGCGCGAGCAATGGATTCGTCAGCCGTGCTTCTTAGTTTTCTTAGTTTTTCAGAAATATCGACAAGAATTTTTTCTGCCTCAAGACGAGCGTGTTTTGATTTTTCTGCTTTTGCCAAATATGAGGCGTGTCTTTCTTTAAAGATTGCTACGATTTTATCTTTTGTTAGATAAATTAGCGCTGCAAATAAGATTGATAGGTTAATGGCTTGCCACAAAACAACGGTTGGAACTCCGTTTGAATGGTGCTCTGAACCTTCTGCAAGAGCAAAGACCGGCAACACAAGTGTAAGCATTGTCGCAATTGTTCTCATGATTTACCTAACATTTTATTGGTGATGGCTAATGCAAGCTGCGGAACTTGTTTTTGCAGCTCGACGACAGCGGCCCCAATCGAGCCTTTAATTTTGTTGCGATTTTCTTCGATGATTTTTTGGCTTTCATCTTTTGCAGTTGTCACTGACTTTTCGAATTGTTTTTGCGCAACTGTTTTTGATTCGTGATAAATGGCGCTGATTTTTAAGTTCAGCTCGCGAGCTTCGTGCTGATACTCCATGTGTAAGTCTTCAGCTTTTTTTATAAATTCCTGGGCTAAATCTTCTGCGCCCTTCGTTTTTTCTTCGCGAAGTAAAAATGCCTTGTGGAATGGATTGTAAACAAGGAATACCAAGGCTGTGAATATAAATATGTAAATGGCGAATTGTAAAAACGCCGTTTGATTAACGCCTAATTGTTGTAGCATGCATTGCCCTTTGTCTAGGACATCGAATTAGCATTTTTAAAAAGAAATGGTCAAGGTCAAATCTAAGTTTGATTATGTCTTGGGCATATATGAGGCGCCTTCAAAAACGACGCCCTCATCAATTCTTAAGCTCGGCGATGTCACCGTGCCACGAAAGACTGCGGGTGGATGCATTAATACCCGACGACGCGCAAAGATATCACCCTCAACTCTTCCGCTTATGATAACGGTGTCCGCCTCGATCTGAGCCTCAATATGGGCTTTTTCATTAACAACCAGCGTGTCCTTCGTGAAGATCTCGCCTTTAAATTGTCCGCCGATCTGCGCGGTTCCTTCAAAGCTCAATTTTCCTTCGAAAAATGAGCCCTCATCAAGAAGAGCCGTCATTGGCTGATTCGAAGCGTTTTGTTCCATTTATTTTCTGCCCTCGCCCTTTAGTCTTTCAACTAAAGAGGTTAGCTCCTCATCAGAGTAAAAGTAAATTCCTACTTTTCCTTTTCCTTCTAAATAATCAATAGAAACTCGCGTTCCAAGAATTTTTTGAAGCTCTTCGCTGAGTCCAGAAATTAGTTTTTTGGTAACAGAACGATCTGTTGTTGGCGCGGCCAATGTGGTGGCTTGCTTGGCCTCAGTTATTTCTTTTTCAAGGCGTCGAACGCTCCATTTTTCAGCGATACATTTTTTACCTAAAACCTTCACCTTTTCAATATCTGATGATGAAAGCAAAACCTTGGCGTGCCCCTGTGACAAAAGGCCATCGGCAACATACTTTTTAATTTCTTCTGGAAGATTTAGTAGGCGCAGAGAGTTCGCAATTGTCGCGCGCTCTTTACCAACTTGTTCTGCAACATCAGCTTGAGATAGGCCGAATTCTTTAGTTAATCTTTCGTAAGCCATGGCCTCATCAATGGGGTTAAGGTCTTCCCGTTGAATATTCTCAATTAACGAAAGCTCGAGGGTTTTTTGATGATCGTAGTCCTTAATAAGCACTGGAACTTCGTGAAGCCCAGCCATTTGGGCCGCTCTCCAGCGTCTTTCACCAGCGACGATTTCAAATTTTCCATCTTTAGTTTTTCGAACAATTAAAGGTTGTAAAATGCCGTGTTTTTTAATTGATAGCGAAAGCTCGTTAAGACCTTCATTTGAAAAATTGTGTCTTGGTTGATACTCGCCTGCTTGTAGTTTCTCGATACTTAACTGCCACACTTTTCCCTGTAGACTTGGAGCACCGCCAGCGTCTCCAACAGGGGCAAATGTCAGCTCAGATTTTTTTACAGCTTCGCTAACAATTTGTTGTTCCGTCTGAGTCTGCGTTTTTTGTGGCACAGCGTTTGTTGGAGCTTGAGTTTTGCTGTTATCAGCCAAAGAATTTCTGGCGCTTACTTGTGTGGACGACGCTGAGCTGTCTTCGAATCCACCGCCCAACAATGAACCAAGACCACGGCCTAGAGCTTTCTTTTTGTTTTTATTTTCAATAATTAAATCAGACATTTGCTTCACCTAAGTTTTGATTTTGTTCTGCTTTTGTTGAAGCCACAATCTCGGCCTCTGTGCGCTGATCGACTTCTTTTGCAAGCTCTAGATACTTAAGAGCCCCGATGGACTTGCCGTCGTATTCAAATATGGATTGCCCGTGGCTTGGAGCTTCGGAAAGTCTTACATTCCTAGGAATAATGGCGCTAAAAACTTTGTCACCGAAATGGTTTTTAATTTCAGAAACTACCTGATGGCTAAGGTTGTTTCGCGTATCAAACATTGTAAGCACAATGCCTTCGATGTGAAGCTGCGGATTCAGGCTTTTTTTAATAAGCCCTGCAGTGTTTAGTAATTGGCTTAGTCCTTCTAGCGCATAATATTCACACTGTAGCGGAACCAAAAAACTAGTCGCAGCAGTTAATGCATTAAGCGTTAACATTCCAAGCGATGGCGGACAGTCTATTAATATATAGTCAAATTGATCGTGGTGATTGGCGAGGGCTTTTTTCAGCATAAATTCACGCTGTGGAACATCAACCAGTTCAATCTCTGCACCAACAAGATCTGGATTTGCCGAAATAAGTGTAAGGAATGGTCTTTTTGTATCAATCAGGCATTCTTCAATTGTTTTTTCACCAATAAGTACATGATAGATATTGGAATCTTGGCTTTCGTATCTTTTAATACCAAGACCGCTTGACGCATTGCCCTGTGGATCCATATCGATTAGCAAAACTCTTTTCTTTAGCTTTGAAAGACCAAAGGCAAGGTTTACCGAAGAAGTTGTCTTCCCGACGCCGCCCTTTTGATTCGCAATACAAATAATTTTTGCCACAGAACCTCCGCTTTGTGAAAATTTGCTCTTCAGACATGTTTTTTTCAAGAACTTTCTACTTTCGTCTTAAGATTTCGCGCTTTTTTACCGAGATGTTCCACGTGGAACAAAAATCACTCTTTGTTTTTATATTATTATC
Organism: Bdellovibrionaceae bacterium UBA5009; assembly: GCA_002396665.1. Lineage (GTDB taxonomy): Bacteria > Bdellovibrionota > Bdellovibrionia > Bdellovibrionales > Bdellovibrionaceae > UBA5009. Next base: position 43,025 of record DGYJ01000018.1, read on the forward strand.
TGTCCTTGCGTTTTCAGGTTGTGAAAAGGCAGACCCAAATCCTGAGCTAAAGGATCCAATATATGCGGACCTGCAGGATCAGCTGTCGAGCACAGAAAAGGCCTTGGTTGAATCAAATAAAAACGCAGATGAACAGAAAAACCTTCTTGAAAATGCCCCGGCACAGTCAGGACAGGCCGCTGTGTATAGAAAAAGATATTTTCAGGCTCAAAGCATCTCGGATAGGCTCTCTCAGCAAATAAAATATTGGAAAGTTCGAATAGAGGAAAGAAAGCTACTTAGTCGCAAATCATACTTGTTATCTTTAAAAGATAAAAAGTCTTGGCCAGATCCAAAAGAATATGAAATTTATCTGTCTGAAAAAAAGTTGCGCCAGGCAAAGGTTGAGTGGGATGCAAAAAAACGTATAGAGGACTTCAAAAATCTATCTGCAAGCGAAAAAAAGGGCGCCGCAGAGAAAAAAGAAGAATAGCGATGTTCCACGTGGAACATGTGTCTAAGAAATCTTATCTGTTTTAATAATAGCTAGCTTAAAGTCGCCAATAGGAAGAGTGTAGTTACGTACTAAAGATGGGGCCCAGACAGAACAAAGTTGGGTAGGGATTTCGGAGATCTCCATGCCCCATTGCTCACCCTTAAGATGAAAATATGTGCCGCCAACTTTAAAGGCCTTTCTGGCGGAAAGAATGGCCCTGGACAAATTAGACGTGCCTCTGGAAATTGCAAATTGAACTGAGTTAGCATCCAGTGACTCAATACTTTTTTGAATAACCTCGACATTTTTAAGTCCAAGCTCAGCAGCAGCAGATCGAAGAAAATCTGACTTAGATTTATCCTGCTCCAAACAAACAACCTTCGTATTTTTATGCAAAGCGGCAATAACAAACCCTGGCAGCCCATTGCCAGAAAGGTCATGAATATGATTAATATTCGTATACTGACCAAACAATGCTTCGGTTGCCAAAATACAATCTGCAAAGTGTAGAACATCAGAAAAAGGTAATGTTTTGGAAGAAACAAGATTCAAGCTTGAATTATTTTTTTCAATCAAAGAATCGTAGGATTTAAAAAGAGAAATAATATTTCCGTCTAATTGCGGAAACCACTTATCGAGTCTCCACGCTTTGCCCGTGGGAGCTTCTGTCTTCAGAGTTGTCACTTGGTAAATCCTTTAGTTTTTTTCTACCTTTTAAAAATATCATCAAAGATTGAATGGCAGAAGGATTAACACCGCTGATGCGTTGAGCTTGGCCCAAAGTTCTAGGTTTAACGCGGGAAAGCTTATCTCTTTCTTCAGACGAAAGTCCTTTAATGTCAGAATAGTTGGTGGACTCTGGAATATTCATGCGCTCAAGACGCTTTTGTTGGTCAATAATTTCAAGTTGTCGTTTGATGTACCCTGAATATTTGATTTCAATTTCTACAGGCTCAAAAATTTGTGGGTCAGCAACTGCAGGAATTTCAAATTTTTTCACAAAATCTGTGTAGTTAATTTCTGGGCGTCGCAAAAACTCTTCATAGGTTGCGGGCTTCAAAAGTGGGGCAGACTTCATTTCTAAAATTTTATTCTGTGTCTGTTCGTTCGGAAAAATTCTCTCCGAACGCAAATAAGAAAGAAGATTTTGCCGTTCGTCTTTAAGTTTAATCATTTTTTCTTCAAGGGCCGAACCACTAAGCTTTAAATTCAAAGAAATATCGAAAAGGCGATCTAGAGTATTGTCTTCACGAAGAACAAGTCTATGTTCCGCTCGAGAAGTAAACATACGATAGGGCTCTTTTGTTCCTTTAGTGACAAGGTCGTCAATCAAAACACCAATATATGCTTGGTCGCGGTCCAAAATAAATTCATCGCGATTCAAAACTTTATGGGCGGCATTGATCCCAGCAACAAAACCCTGGGCAGCAGCCTCCTCGTATCCAGAGGTCCCATTAATTTGTCCTGCTAAAAATAAATTTGAAATCGTTCTGGTTTCTAAACGATGATAAATCTGTGTGGGTTCTACAAAATCATATTCTACAGCGTAACCTGGACGAACAATTTTAACATTTTCCAAACCAGGAATAGTTCGTAAAAATTCATACTGAACATCTGCAGGCAATGAGGTAGAAATCCCCTGTAAGTAAATCAAATCAGAATCCAGTCCCTCTGGCTCAAGAAAAGTTTGATGGGATTCTTTATCGGCAAAACGGGTGATTTTGTCTTCAATGCTTGGACAATATCTTGGTCCTACGCCCTCAATCACACCACAAAACATCGGGGACTTGTCTAAGTTTTTCCGGATGATGTCGTGGGTTTGCTCTGTTGTGCGCGAAAGAAAACAGGCAATTTGTTTTAACTTTGGAAAAGTTTCAGTTCTAAGGCTGAAGGGGAAAAACTCAGTGTCACCATACTGCGGAACAGTCTTAGACCAGTCGATGGAAGAGTTTAATAACCGGGCAGGGGTTCCTGTTTTTAATCTTTGAACAGTAAATCCGAAATCTCGCAATTGATCAGACAGGCCAACAGTGGCTTGGTCACCAACGCGGCCCCCAGGGCTTTGTTCAAGTCCAATGTGCATGACACCATTCATGAAAGTTCCCGTTGTTATAACAACGGTATTGCTGTGAATTATAGATCCATCTTGCAGAACGACTCCGCGACAAGCAGAACCCTCTAAAACAAGTCTTTTTACTTCGCCCTGGATGACGCTAAGATTTTTTTGATTAAGAACTTTTTCGGTCATGAACGCAGAATATTTATCTTTGTCAGACTGTACCCGGGTCCCGCGAACAGCGGGTCCTTTTGATGAGTTCAACCTCTTGTACTGGATGCAGGTTTCATCGGCCGCCAAGCCCATTTCCCCACCAAGGATATCAATTTCCCTGACCATGTGGCCCTTGGCCAAACCACCTATTGAGGGGTTGCAGCTCATGTAAGCTATTCGATCAAGGTTCGTTGTGATCAATAAAGTTTTAACGCCGAGTCGAGCCGACGATAAACAGGCTTCGACGCCAGCATGGCCGGCGCCTACCACAATAACCTGATACGAATCAGAACTTAAATCTGCCATTATTTTCCTAAACAAAATTCTTTAAAGATTTTATCTACAATTTGATCGTCATAGTGCTTGCCTAAAACTTCTTGCACACAAATCAAAGAGTCTTTCAATTCTTGCGATAAAAACTCTGCGCCCAATTTTGCGACAACCATTTTTTGTACGCTTTCAATTTTTGAAAGAGCCTCTGAAAGCTTCTCAAAATGTCTGGCATGGGTCAAAATTGCACGATCTTCTTTCTGTGTTGAAAAGGCCAATTCCATAATCATATCAAACAGCTTTTCACGGCATTTTTTATCAAGAGTTGATATAAAGGCCAATCGGGAACTGATCCAATGACTATCTAGCTGATTTCTTTTGAAAAAATTACTTTGTTGAAGCAGTTTTTGAGTACTTTCAAGGTCAGCTTCAGAGACCAGGTCGGACTTATTCCCTAAAAGGTAAAGATTTTCTGGTTTAAGACCTGATAGAATCTCTTCGTCTTGAGGGGTTATGCCTGTGGAAAGATCAAAAATAAAAAAGACGTAGTCCGCCGACTTGTGGGACTCCATCGATTTTTCAATTCCAATTTTTTCAACAATATCCACTGAGTCCGTGCGCACTCCCGCAGTATCAACAAAAACAATTTTTTGCCCGTTGTACACGGTGGTGGATTCGATAAGGTCGCGCGTAGTCCCGGGAATAGCCGTAACAATCGCTTTATTTTGCTCGACCATCATATTTAATAAGCTTGATTTACCAACATTAGGACGGCCAGCAAGGGATACGACCAGGCCTTCTCGAATCAATTTTCCCTTTTGATACTCGCTCACCCTTTGGGCTAACAATTTTTGAATGTGTTGAAGTTGATCAAGGGTTTGTTTTTGAGAAATGATTTCTAAGTTTTCAGTCGAAAAATCGATGCTGGCTTCGAGATGTGCCAAAAGACGGGTGATCGCGTTTTCAATGTGCTCGATTTCTTTTGAAAGCTCCCCCTGCAATTGTCGTAAAGCCATTTGTGATGACGAAGACGATTGGCTTTGGATCAAATCCAAAACGCTTTCTGCCTGAACCAGGTCAATTCTTTGGTTTAAAAATGCGCGATAAGTGAATTCGCCTCTGTCAGCGATGCGGGCCCCGGACTTAACAAGCTCTTGTAGAATTTGATCTGAAAGCACGGGGTTACCGTGTCCATGAATCTCAAACACTTTTTCGCCTGTGAAGGATCGTCCCTCTTCGAAATACAAAACAAGCACTTCATCAATAGATTTTACTGTCGAGGGATTCAGCTCTGTGGATTGAATAAACCCATAATAAACCGAGTGTGATTTTACTTCTTGAGGAAGAAATGGAGCAATTTTACGAACAACCTGCTCAGAATCAGCCCCGCTGACTCTGATAACAGATATGCCTCCATAGCCCGGAGGGGTTGAAATCGCACAGATAACTTGCTGTTCTCTTTCAACCAAATTTGATTTCATTTAAGACTCTTGTGCTGAGGCCTCATCGCCTGGAGCATTCGGATTTTTTGCAGGATAGATTTTAATTTTTTTATACAAACCATCACCCAAAGAGCGACTTTTTACGCGCGGGTCTTTTGCCAAGTACTGATGAACGATTTTTCTCTCTTTAGGGGGAAGAGCGCGGTAGTAAACAGTTCGGCCCTGATCAATCGCAATGGCCTTAAGGTTTTCTGCTCTTTCAATCAATGCCTGTTCGTTTTCTTCACGGTAGCCACCGCAGTCCACATGGACCTGTGTTTTATCTTCTGGGTGTTTGTTTTGAAGAACGCGCTTAAGATAAAGTTGAAACGCATCAAGTAGCTGACCTTTTCTGTCTTTAAAAAGATCTTCATCGGGACCAGAAAAATCAACAAACACTTGTGTTGATCCTTCATCATCTTTTTCACTCCGAGTTTCAAACTGGACATTGAATCCTGCTTTATCCACAAGATTTTGCACATTCTCTTGAATTAAAGTTTCGATATCGTTGTTTGATTTTTTTCCACCGAAAAGTTTCTTAAAAAATCCGCTCATAAATCCTCCTTAGGCAGCCTTTGGCTTGAGCAAAAAGTATTGTTGTGTGATTCCAAATAAAGCGCTGACGAACATATACAGAGTAAGTCCAGACGGAAGCGTCAGCATAAATGCAGTAAAAATAAGGGGCATAAACGCAAGGATTTTAGCTTGGGCTGGATCCATTGCTGTTGGGGTCATCTTTTGTTGTACAAACATTGTGATTCCCATCAAAATTGGTAGAACATAAAAAGAGTCGTGGGCGCTTAAGTCTTTAATCCAAAATCCAAACGGAGATTGATAAAGCTCAACACTGGAGCCAATCACCCTGTACAATGCAAAAAATATTGGGATTTGAATAAGCATTGGAAGACATCCACCCATGGGATTTGCTTTATGCTGTTTCATAAGTGCCATCACTTCTTGATTCATGCGAATCGGATCTTCTTTGTATTTTTCGCGAACTGCCGTCATCAAGGGCTGGATTTTTTGCATAGCCTTCATGGATTTAAAAGACATCACATTAAATGGTAGAACGATCAAACGAACAAGCAATGTCAGCGCAATGATGGCCAAGCCCCAATTTCCAATCAACGAAAAAAACCACTTCATGGTGTAAAGCATTGGTCTTGCAACAAAGCCCAAAAATCCAAAATCAATAACCTCTGACAAGCCCGCATCAACGCTTTTTAAAATATCGATGGATTTCGGACCAACATAAAATAATTGCTTCAAATCAATTTCTGATGCGCTTTGGGCAGGCTTATAGGCCAATGTAGAAACCGCTCTACTTTCATTGATAAAAGCCTGGGTTTTCACTTCAGGAATAATGTCAGATTGGTCTTGAAGTGCTGCGGTAAAATATTGCGATCCCATTGCAATAATTTTTACATCTTTAAAGTCTTTATCAATGTTCTCTTTTGAATGATTAAAGTTCACCACATCTTTAGTTTGTGAGTGCTCAATGAAAAACTCTTGGTGCTCGTAAGAAGGAAACAAAAAAGATGTGCTTTGTGATTTTTGAATTTTTTCAGCTAAAACAATAGAAATTCCTCTAAGGATTTCTGCATTCGGCTTAATCACTTTAATCTTGCTATCAAAAGAATAGTTCGTGCTGTTGTAAGTTAGTTCTCTTTCAATTTTTGAATCGCCAAGATTTGCCGTACCAATAAAATGGAT
>DGYJ01000018.1:49315-64533 GCA_002396665.1 Bdellovibrionaceae bacterium UBA5009
CCGTACCAATAAAATGGCCTTTTTCAGGTTGTGTGATCTCGAAAAAAAGATCCTGTGATTGGCCACCGATTTTAATTTCAAATAGATGCTCTTGTTCAGAGCGCCCGATTTGAATTGGCTGTTTATTATGATCAGTATACTTTTTAATCGTGAAATCACTCAAACCCATGCCCCGGTTTGAAACTTTAAATTTAACTAGCTCGTCTTCGTAATCAAAAAACTTTTCAGCGACAGTAGCTGTTGAGATTACTTTATTATCTGTGGCTTGGGGGCTTGTTTTAGTAGGCTCCGTCGCGGGGGCTTCAGCTTTTGCAGATTCGGATTTTACTGTGCCATCAGCTGCGGCACTTGTTGTGGCTTCGACATTTGATTTTGCAGTTTGAGGATATTTTTTTGCCAAGTACTGTTGCCAGCCAAAATAGAATACAAAAAAGATTCCAATGGCGACCAAAACCTTCCCATCAAATGGGTTTGTTTGATTGTTTTGCATGATTATTTTCCTTTCCGAGGAGGAACCGGATCATACCCATAATTCCCCCAGGGGTGACATCGACCAAGTCGACAAAGAATCAGTTGAATAGCTTTAAATGGTTTGTGGATTCTAACTGCTTCAGCTGCGTAACAAGAGCAAGAGGGTTCAAATCGACAACTACCACCTAGAAAAGTAGTCCCAATGGTGCGATATAAACCGATCAAAAAAAGTATTGTGCGACTAAGAATTGTTTCGAATACGAAGATACGCTTTTTCCAAAAATTGGTTAAACTCTTCGAATTGAAGTTCGTCGTACTCATTGGGTCTTCTTGGTAAGAAGACCACATTGATATCACATTGAATTTCATGATTTTCTTTCAACTTTTTACGAAAGAACTCTTTAGTCCATCTTTTAAGTCTATTTCTAAGAACAGAGGGGCCAACTTTTCTGCTGGCCGTAATTCCTAATCTTATATTTTGACCTGTGTATTGAGAATTTAAGATGAGCCAAGAAGCAACTTTGATTTTTTGACCCTTAGTTTTAAGAGCCAAAAAATCCGAGTTCTTTTTTAAAGAAGATAGTCTTATTTTCCACTCACTTTGACTGCTAATTTCTTACGGCCTTTGGCTCTTCTTTTAGAAATAACCTTTTTACCGTTTTTAGTGCTCATTCTTTTTCTAAAGCCATGTGCTTTTTTACGACGACGTTTACTCGGCTGGTATGTTCTTTTAGGCATGTTCGTATCTCCTCACTCTTATTTAACGACGCATTATGGCGTCAATCTCTACATATCCCGTAATTATTCAGAATTTTTACTAAATACGTGGGTCTGAAATAAAGCACAATGCAGCAATAAGGTCAATAGTTGATCAAGTAGCCAGAGGCTGCTAAAGCTCACAAGCATTTTTAATTTCACGAACGTAAAGCAGGGGTGCGTCACGTGTCGCTTAATTCATCTTTTTGGAACGATATTAAAGTCAAAATGAAGAGTCGCAATAACAATAATAAGCTATTGGACACTTGGTTAGATCCTATTGAGTATGTAGAGACTTCGGGCTCTGATACACAGCGAAAGCTCGTGTTGGGCGTGCCCAATGCATTTCATCAGTATTTCGTTATAGAAAATCTTCAGGATAAAATTTACACAGAAATTTCAGATAGTTATAAACAGCCATTTGAAGTCGAGTTTAGGGTCACGGGCCATAAATCAGTGGTTTCATCAAGCTCTACACCTACACTTGAAGATGTTATCCAAGATCAATCACGCCCTGTATCTACTTTTGAAGCTCCGCGACCTCGTGCTTCGGGCCCATATTCTGATCCATTAAATAGTGATCTTACGTTTTCCACATTTGTTGTGGGTAAAAATTCTGAGTTCGCCCATGCAGCTTGTTTTAATGTGGCTAAGAACCCTGGCGCTGAAGATTACAATCCACTCTATATATATGGACCTGTGGGAATGGGTAAAACCCACCTTTTACAAGCCGCTGGAAATTGCATTCGACAAAACTATCCAAACTTAAGAATAACTTATACTTCTGCTGAACGCTTTATGAATGAATGTATTTCGTCAATTCGCCATCAACAAATGGATAAATTTAGACAAAAATACCGCGAAAGTACTGATGTTTTCTTAGTGGATGATATTCAGTTTATTGCTCGTGGTGAAGCTGTCCAGGCCGAATTTTTCCATACAATTAATGGCTTTATTGAGCGAAAAAAGCAGGTTATTTTAGCTAGCGATCGCATGCCAAAAGACATTATTGACCTTGAAGATCGAAATCGCACTCGCTTAGAGCGAGGTTTAATTGCAGATATTACGATGCCAGATCTTGAAACGCGTATTGCGATTATGAAATATAAGGCAGAACGCTTTCAAATGCGACTTTCAGACGATGTTGTTAACTATATAGCTCGGATTTCAAAACGTTCCATCAGAGAGCTTGAGGGCAACCTTAAAAAAGTTAAAATGTTCTCTGAACTGCAAGGCCTTCAGATTGATTTCGAGCTCGCTAAACGAATTTTAGCTCATCACGAGGCCCAAACTACAATCGGTGCTGAAGAGATGATGAAGATCGTTGCTGACCACTTTAAGGTCCGCGTTAATGATCTAAAATCCAATACAAGAGCTAAGCAGATTGTCGTTCCAAGACAAATTTGTATGTATTTAATTAAAAAATTCTTAGATAAATCTTTGGTTGATATTGGAAAAGTCTTCGGCGGCAAAGATCACACGACTGTGATGAATGCACTTGAGCGTGTTAAATATCTACAGCAGACAGACCAAGATATATTTAAGGATATTGAAGAGTTAGAGGGGCGAATCCACAATATCACAGGGGTGTGAATGTGGATGTTGGAAAAGCCTGTGGAAAAGTGCTCCGGTTAAAATGTGGACTAAGTTGTCCCCAAAATTGAGCGACTTTCATGGGTTTTAAGCGTTGGGTTATCCACAGTTGTTATTAAGTATTTACAACAACTTAAGTGGTTTGATAGGTTATCCACGCTCCTACGTCTACGACGTATTATTTATATATACATTAGTATATAAGAAGAAAGTGCATGTATGAAAATTCAGATTGAAAAGAAAGATTTATTAAATCTTATCGGTAAAACACAGAACGTGGTTGAAAAAAGAAATACCATGCCTGTGCTTGTAAATATTTTACTGGAAGCAACTGAAGATAAATTAAAAGTTTTTGCTACAGACCTAGAAGTTAGTTTAACGGATGAAATCAAAACCAAAATATTAGAACCTGGAAAAGTTGCAGTCAGTGCAAAAAATCTTTTCGAGATTGCAAAAAAACTTTCTGAAGGACCAATCACTTTAATTAAAAAAGAAAATAACTGGCTTGAGATTAAACAAGGAAAATATCTTTCTAAAATCGTAGGCGTTAGTGCTGAAGACTATCCAATTTTCCCGACTTACAATCCGCAATCATTTTTAAAAATTGAATCTGATCTTTTAAAAGAGATGATTGATAAAACAATTTACAGCGTTTCGAATGATGAAACTCGCTACCACTTGAACGGTGTATTTTTTGAAATGAACCAGACAAATGGTTTAAAAATGGTGGCAACAGATGGACACCGATTAAGTTTAATTCATAAAAAAACCAATGATATTAAAATTAATTTAAACCAAGGTGTTATCATTCCTAGAAAAGGCCTTTACGAAATTAAAAAAATTCTTGAAGGTGTGCAACAACCTGTGGATATCGCAGTCGAGGGCTCACAATTTATTCTTATCTCTGGAACAACAGTTCTGATGATTCGATTGATTGAAGGCAAGTACCCGAATTATCAACAATTTATTCCACAAAAACTTCCTTTAAAAATGAGTTTAAATAGAGAATTATTTTTAAATTCACTAGAAAGAGTTTCCTTACTAGCTAATCAAAAATCAAAAGCAGTTTTATTGAATTTATCAGCTGGTAAAATGGAAATTTCTTCAAACAATCCTGAACTAGGTGATGCAAAAGAAGAAATCGAAGTAAATTACAAAGGCCAAGATATTAAAGTTGGTTTCAATGCAAAATATATCACAGATATTTTAACCAGCATGTCAGAGGATATGATTGATCTTGAATTGAATGATCATTTATCCCCTGGACTTGTTAAACCACATCAAAGCGACAGCTACATGTGTGTTATTATGCCAATGAGAATTTAATGTTTTTTAAAAAAATTCATCTTCGGCAGTTCCGAAATTTTTCAGATAGCCAAGTTGAATTTTCTAAAAGACTGAATTTTATAATTGGAGATAATGGCCAAGGAAAATCAAATCTTTTAGAATCACTAAGTTTGTTTTCAACAGGTGATTCTTTTCGTTTTGCAGACAACGAAAATTTTATTCGTGAAAAATGTAATGAATCATTTCTGAAAGCAGATATCGAAAAAAACGATTTAGATTTTGAAATAAAAATTCAAATTTTAAAATCTAGAAAGCAGTTTTTATTAAATCAAAAAAAAGTAACTTCTTCGGAACTTCAAAAAAACTTTACGGCTGTTATTTTTAGTCCCGAAAGCTTGTCATCAATAAAAGATGGCTCAGACCAAAGACGCCGATTAGTTGATGAGCTTGTGGTTTCCGTTGAACCAGAAAAAGCTCTTTTGATGGCCGATTTTAAAAAGGCCCATAAAACTAGAAATCGTATTTTAAAAAACTTTGCTGAAAAAAAAGTGGCCCTCACCGAAACAAAAGACCTTCTAGAAAGCCTTAATCCTTCGTTCCTGAGGCTTTCGACACAATTAACGATGGCAAGGCTGCGTTCGATTAATCAAATTCAAACGGACTTTAATTACGCTATGCAAAATATTTCAAAGAATTCTTCAGTTGAAACCACTGTAGAATATTTGATTTCCGGTGAAAAAATGACCGTTTTAGACTCAGAAATCATCCTTGAAACTATGCAAAAAAGACTTCTTGAGCTGAGTTCTGCGGAGTTGGCTTCTGGGGTCTCATTAGTTGGCCCTCACAAGCACGAAATTTCATTTCTATATAATCAAAAAGACTCAAGATTTTATTGTTCGCAAGGTCAACAAAGAGCCATCATATTATCTTTCAAAATGGCCCAAATCGTGTATCATAGAAAGCTTCACGGAGAGTATCCGTTTTTGTTTTTAGACGATGTTTTATCAGAGCTAGATTCTGCAAAACAAGAGGCGTTAATTTCGTTCTTACACGAGATCAATACCCAGACGTTTATTACAACAACGGATTTGAATTTGCCCAGTGCATTTCATCTTCAAAATACATCCGTGATTCGAGTTCAAGATGGAAAAGTTATTGAGAAGGGGAGTCCGTAGTGTCACAAGAAAATTTATCTCCAGATAAGGCGTCACCAGCTTATTCAGCTGATTCAATTCAAGTCCTTGAAGGACTTGAAGCTGTTCGAAAAAGACCTGGAATGTACATCGGCGATACCGGAGTTCGTGGTTATCATCATCTTGTGTATGAAGTTGTGGATAACTCGGTAGATGAAGCTTTAGGTGGTCACTGTAAGAAAATTTCAATCACAATCAACACCGATGAATCAATCACTGTGCAAGATGATGGTCGTGGAATCCCAGTTGGAATGCATAAAAATGGAAAATCAGCTCTTGAAGTTGTGATGACAGTTCTTCATGCGGGTGGAAAGTTCGATGGCGGTTCGTATAAAGTATCAGGTGGATTGCACGGAGTGGGTGCATCTGTTGTGAATGCGCTTTCGTCACGATGTTTTGTCGAAGTTCATCGTGAAGGATTTATTTGGACGCAAAAATATGAAAAAGGGATTATCCAAACTCCGGTTGAAAAAGGTGGGGCGACGACAATAACTGGAACGAAGACTACTTTCCGACCTGACCGAGAAATTTTTAAAGACGAAACAATTAGTTTTGATTTTAATACTCTTGCGAATCGATTTCGTGAACTAGCCTTCTTAAATGCTGGCCTTCATATTTCACTCAGTGATGAACGCACTGGAAAAAAACAAGACTTTCAGTATTCGCGCGGGATAGCTGAATTTGTTAGCTATATGAATCAATCAAAAAAACCTCTTCATAACGAGGTTGTTTATTTTAAAGGCGAAAAAGAAACAGTAGAAGTTGAGATTGCAATGCAATGGAACGATTCTTATTCAGAATCAATTTACACTTATTGTAATAATATTAATACCATCGAGGGTGGAACGCATTTGATGGGTTTTCGTTCAGCATTAACAAGAACAACAAACACCTACGCGACCCAAAAAAATCTAGTTAAAGATTTAAAAGAAAATTTAGAAGGTGAAGATATACGCGAAGGTTTAGCTGCTGTAATTTCTGTAAAAGTTCGTGAGCCTCAATTTGAAGGACAAACTAAAACGAAATTAGGAAATACTGAAGTTAAAGGGATCGTTGAATCTTTGGTGAATGAAAAATTAGCTGACTGGTTTGATAGAAATCCCGCAATGTCTAAATCCATTATCATGAAATGCGTTGATGCTGCCCGTGCCCGCGACGCTGCAAGAAAAGCCCGTGAACTCACTCGTCGTAAGACGGCACTTGATGGCGGCGCTTTGCCAGGAAAAATGGCGGATTGCCAAGAAAGAGATCCTGCACTTTGTGAACTTTATCTGGTCGAGGGTGATTCGGCAGGTGGGTCTGCAAAACAAGCTAGGGATCGTAAGACCCAAGCTGTTTTGCCTTTGAAAGGTAAAATTCTAAACGTTGAAAAAGCACGTTTTGATAAAATGCTTTCGAATGAAGAAATTAAAATGATGATTTCGGCTTTTGGTACTGGAATTGGAAAAGACAATATCCAAGTCGACAAGATTCGTTACCATAAAATCATCATCATGACAGATGCGGACGTGGATGGATCACATATCCGAACACTTTTACTGACGTTTTTTTACAGACAAATGCCGGAAGTTATCGAGCGTGGTTATATTTACATAGCTCAACCACCATTGTACCGAGCAAAAAAAGGAAATTCAGAAACCTATCTAAAAGATGAAGCTGCATTGACTGAATTTTTATTAAGCTCGGGCTTGAATCAATTTAAAGTTTTAGGAAAAACTTCAAACGAAGCAGAAGTTCGTAAAATGATCATCAACATTCAAAAATTTTACCAGCTTTTAAGAGTCTCTTCGAATAAGTATGATCAAGATGTGCTTTATTATTTTATTAATAAGGTGGCCAATTTAGAAAAAACATTAGAACAAGAAAGCCAACTTAAAAAAGCCTGTGAAGATTTAAAACACTGGATCAATACAAAACCCGAGCTTGGAATTACCGAGATCAACTTTGATTTCAAAAACAATCCAGAGACCGGAAATTTAACAGCCTATATTCACACAACAAGATATTCAGACCGCAAAACAACAAACATTGGTTTGGATTTACTTAAGGCTTCAGAGGTTATTGAATTAAGAAGCTTGCTTGCTCAAATTCAAAGCGTCGGAGTGCTGCCTTTGAAAATTAATCAGGGTACAGAAGAGCTTTCTTTTGAAAACTATAATGATTTTTATAATCACGTTATGGAAATTACAAAAAAAGGAACCTACATCCAACGCTACAAAGGATTAGGAGAAATGAATCCTGAGCAACTTTGGGATACAACTTTAAATCCAAACAATCGAAATTTATTAAAAGTAACTGTGGATGATGCTTTAGCGGCAGACGAAACTTTTAGTATTTTAATGGGCGAACTTGTCGAGCCTAGAAGACAATTTATCAACGATAATGCACTTCTTGCTCGAAGCCTTGATGTGTAGAAGTAAGGTGAAACATGGAAAATAATGAAGCTCAAAAGGGCATAACAAACGTAGATATTAATAAAGAAATGCGCGAAGCCTATCTTCAGTACTCGATGTCTGTGATCGTGGGTCGTGCCTTACCAGATGTTCGCGATGGACTTAAACCTGTGCATCGTCGTGTCCTATTTGCTCAAAATGAAATGAGCAATACCCATGATAAGCCCTACAAAAAATCTGCGCGTATCGTCGGGGACGTGATCGGTAAATACCATCCCCATGGTGATACTGCTGTATATGACACAATGGTTAGGATGGCCCAGGATTTTTCATTGCGATATCCACTCGAAGACGGACAAGGAAATTTTGGCTCAGTGGACGGGGATTCCCCAGCCGCGATGAGGTACACAGAAGTTCGCATGACAAAATTGGCTGAAGAACTTCTGGCTGATATTGATAAAGAAACTATTCCTTTTGGTCCGAACTACGATGACAGCCTACAAATCCCACTGGTTTTACCAGCTAAATTTCCAAATCTTTTAGTGAATGGTTCCACTGGCATTGCTGTTGGTATGGCGACGAATATTCCGCCACACAATTTGGGCGAAGTGATTGATGGATGTATTCATCTGATTCAAAACCCAGACTGTTCAATTGAAGATTTAATGCAAAAAATTCCAGGGCCAGATTTTCCAACGGCGGGGATTATTGCAGGCAAAGAAGGAATTCTTCAGGCCTATAAAAAAGGTCGCGGTGTTATCACACTAAAAGCTGTGACTGAAATTGTACAAAATAAAGATCACGAAGAAATCATTGTTACGGAAATTCCATACCAAGTGAATAAAGCACGCCTTATTGAAAGCGTTGCAGATCTTGTGCGCGATAAGCAAATCGAAGGCATTTCAGATATCCGTGACGAATCTTCGCGCGAAGGTATGCGTATTGTTGTTATTTTAAAACGTGGCGAAAATGCCAGCGTTATTTTAAATCGCCTTTATAAATACACACAAATGCAAGTGAGCTTTGGAATTATTATGTTGGCGCTGGACAACAAAAATCAGCCAGTGACCTTTGATCTTAAAAAAATGATCGAAGCCTTTGTTGACCATCGTCGTGATGTTGTCACAAAAAGATGTATCTTTGACCTTAAAAAAGCTCAAGAGCGAGCCCATATTTTAGAGGGCTTGAAAAAAGCTTTAGATCATATTGATGAAGTGATTAAAACAATTCGCGCATCAAGCGAAGCCGCAGTCGCAAAAGCAAACCTAGTATCACAATTTGCATTTAGCGAAAGACAAGCCCAAGCCATCTTAGAAATGCGTTTACAAAGACTGACTGGTCTTGAAAGAGATAAAATTTTAAACGAACTTGCTGAGCTCATGAAACAAATTGAATGGTTGAAATTTGTTTTGGCCGATGTTCGCGAGATCTACAAAATTATCACTCAAGAGCTAGAAGAGATCCGCGATAAATACGCCGATAAACGTCGTACGCAACTCACTGGTGATCTAACAGATCTTGAAGACGAAGATCTTATTGCTGACGAAAAGATGGTCGTTACAGTGACCAACACGGGTTACATCAAACGTATCCCAGTAGACGAATACAGAGTCCAAAAGCGCGGCGGTAAAGGTCTTAAGGGTATGGAAACCCGCGAAGAAGACTATGTGACGGATATTTTCACTGCGAGCACGAAAACAATGCTTCTAGTTTTTACAGATAAAGCTAAAGTTTACTGGGCAAAAGTTCACAGACTTCCTTTGGGAACTAGAACTTCAAAAGGTAAGGCCATTGCCAATGTCGTTCAGCTTGCACAAAACGAAAAAGTTCGCGCAATTCTTCCAGTAGAAGAGTTTAGCGAAAATAAATATGTCGTTATGTTAACTGAAAAAGGAATTATCAAAAAAACATCTTTAGATGCATTTTCAAATCCAAGAACTGCCGGTATTATTGCTTTAACAACAGACCTTGAAGACACATTAATTGATGCTCAAATCAGTGATGGCTCAAGCGATGTTTTTATTGCGACAAAAGAAGGGATGTCGATTCGCTTTAACGAATCAGACGTTCGTGGCATGGGCCGATCTGCCCGTGGCGTAAAGGGTATAACTTTGGCGCAAAACGATAATGTTGTGGGCATGGAAATTTTGGAAAAGAACACTCCGAATACTATTTTGATGGTCACTTCTAAAGGTTACGGAAAGCGTTCAGAGGTTTCTGAGTACCGTGTTCAAAGCCGTGGCGGCGTTGGAATTATTACCCAAAAAACAACTGACAAAGTGGGCTCGGTGATTGGAACTAAAAAAGTCAGCCCAATCCACGAGTTGATTTTATCCACCGATGGCGGACAGGTTATTCGAATGAAAATTTCTGATATCTCAGTCTTGGGACGAAACACACAAGGTGTTCGTTTAATCAACCTTGATGAAAAAGATGAAGTTGTCTCTGGCTTAGCCGTTGTCGAAGACGAAGACAAAGCCACAGGGGAAACCCACTAAATGTTAGATCAAACGAGGTCGAAGGAGTTTTTGTTAAGAGCTCTTTTGGCCTCGGTTTTTTTTCTTTCCGCTTGCACTAATCCACAAGAAAAAGATTTTAATACCGCTGCAAAATTAGCCGAAGAAAAAAAATATTCCGAATCTATTAAATATTATGAATATGTGATTAAAAGAGATCCCGACGCAGATTTGGCAGAGGCCGCTGCACGTGACGGGGCAAGAATTTCATTTTTTGATGCAAAGAATTTTCAAAAAGCGATTTATTTTTATAAACATCTAGTTGTTCATTCGCAGCAGGCAGAAGAAAGAATTAAATCGCAACGGGCCGTGGCTGAAATCTATTTCGATCAACTTCAAGAATATAACAATGCCATTACTGAATTCAGCAAGTTGCTTCAGATGCCACACTCGGATCATGAGCTAGCAGAGTTTAAAATATCAATTGCACGTGCACATTATTATTTAAATAATTTTTTCCAGGCTGAAAGTGAAATTAACGAAATTCTTCGGCTAAAAATTGATGAAGACATGCGCTTTCGTTCACAAATTCTTCTGGGGGATTTGTTGATGGCGCAAAAAAATTACAAACGTGCAGTGGATTTGTACAAAGAGGTGATTAAAAACCACCCCGAAAAGTCGACCTCAGAAAATGTCGCCTTTGCTATGGCCGTTTGTTACGAAGAAACGGATCAATTCAAAGAGGCCATTCAGGTTTTAGAATCAATTAAAGATAAGTATCAGCCTAGAGAATATGTTGAGCTAAGAATTAAGCGTTTGAACAGCCGACTTAAAAATCAACCAGGCGCCAAGGGTTTTAGGAAGTAATTTATGAAGAAGTATCTTGTTTTTATGGGGATTGGACTAGAGCTGATCAGCGCAATTCTTGTAGCCAATTGGGCCTCGGTGGAGCTTGAAAAAAGATACAACTCAAAAGGAATGATTGCTTTAGCGCTCTACTTTTTGGTACTGATTGCATGGTTTATTCACATATTCTTTTTACTTAAGAAGGTTCAAAAGGATGAGGGCGGTTCTTAGGATTATTTTAGTAGTACTGGCTATCCAAGTGGCCGTGACCCTTATCCCATTTTCTATTCTGGAATTGAATAATAACGCGCCGAACAAAACCCTTTCGATGATCTTTGGGTCCACCTTTGCCTGGGTTAACTTCGCACTACTTGTTTTGCTTTGGAGAATGATCTTCGAGACTTCTAAAAAAAAAGTTGCTCTGGTGCTCGTCCTTATTGTAATTAAGTACGGTATTTTGATAGGGATTTTTTCGAACACGTCAAAAATCACTTGGCTTGAATCCATGTGGTTTGCGGTTGGAATAATGGCCAATCCGATCTCTGTCATCATTGGTGGTTTGAACTACAAACTACTAATGAAAAATAATTCAAAAGAAAACTGAGGACCCATGTCATTCAATTGGACACAGCTTGCAGTCGGACACGAATATGCACACGTTGCCACACTAGGCTTATCTGGCGTCGTTTTTTTAGGAATGGGATTGTACGCTCGTAAAAATCTAGGCACAGGTGATGAGGCCGCAGCCCCAGCAAGTAAATTTTCAATTCGTGGGTTGTTAGAAATTAATATAGAGTTTATTTCAAACCTTGCCCACTCTGTGATTGGCCACAATGCCGCCCCCTATGTTCCATTTTTTGCAGCCATGTTTGGTTTTATTTTATTTAATAACTTATTGGGTGTTTTGCCTGGCATGACCCCAGCAACTGAAAATATCAACACGACATTTGCTTTCGGTATTTTTTCTTTTTTAACCTATAACTACATTGGTTTAAAACATGGCGGACTTCATTACCTAAAACATTTTTTGGGACCCGTGTGGTACTTGGCCCCATTGATGTTGGTGATCGAGATCATTTCCCACGCCATTCGCCCATTAACACTGGGGCTTCGTTTGGCTAATGTTATGACGGGTGACCATACAGTGTTGTCTGTCTTTTTGGGACTTACAAATTATCCTTTGCTATATCCGATTCCGTTTTACATCTTGGGTCTTATGGTTTGTTTGATCCAAGCCTTTGTCTTTACTTTGCTATCCATGGTGTATGTGGCCCTGGCAAATTCATCTGATCACTAAACTGTTAATAACAAGGAGAACAAAATGAAAAAAATGATCGTTGCTGCAATGACACTATTGGCGTCTGCTGCGGCTGTTGCTGAAGAAGCAACTACAACAGCGGCTGTTGCTACAGCTGGAAATGACAAAGGAATGCTTGCTATGGCAGCTGCTATTGCGATTTCTATCGCAGTATTGGGTGGCACATATGCACAAAGTAAAGCTGCTTCTTCAGCTTTAGAAGGCGTTTCTAGAAATCCAGCGGCTACAGACAAAATCTTTACACCATTCATCCTAAGCTTGGCTCTTATCGAGTCTCTTGTGATCTTGGCGTTCCTAGTTTCTTTCGTAAAAATCGGTGGATTGCTATAATCCAATCATATTTTTAAACAGGCAAGCAGAACAACTGTAGGATCTGTTTAGATATGAAATGTAAAAAGGCCAACATCAGTTGGCCTTTTCTATTTGTAAATCAGAGTTTCGAACTCATAATTAATTGGCTAAAATTAAATGTATTTATTAACAACGGATTCGAATTGATTTCGGATGCGATCAAGGCCGGCCTGTGTGTTAGACTCATATCTTAAGACAAGCACGGGCTGAGTGTTAGACGATCGGCAAAGGGCCCAACCATCTTTGTAGCTGACGCGAATGCCATCTGTTAAATCAATTTTATAATCAGAACTGGGTTTAGAAAAAAACTCTTTCATCTTTTCAACGATTAAAACTTTTTTCTCTTCTGTCGTATCAACACGAAGCTCTGGAGTATTAAAAGCAGAAGGAAGTCCTTCAAGAAGTTGAGGAATGTTTTTTCCAGTTTTCGACAAAATTTCGATCAATCGAAGGCCAGCGTAAGGTGCATCATCATAACCATAGTTGCGATCGGAAAAGAAAACATGCCCGCTCATTTCGCCACCAAATGGCGCTTTTTCCACTTTTACTTTTTCTTTAATCAAACTATGGCCCGTTTTCCACATAATTGGAATTCCGCCAAATTTAGAAACATCGCTGTACATTCGATCAGAGCACTTCACATCGCCGATAATTTTAGAACCTTTTGATTTGCTTAAAATATCCCGTGCAATAATCACCATAAGCTCGTCGCCGTAAATCATTTTGCCAGTGTGATCAACTACACCGATGCGATCGGCGTCGCCATCAAAACCAATCCCACAAATCGCACCATGTTTTAAAACTTCTCTTTTAAGATCAACTAAATTTTCTTCAACAGTGGGATCTGGATGATGATTTGGAAAAGTACCGTCTGGTTTTTCAAATAAAATTATTGGCTTAAGGCCAACGGCTTCATACATTTTTTTAACAATCACGCCAGCAGCACCGTTTCCACAGTCCACAACAACTTTTAAATCTTTCAAAGTCCCAAACTCTTTTTTATATCTTTCGATGTATTTTGGAAAAATATCGATTTGATCTTCTTTTCCTGAAGAGGAAATAAAATTTTTAGCTTCGATAATTCGTCTTAATTTTTGAATCTCTTCACCAAAGATTGTGGATTTACCAACAGAGATTTTAAATCCATTGTAGTCAGGGGGATTATGACTTCCAGTAACCATAACAGCCCCATGAACCCCTTCAACTTCGAAGGTTGTAAAATAGCACATTGGCGTTGTGACCATTCCAACTTGAGTGACATGGCAACCAGAAGAGACCAGTCCTTGAGTTAAAGATTTAACAATTGCGGGGCATGATACGCGGGCGTCGTGGCCAATACAAACTCGAGGATTAGAAATCCCTTTTTCATCTTTCATGTAAGTCGCATAGGCTTGTCCAAGTTGGAAAGCGAAATGATCATCAAACTGCTTTCCGTAAACGCCGCGAATATCGTACTCTCTGAAAATATGTGAATCGTGCATAGGGCACTCCTAACTTTGTCTTAAATTGTACTGAATAGCTTCTTTCATGGAAGCAGGATTAGCAATATTTTTTCCATAGATATCCTTCGCCGTCCCGTGGTCAACACTGGTTCTTAAAAAAGGAATTCCCAGCGTGATTTGGAAGCCTGAATCTTGTCCATGGACTAATTTAAAAGGAATGAGACCCTGATCATGATAAGCAGCAATAAAAACTGAGTACTTGTCCCAATTTTGTTTCAAAAAAGCCGCATCCGGAGAGACGGGGCCAAAAGCCTTATTTTTTTTGCAGAAAGCAGAAAGCCATTTGATTTCCGTAGTTCCCAAGAGGCCTTTTTCGCCGGCATGTGGATTTAATCCAAGAACACATATTTTTTTATGGAATGCATTTTTTGAACGATCTCTATTTGCCTTTGGATTCAATTTTCTAACAAGTGCCAATGAGTTTTTTAAAGCGATTTGCAGAGATTTTTTATTAAAATCCTGAGAGACCCTATTCAGCGAAATATGATCGGTCGCTAAGACCACATTAAAATGGATTCCGACAAAAGCCATGCTCACTTCTTTACAGCCGGTGACGCGCTTTAAAATCCCAGTGTGTCCCATGTCTTTCAGGCCCGAAGCAAGAACTGTTTCTTTCGAAATTGGCCCTGTCACTAGGGAAGAAAATATTCCAAGATTGGCAAGGCGGGCGGCCTCTTCGACCCAAAAAGCAGGATTTAAGTCGTTGGCAATATCAATAATCATATTCGGGGCAAGTTTGAATGAAGAAATAAAGTAATGGGCTTCGGTCCAATTAGAAAAAGTTATTCGATGAAATTTGGAATCAATTTTTTTAAACAAGACGTTCTTTTTTAAAGAGCGGTAAATTATAAAATTGGATTTTTTTTGAGGGCCAATTTGAAGCAATGATTTTAAAGTAACTTCAAGACCAATCCCATCCGAATCACCAGTCGTAATAGCAATAAGGCTCATGGAACTTTATTTATTCTAATAAAAGACTCGTCTTTTTTGCTTTGAAGCCAAATTTTAAACTGTCTTTTAAAGTTAGACTCCATCAGCTCAGAAATAATTCT
>DGYJ01000018.1:64681-75540 GCA_002396665.1 Bdellovibrionaceae bacterium UBA5009
TTTGTTTTTCTTTTTCAAACTGAGTATCTGTCGTCACTTTTTTACTTACAAGTTTTACAATGTGATAACCCATGCGCGACTTTACAACATCAGTCATTTGCCCAGGGGATAAATTTTGAATGGACTCTTCAATTTCTTTTAAAAATTCACCACTTTTGAAATTACCCAAGAAGCCCCCTTGGGTAAAGTTCGGATCTTCGCTGTATTCTTCTGCCAATTTTTCAAAGGTTGCGCCAGAATGAAGCTTTAAAAGAACTTTCGAGGCACGGTCGTAGGCCTCTTGGGGCCCGCCCTTTTGTGGGTTGAAAAAAATATGTGAAACGCTGAATTCATTCACATTGGCTTTGGCTTTAGGGTTTCGTTTTAAATATTCAGAAAGCGCGTCATCATCATTTATTCTTAATTTAGAAATAATTTCTGATTCAATTAAATTTTGTCTTTCAATTTTAACTTTTAAAAAATTTTGATAATCAGATTCGCTGAGGCCCTGCTTTTTTACTTCGCGGATAATTTCTTCAGGCGAAACACGATTGCGTTTTGCCATATCTTTGATTTCCTGCTGAACTCGCTCGGAGGTCACAGTTAAGTTTAATTTTTTAATTTCAGAATCGATTATTTTTTCAGCAATCAAATAGTCTTGTTGGGCTTGATGGCTTTTTTGAAGTGTGGATAAGTCTGTTGATAAAATCGTTTCATCAATGAGCGTAGAATTTTTTGTTTTTTCCACAAGGTCAGTGAAGTCGGACTCGAGAATAATCTCGTTATTCACGACAGCAACTATGCGATCAACAACCTTAGCAAAAGCAGCCGTTGATAGGGAAAGCATTAAAACACTGGATAGAACGATTTTTTTATTCATTATCCATTGTTGTATCAACACGGATAGAATTGATCAAGTCGTTGTCTTTAAGGACTTTGGCGCCACGAACCAGGCGGTCCATAAGGGCCAAGTAAAGGGCCTGTTCTTTTTGAGCCTTCAATCGACGAACAATGCTGGCCCGGGCCTCTTCAAGGGGAATTGCCGAAGCCGGGGATTTTTTTTCAACGCGTGCTATATGGTATCCAAATGGAGATTTAAAAATATTGCTAGTTTGGCCCTGCCCAAGACTAAATAGGGGATCAAAAAAATCCACGGCCCCTTTTTCAATCCAACCCACAAGACCACCTGCTTTGGATTCTGGGGCGACGGAAAACTTTTTGGCCAATTCTGCGAAATCACCCTTTTTTAATTCAGATTTAATCAGTTCGGCTTTTGACTCTTCATCAACCACAATTTGTCGAATCTGAATGCGATCCTTTTTTTTAAAATCGTCCTTATTTTCTTCGTAAAAGGATTTAATTTGCTGAGCGCTAGGTTCCTCGATTTGTTCGTCAATTTTTTTGAATACAGATTTTTCTATAAGGGAAAAACGGAGACCTTCGCGCCATTCAGAAAATGAAATTTTCTCTTGGGCTAAAACTTTTCTAAATGAAAGATCATCCGGGTATGAAGAGCGAATTTTTTTAACTTCAGCATCAAGGTCAGAATCAGTAACATCTATTTTTTGAAAACGAGCCCAGTCTAAAATTATACTTTGGGTAACAAAGGCATTAACGATTTCTTCTTTAGCTTTAATAACCGTTTGCGGATCCTTAGCTGCCAAGGCATCAAGGTCTTTAAGCCGTCTGGCAAGGCGGTGGGCAAACTCTTTCGTTGTCATCGAGTGATCATTCACCTGAAGAATATCTTTATTAGCAATTTTCTGTGTATTTTGAGTACAACCAAAAGCAGCTAAAATAAAAAAAACGAGTGCAATCCTCATTCGACAAGGCTGTTATTTTGCTGAATATTGTATTGTTTTTTGATTTTAGCGAAATACTCATCAAAGGCCTGTTTTCTTTTAATTTCAAAAACAGCAAGTCGGATACTTCTTTTGTTGGCATTTTCATAACTACGTCGGCCAGTAAGTTTAATAATATGAAAACCAAATCGTGTTTCAATAAGGCCGCGCAAGTCGCCAATTTTTGTGTTCAGCGCTGCTGAATAAACCGCAGGCATGATCGTCATGCGGGACTGCCACCCAACGTCGCCACCGATCGCTTTTGACAAAGGGTCATCAGAGTAAAGTTTAACAAGCTCTTCAAAAGGGCGTTTCGATTTTTTAACTTCATCAAAGATTTCATTCGCACGCTTTAAAGCTTCTGTGCGCTGTTCTGCTGTGGCGCCAGGCTTAAGTTCAATTAGAATATGACTTAGGCGAAGCTCGGGATTGTTTTTGTACCACTCTTGCATTTCACTATCTGAAACTTGAATGTTTTGTACTTTCGATCCAATTTCTTTTTCAAGTAATGCTTTATAAAGCTCTTGTCGAATTCGGTCTTGAACTTGAGGATCTTTTTCTAGATTTCTTTTCTCGGCTTCTTGGGCGCCAACTTCAAAACGGACAAGTTCTTCTAAAAATTGCTTTTTTGTTGGGGCATTGTCTGCAGTAGCAGTTTTTACTTCAGAATATTTTTTATTAAACTCTTCAACGGTAATTTTTTTTGATCCAACAACGGCGATGATCTCGTCTTTTTTTTGTGCATAACTATTTGTGCAAATTCCCAAAGTCAAAAGAGTGGTCGCTAGAATTTTCATATTAAGCCTGTCCTTGTTGAATTAATTCCTATGCTTACATGCTACGACGAACAGATCTTAATTTGGAGTTACTTCGTTCAAAGACTGGACCTCGGACCTTGCGCTATGCAACAATCCCTCGAGGTGAAGAGCTAGATTTTCGTCCCGTGGATCAATTTCTTTTGAAACAGCAGGCAATGGACCAAACCATTTGATATGAACTTTTGCGAATGGTTTTGGCAAATACATCTTGTTCCACGATTTTTCGAAAACTTTTTTGTTATTGCAATAGACACCAGCATAAAAAATTGGAGCTTGAGCCAGGCGAGAGGTTTCAAAAATTCCCGGCTTCACTTTGTAGATCGGTCCCCTTGGTCCATCAACGGAAAAACTGCAATTGTGGCCCTCTTTCATCATTCGAAGAAGACCTTTTAGTGCTCCAATTCCCCCTCGGGTAGAGGACCCACGGGAAGATTTCGCCCCCTGTAAACGAATAATCACATCCATCATTTCACCATCTTTACTTGTGGAAACAATCGTGGCTAAGCGATAGCGGCCAAGTAAAGATGTTAAAACAACTTCATCCCCATGCCAGTGGGCAAGAATAAATGATTTTTTTTCTTTCATCCAGCGAGTCAGCTCTTCGGGTTCATCAAGACGAACCCTCCAGGTCGAGCTTATAATTTTATAAAAGCACCAAACAAAAGTGCCCAATAAATATTTTCTCATGAATTACTTATTTAAAACTTTTTTAAATTCTTCAGTCAGTTTTGGAACAACTTCAAAAAGATCTCCAACAATTCCATAGGTTGCCTTTTGAAAAATAGGCGCCTGTGGATCATTGTTGATGGCCACAATGACTTTGCTTCCGCTCATTCCGGCCAAATGTTGAATAGCTCCAGACAATCCTACAGCAATATAAAGAGTTGGAGCCACTGTTTTACCAGTCTGACCAACCTGCATACCATGGGAAACCCATCCGGCATCAACAACGGCCCGGGAAGCACCAACAGTTGCACCCAGCACATCTGCCAAATCATTCAAAAGTTTAAAATTCCCAGCCTCTTTAAGGCCGCGCCCACCGCTTACGATAACATTGGCCTCGGTTAAGTCTAATTTTTCAGAAGCACCTTTAACAACATTTTGAATAATTGTTTTTAGATCTGGTTTATTGATTGTGTGATCAATTGCACTGGTTGTTGCCGAAGGATTAGCTGCAGAAACCGGAAGCTGATTGGCCCGCATTAATACAAACTGAATTGGACTGTTTTCAAAGCTGGTTTCCGCAAAGCATTTTCCCGAGTAGAGGGGTTTTTTTGCTGTGACTTTACCGTTTTCGATTTTTAATTCTGTGCAGTCACTGGCAACGCCAGACTGAAAGCGCGCTGCCAAACGCGGAAACAAGTCCTTACCCAAAGACGAAGCAGAAGAAAGTACGATGCTGGGTTTAATTTTTTCTAACAAGTCAGACATCGCCGCTAAAAACATTTCTGGATTGTATTGATCAAAATCTGCAGATTTAAATGTGTGAACCTCTTGGGCCCCATTTTGGGCTGCAGAATTTGCTAAATTTTCAACGCCAGTTCCAAAAAGAACTGCGCAGGTTTTTAAACCAGATTTTTGCGCCGCCTGAAGAAGCTCAACAGAACTTCTTTTGATTTGATTTTTTTGATGTTCAACAAAAACAAGTATAGTGCTCATGGTGTCTCCTTATAGAACCTTAGCTTCGTCGCGCAAGCTTTGAACAAGTTGAGTAACCTGGGAAGAGGCATCTCCAGAAAGCATTTTCACTGGGGCTTTATCTGCAGGCAAAGTGTAACTATTTAAAACAACTTTTTGATCCGTGGCCAAAACTCCTAATGACGAAGCCTCAAGCTCTTTCAGAACTTTCTTTTTTGCTTTCATGATTCCCGGTAAGCTTGCGTAGCGAGGCATATTCAAACCTTTGTTCGCGGCAATCACACAAGGGCCGTTAATTTGGATTACTTCTTTGCTTCCGCCTTCGACATCACGCTCAACTGTGAACTGAGAGTCCGCAGTTTTTGAAAACTTACTGACCACTGTGACATGGGGAATTTTTAAAAATTCTGCAAGCATCTGACTGACGGCAGAAGAGTTATCATCAATCGCAACCTTACCAGTGAAAATGATTTGAGCCCCACCCTCTTGGGTGATGGCGGCGGCAAGGGCTTTTGCTGTTGAAAAGGTATCAATGTTTTCTGCAGAATTAATAAGGATGCCTTCATCAGCACCCATGGCTAAAGCTGTTCTTAATGAATCAGCGACACGTGCTTTCGGCCCAACTGTGATCGCAAAAACTTGAGCGCCTGGATTGGCTTCTTTCATTTTTACTGCTTCTTCAACAGCAAATTCATCATAAGGATTAATAACCCACTTGATTCCTGCGGTATCAATGGATCTTTGATCTGCGGCAATTTTAATTTTTGTTTCCGTGTCGGGGACTTGTTTTAGACAAACAAAAATCTTCATTTGGTGTTCTCCTTTATTGAGCATAGACTTTAGTCGAAACTTTTTTGTTTTATACCAGAGGCCGAGAGCACAGAAGATAATTCAAAGTATAACATGTTGCAAAACAAAGCTCCCTCCATGGACAACGCGTTGAAAAAACTGTAGAAAATGGAATTGCAACTCAAATGAAAATTCAAGGATACAAGAATGCTGAACTTTTTTAAATCCTCAGTGGGTAAGAAGTATTTGATGGGACTTTCGGGTCTTGTGTGGGCGGGCTTTGTCGCCGGCCACATGGCTGGAAACATGACAATTTTTATTAGCAAAGAGGCCTACAACGCCTACGGACACGCCATCGTGTCCAATAAATTGCTACTTTATGGAACCGAAGGGGCATTGATATGGGCCCTTATCACCCATGTTGTTTGTGCGATTTCACTTAGTTTTTCGAATAAAAAATCCAAGGGCGCAGTCCATGGCGGATCTCCGAATGGCTCTAAGGGTGCAAATTTAGGCTCAACGTGGATGGCTATCCAAGGCTCTGTTGTTTTGGCCTTTGTCATTCTTCATTTAGCGACATTTAAATACGGAACCCACTACGAAACAACGGTGGATGGGGTCGTGATGAGAGATTTGGCTAAGCTGATGATCGAAGTCTTTCAACAGCCAGGATATATTGCATGGTACGTTGTTAGCCTTATTTTGCTAGGCATTCATTTAAGCCACGGCGTTCGATCAATTTTTCAATCTTTTGGATTACTTCACCCTGCCTATCAGCCGATTATTCGTAAGGCAGCGATTGGATATTCGGTCGTTGTGGCCGGGGGCTTTTTATCTCAACCCATTTTTGTATTCTTGATGAACTAAGGAGCAACTTATGTCGAATAAATTAGATAGCAAAATCCCAAGTGGCTCTATCGATTCAAAGTGGAAAGACCATAAATTTAAAATGAAGCTGGTCAACCCAGCCAATAAAAGAAAACACAGTGTTATTATTATTGGTACGGGTTTAGCTGGAGCAAGTGCTGCGGCCTCGATGGGAGAGCTCGGGTATAAAGTAAAAGCATTTTGTGTCCACGAATCACCTCGTCGCGCCCATTCAGTGGCTGCACAGGGTGGAATCAACGCTGCTAAAAATTATCAAAACGATGGCGATTCTATTTATAGATTATTTTATGACACTGTTAAGGGTGGGGATTTTCGCGCCCGCGAAGCCAACGTTTACCGCCTAGCAGAAGTTTCTACAAATATTATTGATCAGTGCGTGGCCCAAGGGGTTCCTTTTGCCCGTGATTACGGCGGTCTTTTGGCGAACAGATCCTTTGGTGGGGCACAGGTTTCAAGAACATTCTATGCCCGCGGACAAACTGGTCAGCAGCTTCTGATCGGAGCTTACCAAGCGATGATGAGACAAGTTGATCTCGGAAACGTCGATTTAAAAACTCGTCGTGAAATGTTGGATGTTGTTGTTGTGAATGGCCAGGCCCGTGGCGTGATTGTTCGAAATCTGCTGACTGGTGAAATAGAAAAGCACGAAGCCGATGCAGTTATTATTGCATCTGGTGGATATTCAAACGTGTTCTACCTTTCAACAAATGCAATGGCGTGTGCAGTGACGGCAGCCTGGAAAGGCCACAAGCGCGGGGCCTTTTTTGCTAACCCTTGCTACACGCAAATCCACCCCACCTGTTTGCCGATCCATGGATCGAACCAATCAAAATTAACATTGATGTCTGAATCTTTAAGAAATGATGGCCGCGTTTGGGTTTCAAAAACTAAAAACGATCGCCGTCATCCCAACGAAATTCCAGACGCCGAGAGAGATTACTATCTTGAGCGCGTATACCCAAGCTTCGGAAATCTTGCCCCAAGGGATGTGGCCTCAAGACAAGCAAAATTTCGCTGTGACGAAGGCCATAGTGTAACTCCGCACGGCGAAGCCGTGTTTTTGGATTTCCGCGATGCTATTCAAAGATTAGGTGAAGCTAAAATTGCTGAACGTTACGGAAATCTTTTTCAAATGTACGAAAAAATTTCTGGCGAAAACCCTTATAAAGTCCCAATGAAAATTTATCCAGCACCACATTACACAATGGGTGGTTTGTGGGTAGATTATAACTTGATGAGCACAGTGCCTGGTTTGTTTGTTGCTGGGGAAGCTAACTTTTCTGACCACGGCGCAAATCGTCTAGGGGCTTCTGCACTGATGCAAGGCTTGGCAGATGGTTATTTTGTTTTGCCATACACAATTGGTGACTACATTGCTTCAAACAAATTAGAAAAAGTGACAACGGATCACGATGCTTTCAAAGAAGCAAAGGATGCGACAGAAAAAGAAATCCACAAAATTATGAACATAAAAGGTGATCGCACGGTGGACAGCATCCACAAAGAACTGGGTCGGATTATGTGGGACAACTGTGGAATGTCGCGAACTGAAGAAAGTCTTAAAAAAGCCTTGCAACAAATTCCAAAATTAAAAGAAGAGTTTTGGAATAACGTGCGTGTTCCAGGCGCAGCGAACGAAATTAATCCAGAGCTTGAAAAGGCCGGTCGCGTGGCTGATTTTATCGAGCTTGGCGAATTGATGTGCCGTGATGCTTTAGAGCGTGATGAGTCCTGTGGCGGGCACTTCCGCGAAGAACATCAAGCCGACGGCGAAGCCGTGCGAAATGATGAAAAGTTTTGTCATGTGGCAGCTTGGGAATGGAACGGAACAAGTAAAGCCCAAACAAGACACCAAGAAGAACTTAAATTTGAAAACGTTAAACTCGCAACCCGAAGCTATAAATAAAGGGAACGAAAATGTCTGACACTAAAAAAATGAATCTTACACTTCGAGTTTGGAGACAAAAAGGCTCTCAACAATCTGGATCGTTTAAAGAGTATTTAGCAAAAGATGTTTCACCCGATGACTCTTTTTTAGAAATGCTTGATCAAGTCAACGAACAGTTGATTTCAAAAGGCGAAGATCCAATTGCCTTTGATCACGATTGCCGCGAAGGAATTTGTGGAAGCTGTGGATTTATGATCAATGGCAACGCCCATGGTCCGCAAAAATCAACCACAGTTTGCCAACTTCATATGCGACAATTTTCTGATGGTGACGTTTTAAACCTTGAACCATGGAGGGCAGCAGCCTTTCCAGTGATAAAAGATCTTATGGTGGATCGTTCAGCCTTTGATCGCATCATAAAATCTGGTGGATATATTTCTGTGAATACAGGAAACGCACCAGATGGAAATGCTTTGCCAATTCCAAAAGTAAATGCGGATGAAGCCTTTTCATCAGCTGCTTGTATTGGGTGTGGAGCCTGTGTGGCTTCGTGCAAAAATGCATCAGCAGCATTATTTACTTCTGCTAAGGTGACCCACTTGCTTTCTGTTCCACAGGGACAAGTTGAACGCGAGCGTCGCGTATTAAGCATGGTTGAAACAATGGATGCCGAAGGCTTCGGGGCTTGCTCAAGCACAGGTTCATGTTCTGCTTCTTGTCCAAAAGACATCAGCCTTGTGAATATTGCCAAAATGAATAAAGAGTATTTGAAGGCCGCATTCAATAAAAAGCCCGAAACTAACCTAGAAGAAGGCGTATAATTCGCTCTGGTGGCGGATTTCAGACGCAGATCTGTAAGTCGTTGCTGTGCTTATAAATTAAGCACAGCGTCTACATTATTTTAAAAAATTTACAAAATAATCCTGAGGATTCTAACCCTTTTCGTCTTAAAATGAATCAATAGATCAGAGACATCACTGATTCACATCATCGAAACCAACATCAAGTTCTTCATCCTAACAACCGAATAGAGGTCGATATGAAAAAAGTTGGCCAGTTGATGAATGATATGGGTTTCAATAAAAATGCTTCAGAAAGCACGAAGGAAGCATTTTTGAAACATTTGATGAAAGCTGCTGAAGGGGTTCAAATATTAACCCCAACAGAAAAAAAAGAGATCGAAGAAAATGGAATTTCTAAAATTCAATTTCATCGATTAACGGAAAATCAAAATTTACAAAACCAAAATCAAATTCAAAATAAAGAAATTCGAATTGAAAAAAATATTGAACAAGCTAAACAACTTTCGTTTTCATTCTTAGAAGATGATCGCGAAGTTTCTTAAATAAATAAATAAAACCCTGCTCACCGTTTTAATAGGCCGACGTAAGTCGGCCTAGTTTTTTAAACAGGAAATAATTTCCCAGACACAAGTGCTGAAATATTAATCAAAAGTCCAATTCATTTTTAGGACTTGTGAATCGCCTTAAAGAAGAATCGAAATAAAAGTACCATTTTGGAACCAGGTGCAAGGATTGCGCTTATAAAAAAATATTCCAAGGAGGGAATATGTCCCGAATGAACCACGCCATCGCTTTAATGATCGGCCTTGTGACAATGTCATTTCAAACTTCATTTGCAGGCCAAATTGAAGCTGTTCCGGGCGAGTTCATCGTGAAGTTGAAGGATGACGTTACGATCAGCAATATGAAAAGCAGCGAACTTTCGATGGCACTGGGTTCATACGTGAAATCTACAATTCCAGATCAAAACATCGTTGTGATTAAAAGACCAATGATTGAAACAGAAAAAACAACGATTAAAACTTTAGAATCTATTCCCGAAGTTGAAGTTGTCGAGCCAAACTATATTTATCGAATCAATAAAACTGCCAACGACCCACTTTTTGGAAATCTTTGGGGAATATCAAATAAAGGACAAGCTGATTCAAAAGGCCAAGTTGGAACTCCAGGTATCGACGCAGCGGCCGAGCAAGCTTGGGATATCCAAACGGGATCTAAAGATGTTGTTGTTGCAGTGATTGACACAGGCGTTGACTACAACAATGCAGATCTTAAAGGAAATATTTGGACCAACGAAAAAGAATTGAACGGAAAGCCTGGCGTTGATGACGATAAAAATGGTTTTGTTGACGATATCCATGGCTATAGCTTTGTGGCGAATAAAGGTGACCCCATGGATGACCATGGTCACGGTTCGCACTGTTCCGGCACGATTGGCGCCACGGGCGATGACGGAAGCGGAATCACAGGTGTTGCTTGGAATGTTAAAATCATGGGCGTTAAGTTTCTGGATGCCAATGGTTCAGGAACTTTAGAAAACGCATTAAAGTCCATTGATTATGCAACTAAGAATGGTGCACGAATCATGAGTAACTCGTGGGGCGGCGGCGGATTTTCAGAGACTCTTAAACAAGCCATCGAAAGATCAAACAAAGCCGGCGCACTGTTTGTTGCAGCTGCAGGAAATGAATCCAACGATAATGATGCGAATCCAACATATCCTGCAACTTACGATGTTCCGAATGTACTAACAGTTGCGGCAATCAACAACCAAGGCAAAATGGCTTCGTTTTCAAATTATGGAAAAACAAAAGTTCATGTGGCCGCACCTGGGGTTAATATTTTTAGCACAGTAACGGGCGGAAAATATGATTCTTGGTCTGGAACATCAATGGCAACACCGCATGTATCAGGCGTTGCCGTGTTATTGGCTTCAGAATTTCCGCAAATGACAAATTTAGAATTAAAAGAACGAATTATAAAAACTGTAAAACCAATCTCTGGATTAAAATCGAAAATTAAAAGCGGTGGTTTGGTGAATGCCTATGCGGCACTAACAAATACAATGCCCGAACCAGATCCAAACGATCCAGAACTATGGCAGAAGAAAACATTAAGCGTTTCAACAGCACATCCATACAAAGACAAAACCGAAGAAGTTTTTGAAGTGAAAATGGACGGAGCAAAACAATTTGCCCTGTACTTCGATAAGTTC
>DGYJ01000018.1:75752-77686 GCA_002396665.1 Bdellovibrionaceae bacterium UBA5009
GAAAACAGATATGATACAGTTACAATTTACGATTCGACGGGAAAAGAAGTCCAAGTCTTAAGTGGATCAAACGATGCAAGCTATTCAAATATTATTGATGGGGACTATGCTAAAATCGTTCTTAAATCCGACGATTCCGTAAACAATTATGGCTTTGATATTATTAAGGCAGCCTATAAATAATTTAAATTAAAAATCACATGGACGATGGCTGCGATTATTCGCAAATATCGTCCATGCTTTGATTTTGTGGGCCCTTTGAAATAAAGGTGCGCGACAA
The DNA here is from genome assembly GCA_002396665.1 of Bdellovibrionaceae bacterium UBA5009. Classification (GTDB taxonomy): domain Bacteria; phylum Bdellovibrionota; class Bdellovibrionia; order Bdellovibrionales; family Bdellovibrionaceae; genus UBA5009. The sequence continues at coordinate 76,033 of DGYJ01000018.1, forward strand.
GTAAGTCGTTCGCCCCTTTAAAGGTATTCCGCGCACATCATTAGCAAGTATAAGTTGATTTCGTTTTAAAATACTTCCAGTCGATGTTTTTTCATTCACGACAGACAGCGCCCCAAAGTCTTTTAAATCAATTGAAAACAAAATATTTTCTGATGAAAGCTCGGTCTTGTTTTTTTGAACCCACGAGCCGCTGATCCATGTTTGAAAATTAACCCGTACACGTCGCAAATTGGATTCATCAAGAATATAATTGCTGACGCGAATTGAATAGACACCATCTTTCATAAGATAAATATGAAAAACAGTATTTGTCAGAGCCTGATCATTTTTAATTAAAATCTGGTTGTTTGAATTATTTGATAAAACGTAAAACCCCCTTTTTTGTCGATCAGAACAAGAAGACTGGGCATAAAGGCTTGTTACATCTTCTGCGGTTAATTTTTGAGGAGTAGGGGAATTGTTTTCAGAAGACTCGGGATTGTTTTTTTGACAAGCAGAAAACTGTAAACCGATAAATATAAAAACCAAGCATGAAATCCAATGATGTTTCATTTTCTAAGCCTCCGCAGAGAACCAATCAATTTATAAATCTGTACAAATAGTAAAACTGACTGGGCTAAAGACTCAAGTCTTAAATTGCGGCCCGGTTAGAAACGAGTCGATTTTAAGATTAACGTAATCAGGAAAATCCAAATGTGTACAATGCGAACCATAGGGTATGGTGACAAGTTCACTCGTGGGGATTAGGCTTTTCATTTCCACTTGAAATTGTTGTGGGGTCACATTGTCGTTTTCGCCACTAATAATGAGCGTGGGGCAATGTATTTTAGGAAGGATAAGATCGCCATTAAATTCCATTAAGGCTTCAAAAAACGGAATGAAAACAGCTAAATCGAGCTGTGAAACCCCTCGGGCGTAGACCTCGATGTCTTTAAATTGGGTCAGCTTTAAATTAAAACCACCCAACAGGCCCGCCACAGTCATTGCGATGGGATTGTTGACTGTTTTCCTCCAGATTTGATTCCAAAACTCTGGGTTTTTTTGATACTGATTTTTAACTGAAAAGAAAAAAGGCTCGACGATATCAAGTCCAAACATTCCTTTGATTGGATTTTTTGAAAAGCCATTGATTAAAATCAAACTTTTAAAAAGATCGGGATCTTTTTCGTAGGCCGAAAGCAAAACAGGAACTCCAAAACTATGCCCAGCGAAGTGGGCTTTTTCGATATTCAAATGCTGTAACAGCCCAACCAGATCGTCAGCCAAGGAGGGGATGTTTAAGTTTTGATCTGAATTGATTTGCGAACTTTTGTGATGGCCACGCAAATCAAAGACGATGGTTTTATAATTTTTTGAAAAATGTTCGATCTGGTGATGCCAGTGATTCATAAGGCAGGCAATGCCATAGACAAAAACAAGGGGCTCTCCCTGACCGCGCACCTCATAATAAATGGGTGTTCCATCAAAACTTTTAAAATACCCAGTCTCTTTTGCGACTTCGCTCATTGGTTCTCCAGAAAGTTGACCTGAATAATTGAAATGCCGATCTCGATCTGATCACCATTTTTTAATTTTTGTTTTTCGAAAGGTTTTTTATTTAGAAAAACTTTAAAGCCAGCACGATTAATAATTTCGGCGCCGCCATCGGCGCGCG
>DGYJ01000018.1:77882-78085 GCA_002396665.1 Bdellovibrionaceae bacterium UBA5009
TTCGGCGCCGCCATCGGCGCGCGGAATAATTTCAAAAGCCAAGTGTGGAATTTCTGGATCTTCAAGATCAAGATCAAGATGTCCAAAACCCGCAAGTCGGGGGCCAAAGAAAAGCGGAATTTTTTTCTCGCTCCAAAGACCCTTCACAAACTCTAACTCTAAAGCTGGCGAAAATGCGCTGACCTGCAAAGGGTCTGAGTTTG
>DGYJ01000018.1:78238-80487 GCA_002396665.1 Bdellovibrionaceae bacterium UBA5009
GTGTGCTCTTCCGATCTAAAGGGTCTGAGTTTTTCACATCCAGTTCTTTCAGTTTTTCCGAAATCAAACTGCGCCAACTTTTTTTAGCAGAAGTACTTTGCTCTTGGGTCTTGGCGCTGACCGGGACCTTCTCCGCAGGGGGTTTTGCATCGCCAAGATCGACCTCGGTCACAGCGGGTTCGGCATTTGAAGGAATAATAAGCTCTGGATTTTCAAATATAACACGTAGCGATATTCCATTCATTTTGAAGTGAACACCAGGCACAAGATGTATTTTTTTCACCTTGGCCGAGTTGATTTCTAATTGAATTCCATCGGATGCGGATTCTAAGAACAAAAGCCCTTTGGTATTTTTTGAGAGCAAAGCATGGGATTCGCCCGGGGCTTCGTTGCCCAGCTCGATTATATCCTGTTTCCAGTTCAAGTAACTGGCTGTCTCTAGGGGTATTTTTTGTCCACTTTGTGGGCCATCCAAAACTTCAAGAATAAGACTCATTTCAATAGCTTAAATTAAAGACGGGTGAAGAGCAAACCAGGACCTTGTTCTTAGACGTTAGCCATGCTATGACCACTGAGCCTTGCTTCTTACATGGGTAAGAGGCTTTAACCGAAAGGAATAAAATGAAAACAGACGTTGTGGTCAAACGACCATATGAGGCCGTTATTTTAGTTCACCCCGATACATCTCTTGAAGATCAAAAAGAGCTGTTCCGCAAAAACAAAGCAACAATTCAGGGTTACAAAGGTTCTATTCACTCCTTGGAAACATGGGGAAAAAGAAACCTAGCAACTCCAATTGGAAAATTGAAAAAAGCTGTTTATTTTCACACGCTTTTTGAAGCTGATTCACAAGCGATAGCAGAGCTTGAGCGTACCATGAGAATCAACGATAAAGTTTTGCGCTTTATGCACACTCGCTTAGACGAAAGAATTTCTTTGGCTAAACACCTTGAAACTTTCAAAAAAGGTTTAACTGAATCTGCACAACGCGAAAAAGAGCGTGAAGCAAAAGCATTGGCTCGCCGTAATGCTATGGCTGCAGCCCGCGCTGAAAGATCAGAATAGTTTTTGTCTATGATTTCCCGTAGCGCTACACCTCAAAAGTTCATTTTACTGAGCTCACTGAGTGTGATCATGACTGTGTTAACTTTGTTTTTTGGAGGGGCTTTTTTAAGAACTCTGCAAAAAACCTATGGCTCGATAGCCTATTGGGCTTTGGGCGCACTTTTGTGTTTAGCGTTTTGGGGATTACAATCCATTGCAATGATCGTATTGATTGCAGGATTGTGGCTTAGTTTAGGTTTGCATCTTGAATTAGAAAAACGTGGAACTCTTTGGTGGATCAACGGACTGGTATCAATGCTGGCGGGGACTTCAACAATTTGGGCTGGCGGAATGTATCTTTTGAGTAAATTGGACATTACCACCGAACAATCGCGTATGGATCTGTTAAAAGATCTTTTACAACAAATTCAAGCGACATCACCGGGTTTAAAAATTGATGCCGAAGGGCTTTTTCATTTTTTACCATCAGTGGTTTCGGTCATTGTGATTTTGCATCTTGGATTAGGTTTGGTTTTTGAAAAAAGAGTTTTTCACTGGTTTCAACTTCCCCGCGAAAGATATGTTTCGCAGGTGAATATGATGGAAATCAAGTGGCCAGACTTTTTTGTTTGGGCAAGCTTAACGTCACTTCTTTTAACAGTTGTGAATTTTGGCAACCCCATGCTTTTGCATTTTGGACAAAACCTTGTGGTTATTTTTTCAGTTCTTTATTTTTTTCAAGGACTGGCGATCACAGAGTTTTTTTTGAAGTCGTTAAAGGCAGGATTTTTTATGAGATTTATGACCTATTTTGTATTTGTGGGTCATTTATTTTTTGTACTTAGTTTTGTTGGTTTTGTCGATTTTTGGTTGGATTTCCGCCAAAGATTTAGAAAATCCCAACAGTTGGAAAAAACAGATAACTCTATTTAAAAGTGAGGTTTTATGAAAGTCATTTTACAAAAAGACGTGAAAGACATCGGTAAAGTTGGAGATTTAGTGAATGTATCAGAAGGATTTGCTCGTAATTTTCTTTTCCCAAGAAAACTTGCCTCTGAAGCTACTGAAACTCGTGTAAAAGAATGGGAACATTTAAAGCGCGTAGCTGAAGCTAAAAAGAAAAAAGCGATTGCAGAACGCCAAGAGCTTTTGAAAAAAATCAATGGCATCACATTGTCATTTAAAGCTGCAGCTGGTGAAACAGG
>DGYJ01000018.1:80646-86076 GCA_002396665.1 Bdellovibrionaceae bacterium UBA5009
AAGCTGCAGCTGGTGAAACAGACAAATTGTTTGGAACTGTAACAACAACGGACATTTCAAAAGAATTGCAAAAACAAGGCTTTTCAATTGATCGTCGCGATATCCATCTTGAAGAACCAATCAAAGTATTGGGTCAACACAAAGCCATCATCCGTTATGCTGAAGGCGTAGAAGCTCAATTGAGCATCGCTGTTGAAAGAGCATAGTCGACATTTAAGTTGATTTAACATTGTTAAATTAAATTTTACTAAGGCCTGAATGCACAAACATTCAGGCTTTTTTATTGAATACTGTTTAAGAAGACTTTTTGATTTCTAGAAAAAGATCTTGAATTTCGTCTGCCAAAACGATGCGCAATTGATCTAAGGTTAAAGTTTCTTCTTTAAAACCATGCTTTTCGATCAGTTTCGTAAACTCTGATCCAAATGTTTCTTCATTTAAATCAACGGCTTGGAATAAATCATTTTTTAAATCGGAACCCATATCGCCTCCATGCTTCAGGGCTACTCTTTAAAGACAACCTTATTTGATCAATCGGTTAAGGCCACAGCAATCAGACCTTTTAGAACAGTCAAATTCTGGCCCTAAGACTATGATTTGCTTTGACCTTTTAAATTATCGACGAGTTAATAAAGCCTTGAGGGGGAATTATGAAGATTTATTCTGTATTAACAGTGGTTCTATTGTTTGTTAGCGGTTGGGCCCAGGCCCAGGTGAAACCAGCATCTGATATTTTGGTGTTTTTAAAGTCCGAACCATCTTTACAAAGATATTTTTTAATCACGCAACCGAAAATGCGTCATAAAATGTTGTATCAAGAGCTGACTCGAAATGCATCGAAGTCACAACAAAATATTTTGCAGTTGATCCACTCTAAAGGATTTCAAACAAAATCTTATTACATCACAAATATGATCCTAGTTGAAAATGCGACTCAAGAATTAGCTATGGAATTACAAAAAAGACCAGAGGTTCGCAAAATCACTTTGAACCAAGGTTTTATGAAAAAAGATTTGCCTAAAAATGTATTTGCCCAACGTCAGCTAGTGCGTGGGATCGAGCCCAATCTTGCGGCCATCGGTGCAGATAAAGTTTGGAATGAACTTAATGTGAAAGGACAAAAAATTGTTGTTGCTGGACAAGATACGGGTGTTCAGTGGACCCACCCGGCTTTGGTGCGACAATACCGTGGGTCTTCTGCGCGTGGTGTTCAGCATGAATACAACTGGCACGATGCAATTCACAAATCTTTAAATTCAATACCGCGTGGAAATCCCTGTGGATATTCTTCGAAAGAACCATGCGATGACCAAGGTCACGGAACCCACACCATGGGAACTGTTCTTGGTGACGACGGAAAAGATAACAAAATCGGAGTTGCGCCAGAGGCCCGTTGGATGGCTTGTCGTAATATGGACCGCGGTGTAGGAACGCCTGCAAGTTACATCGAATGTTTTGAATACTTCTTTGCGCCATATCCCTATGGTGGGGATTCGCTTCGTGATGGTCAGCCTTCAATGGCTCCGAATGTAATTAATAATTCTTGGGGATGCCCAAAAGATGAAGGCTGTGAAGGCGAAGAAATTCTTCCTGTGCTACAAAAACTATACACAGCCGGAATTATGGTTGTGGCCAGCGCTGGGAACGAAGGACCAAATTGTGGAACCATTGGTGCACAACCTGCGACACATTCGCAGATGACTTTGTCTGTCGGCGCGATGGGTGCTGGTGGTCGAATCGCAAACTTTTCAAGCCGTGGACCTTCAAAATTTGACGGCGGCATTGGGCCAGACATTGTTGCACCTGGAACAAACATTCGATCTTCTGTTCCTGGAAGTCGCTACGAAGGCGGTTGGGATGGAACTTCCATGGCAGGCCCCCACGTGGTGGGACTTGTGGCCCTGATGTGGTCTGCGCGCCCAGAGTTGATTGGAAAAATTGATCTAACAACACAGATCATAGAAAAAACAGCAACAAATGTTAAAGCTACACAAAGTTGTGGCGGTGTTGCTGGAGCACAAATACCAAATAACGTTTACGGCTTCGGAATGATTGATGCTGTAAAAGCTGTGACAGCGGGAATTTCGTTAAGGTAAGTTTTTAGTTAACCAACATTAATTGAAAAGGCCGATGAAAGTCGGCCTTTTTATTTTTCTTGGACTAAAGATTTGCTATCTAACCTTTAGGTCCTAATGCCGGACCCTACAAAAAAGTCCAAACTTAATAAATCAATTTGATTTTTAAAAATTTCGCTTCAGGATAAACCTATAAAAACGATTTATCTTTGATTAAGGAATTTCTATGAAAATTTCTGTGTTTATTATTACTTTACTTTTATTTTTTAGTTTTGCAGAAAAAGCCGCGGCCTATGCGTTGTCGCCGGGGTGTGAGCAAGACTATCAAAGCAAACTTCAAATATGCCAATATTATCTAAATATTAATTATCCAAACGGTGCACCACAAGGGTGGGAGTTAAGGTCCCCGTACGTTTTAGATGTTAACGAACAGCCAGGAGGTGGCACTGTTTTGTTATTTGCGTACGGATGCTGGGTTTCATCTCAACCATTATTTACAGGTTTTTGCTACGTATCAGTAGATGATTATAAGTCCCCGGCTAGGCCACCACAAACGCCTATTTGTCCAGTAACTGCGAAGGGCTCAATTATTGATGTTGAAACCCAAACATTGGGCGAATCCATTCCCCTTGTTGGAAGCGAAATTTCTTTACACTACAGATCAGATAGAACTCATAGTCGAATTGGTGATAATACGTTACATATACCATTGCTAAGCGCTACTCCAGATCCAAATATTAGTGGTGTGGGCTTAGAAGTTACAGTTGCGGGTAGGGTTTTTACACAAAGTTTTTCAGCTACTCCTAATTTAAATTATGATTTTGTATGGGATGGATTAGACAATAACGGTCAAATTGTCCAAGGAAAGATTTCGGCATCAGTTAAAATTTCAATGACCTATTCTAATGGGGCCGCTGATTATCCAATTATTCAAAACTATCAAATTGGAAGTTACGGCGTTAATCATCTTGGCCTTGGGGGATGGAATTTTTCAAATCTACATTTTTATTCGACGACAGAAAAGAAAGTCTATTATGGAAGTTCTGGTGAGCAGGCGGTGAATGCCAAATTAATTTCAAATCAATACTTAGTAGCTTCGAGTGGCGGCGATGAAATTTATATTTTTGATATCAATGGCAGACACTTGCAAACAAAAAATGCTTTAACGGGAGCAGTGCTTTATAATTTTAATTATGATTCTTCGGATAGGATTTTATCTATCGTAGACTCGTATAATAATGTCTTAACCGTGAGCAGAAATGGCACTGGTCAACCAACAAGCATTACTTCACCCTATGGCCAAGTGACGACACTTGGTTTAAATGCCAGTGGCTATTTAACAAGTGTCACTAATCCAAATAATGAAATTTTTAATATTTCATATTATGGAAGTGGTGGTTTAATGCAAACTTTTCAAAAGCCAAAAGGTCAAGTATCGACCATGACCTATGACAGTGATGGCTTTTTATTTAAAGATCAGTTGGGGAATTCGTTTTTACAATTAGTTCAAAGTACAAATGTAGGCCAAAGAAAAATTTCAACAATATCTGCAGAAGGTGTTGCTGAAAATTTTGTTAATTACACAGATGCTAGCGGGGCCGAAANNACAATTTCAAACAATCAGTCGACAGGACCATCAAGAATATACTTTTCAAAGAATTCAACCTTTGGTAGCAGTCGCTACAATAATCGACTTCAATACACGGAAAGCTATACAGATGATGAAAGAATGTCAGGTATGTATGCAAGGACACATCATTTTACTAAGCTACTTTCTGGTACAACAAATCAAATTACAGATGTTACCCAAACCGTAAACTGGGGATCTAACACACCAGGGGCTGATCCATTTAGTTATCAAAGTCTGACGAAGGTTGCGACAACGAACTCGAAAAGTACAACGTCTGTTTATAGTCCTGGGACTGGTTTGAACACAATCACAAGTCCACTGGGAAGGGTTTCAAATATTACCACGGACACTTTTGGTAAAATGACTTCGCAACAATTTGCAAGCTTTGCACCTGTGAATTATGGCTATGACAGTAGGGGTAGGCTTTCATCAATTACTCAAAGCACGAGGACTACAAGTTTGGCTTACAATGTCGAAGGTTTTTTAAGTTCGGTCACAAATCCTGCGAACCAAGTGACGGGTTTTGGTTATGATTTAAGTGGGCGTCTTGTTTCGCAAACTTTACCCGATACCCGTGTGATTAATTACAATTACGATTTAAATGGTAATTTATCATCGGTTACTCCGCCGACGAAACCAAATCACAGTTTTGCATTTAACAATTTTGATTTAACTTCTAGCTATACGCCACCTGCACTTGGAACATCCAATGTGACCACACAGTATAGTTATGACAACGATAAAAGATTAACCCTGATCACAAGGCCCGATGCGAAGACAATTAGTTTTGGTTATGATGCGGTTTCTGGTTTGTTGTCCACGATCAATACAGCAAGTAGAAATTATACCTACACATATGCTGACGGGCTTTTGTCGACGATTAGCACAAGTAATGACATGTGGATGTCCATTGGTTACATCGGCGACAGACCCGCGTATTTTTCAAACACAATTATTTCGTCTGGAGCTTTTCAGGGAAGCTATGATTACACATTAAATAATGATTTCCTTATGGCCACAAGCACTGTGACGGGTTTTGTTAGCACCAATACCAGCGCTGTTAACTTTGCCTACGACAATGACAATTTGCTAACCACCGCAGGCAATGAAACTTTAACCAGAAGCCCAAGTACTGGTTTGGTGACGGGGACTACTCTTGATAAAATAAAAGAAGTGATGACCTATGATCCTATTTTTGGTGAGCTCGCAACGTACACGGTCAACTATCACGCGACCACCACGGGGACACCTACGACTTTGTTTTCACAAAGCTACACGCGGGATTCATTGGGACGAATTATTACAAAATCAGAAACTGTCCAAGGTGTTACAAATGTTTTCGATTACACCTATGATAGTGCTGGCAGATTGACGACAGTTTTAAAAAACTCTGCGCCTTACAGTAATTATGTTTACGATGGCAACAGCAACCGCACCTCTGGAAGTCAAGGTGGCACGGCGATCACGGCAACATATGATGCTCAAGATCGTTTAACGAATTACAACGGGACAACTTATGCGTACAATCTCAACGGCGAGATGACTTTAAAAACAGTTGGCACTGTTAAAACAACACCAAATTTTGACGAGCTCGGGAATTTAAAATCTATTTTTATAGGCACAAAAAAAGTGTACTATACAATGGATGGTTTAAACCGCAGACTTTCAAAAAAAGTAGGCACAGCGATCAAAGCATATTGGGTCTACGATGAACAAAACCGAGTG
>DGYJ01000015.1:0-2429 GCA_002396665.1 Bdellovibrionaceae bacterium UBA5009
GGGAATGGGAATGGGAATGGGATATGAGGGGGCCATCTTAATATTATGGCATGCCTTCGAGATCACTTAGCTGGACTATGGTGGAGAGGAGGGAGGTGATTAGGTCAGTGGTGATAAGGGGCATCTCAATGGCAAGCAATTTAGGCTTTGCAATTTAGGCTTTGCAATTGAAGCTTGATATCTTTTGAGGCTCGAAATAGTCGCTGAACAGTGGGTAAAGAGTAAGAGAACAGTGGAAACAGTAAGAGAACAGTGGAAACAATAAGAGAACAGTGGATGAACAGGTCCAAGCAGAATATATGCCAGTTGGGGTGCTTTAAAATCACCAGTTGTTTCAATCAGATACAAAATAATTCATTTTTTTGAAAAAAAGTCTCAATTCTCACAATGATTCACCGATAAAGAAAAGGTACGTAACAATGTATCAGACTGCACCATTAAGGGAGGATTGAATGTCTCGAACAGTTTTTATCGTCGTCAGCGAAAATCAAGAGCATATCGAAAAGGCAAAAAAAGGAACTGAGGGCACCGGCGGTAGCTTTCAAGTTTATTCACCAAATCAATGGCGTGAAGGTTTAGACAATGTATTCTTCAGACAGCAATTGCTTCAAGGTGTGCCAGCTTTATCGACAGGCAATCATCCCGTAACAAATGAATATTCAGCAAATAATGTTTTGCCATTTGCACCAGTGCAGTCTTCTGCGAATGTACAAAAAATGGATGATCTAGAAGCTAAAGCCATTGAAAATGCCATTGTTCAATACAAAGGTAATTTGACTGAAGCTGCAAAAGCTTTGGGAATTGGTCGTGCAACTTTGTACCGTAAAGTAAAACAATATCAAATCGATCCTTCAGCAGCCCGTAAACGCAAAGTTGAAGCTGCATAATTTGAATTCGAGACAAATTAAATTAAGGGCCTTTTCAGGGGCCCTTTTTTTATTTTCATTTCTGATGATGTACCTTTGGTACTCGGCAGAGTATGGATCGTCATTTCTTCAAGACGGCAATGGGTCTGGACTACTGTCATTTTTTAAAAACAATAAAGAGAATCGTCTGACAAAGGCCTGTGACTTTGTAGCTGCAAAAATTTATTTACCAGACGAAAAGATTCTCCCCTGGGCTATCAAGTGCCGTCATGAATTTAAAAATCTATTCGATCAAGATCTTGAAAGAAAAGATTTATTCCGATTTCAAAATAGGCTCGACCAGCTCCATGTTTCCCATCTTAAAATCTATACTCCGTCAGAGGTTGAGCAAATTTGGACTGAAAAAAGAAAAACCACGGGAATAAAATCAGAGTTTATCGATGGACTGCTTATTGTGACCAGTGTGCTGCCAAATTCGCCTGCAGAAAAAAAAGGTATCCGGATGGGGGATCACGTTTTGTCCATCGACGCAGAAACTGCGGACCCACAAAGTGCCGAAAAATTAACTGGTGTTTATGAGCTGAGAAGAAAACAGATAACTTCAAAAATTAAAATTGAAGCTATTGAAATGAAAGAAGACCAGTCTGCACAATTTAAAATTTTAAGTCGCCGTGCTGCAATTTTAAAAGTCCCGTCTTTTCGGGCTGAATATTTCAGTGATGAAAAAATGAAGATATTGTCATCTGAATTATTAAAGATACAAACTAATTTAAGATCAAATTCAAGCTCAGCTTTAAGATCAAATTCAAGCTCCGGTTCTAATTCAGGATTAAATTCAAATTCAGGCTCCAATTCCGGTTCAGGTTCAGCAAAGATCTTGGAAGTGGGCAATGGTAATAAAAAAAATCGGCTCATTATTGATCTTCGAAAAAATGCTGGCGGCAATTTTGTTGCGGGACTAAGATTTTTATCATTATTTCTTGATCCAAAAGAAAAAATCGGATCTTTGGAACGTCCGCGATTTGCCAATGAAAAGATATCCATCTTAAGCAACGAGATAGATGATGAAAAGCAATTGGCCATGATTGAAAGTTCTTCTGCTGTGGAGCTTCAGATACCAGCCTTAGCAGAAAAAGAAGTCTCACAGGTAAAAACGCCTCAAATGAAAGCTCCACGGATAAAAGCGATAAGGCAGGAATTGGATTCGCCCTTTACGCCCTTTAACAGAGCTGAATTTGAGATCATTGTTTTGGTGGACCATGCTACCGCAAGTACCGCTGAAATGGTGGCCCAGGCACTTTTAGAATTTAGGGATGCAAAAATATTTGGAAGTGTGAGTTCTGGGCAACTTCTTGTCGGGACGTGGTATGCGAGCCCGCAGTTTGGAAAAGGTGTCAAAATATCAATTCCAGAGGCCCTTTATAAAAGTGCTAAAGGGAAAGTGATTGAAGGCGAGGGTGTTCGACCTGACCGAGTCCTTTACATGAACAAAGAGGATTTTGAAAATGGAGTCGACACTTGGATTTCCAAGTCTATTTCTGAAAAGTAAAATTGAACTTATAT
>DGYJ01000015.1:2598-10723 GCA_002396665.1 Bdellovibrionaceae bacterium UBA5009
TATATTTTGTGGGATGAACTGTTTCAAATTGAGACTGTTCTGCTTGTAGGTGTTTTTCTTCGAAGAATCAGATGCATCGCAATTGTCTAAAGAAAATCAGACGTATGTCGAGGAGCTAAACAGTTGCCAAGAATGAAAACCGAATACAAATGGTCTGGATTGGCCCGTATCTCGCAAGACAAATGGATGGAACTTGTGTAGAATTAAATCATAAGGAGTCTGCATGTCTCAGAACGAGAATCAAATTCTTGAATTCCCAACTAAAAAATCATTGCGAGTTCGAATGATGAATCAATCGGCTGAAAAGAAATCGATACTATCAATTTCTTTAGCATCAGTATTTTTAGTTACACTTGTGATGAATGAGTGGATCAAGAATGTGCAGCAAATCCAAAAAGAAGGCTCTGCCCGCGGAGTCGCAAGCCTCGAATTAAAAGACTTTAAAAAAGAGTACGACTGGGAACAAAAGTGGGCCAAAGAGTTGGCTGTTCAAGAAGCTGATCAGAGCTCTAAAGTGGCCTCTAAGCCCAATGACCGTGACAATTTGGTTTATGGAGTTCTTGAAGGAAAATACAGCGCCAATTTTCAAAAAGGACAATTGATATCCTTAGAGTTTAATGGATCAGATTCTGCACCATCACTTAAGCCCGAGCTTTTTTTGAGTGAATATCAAAGGTATTTAAATTCAAATTCAGATCATTATCGTTTATTGCAAAAAGACGGGTCAAAGATGACCTATGAGATTTTGAGCAATAAAAACCAAGTCCTAGGTCTTGCCGAATTTGATGTTAATGCTGACGGAACAATTCAAAGTTTAGTTCATAAAATTAAATAATAATAAATTAGTTTCTATCTTAAGAAGACCATGGGTTTTGCCGATGAAAACTCATGGTTATTGCAGATATTTCAAACTCATTTCAAGATCAAAATTCAAAAAAAATTCAAATGCCTTCGCCGTCTGATCGATTCCTATCATTTGCTTTTGATTTTGTTGTGACTTCGCCGGTGAGTGGACTTTTTGCAGTTGGTTTTCTGAAGGATTTAAAATCAATCTTTTTAAATTCAAATAGTGATTCCGAAATATTGAAATCCATTCTTCAATGGGGATTTATTTATTTTTCTGTCTATTTCTTAATTTTGACAATTTTTTTAATGTTTTACAGTGCCACCCCAGGGCAGCTTGTGTTTTCACTTCGTGTCACCAATCATCAAAAAGGCCGTTTAAGCTTTATGCAGGCATGGATTCGTATTGCGGGCCCATGGATTTCTTTTTTATTGTTTGGCGCACCACTTTTAGAAATTTTTAGCCATCATAAACGAAGTACATTTTATGACCGTTGGAGCGATACAACTGTCTACACTTTAAAAGAGAAGGGTGAGCATGCACCAATGCCTTTCGAAGTGCGTTTTATTAAACAGTGGACTTCGATAAGTTTTTTATTGATCTATCTGTTGTTTTTCATGCAGGTTTTTAATTTAAGTACGACAGTGCAAACTTCAACTTATACACAAAATGATTTTGGCAAAAGTTGTGAAATGCTAAGTGAATTTAAAAATCAAAAAGTTGGCCTTATCGACAGAGCATTAACTTTATGGATAATGGATAAAGAATATTCAACCTGTCTACGTAAGATATTAGACACTGAAAACGTATACAAAAATCAGCCCGAGATGGCCTACTTTGCGGCCTCATTGTTAACAGAGGATCTCTCTTTAAAAGCTGAGTATAAAAAAGAAATTTGTTCGAATGATTCGAAATATAAGTCAAAAGAATTTTGTCAATTGTTGAGCGGGCAGAAAATTTCGCAAAATGAATTAACATCCTTATCTTCAAAAATTTATTTTTTAGATCAAAGATTAAACGCTGCTCGTGAAAACAGTGCAAATGTGCAGAATAAAAATTCAAACAAACCAGGAAATCAGATTGTCCTGATGGATAACTCTGAACTTTTATTGGCTCTAGATGATGTTAGCGAAGAGCCCCTCGTGTTTCAGCGTTATGTGAAAGAGTATGTTTCGGTCTATTTGAAATCATTTGAGCAAAAATCAAGGTCGCCAGCCTCATTGTTTGAAAATACAATTCAGCCAGTTGACAAGGGTGTTCTGGAGGCTCAAAAAAGATTTTTAAAACGAATGGAAATTTCAAAATGATTTTTCCATTTCCTGACTTCATTAAATATTTTAAGTCCAGCCCAATGACAATTTCTTTAATACTGGTCAATTGTGTATTGTTCATTTCATTTTTTCTTGATGCTGAAAAAACAAATTATAATTCCCATTTGCTTGATAATGAAATGATTGTTTTTACTGGGCAAAAATACATGGAATATATAGAGCATCAAAATGTGAGTTCAGAACTGTGGAGCAATTCGCGACAGTACTCAAAAGATGACGGTTTACAGATGCGAAGATTTGGCGCTTTGGCTTTGAAAGATCACGCTTTTTTAAGCTCAATTGACGAAACTGAATATTCTGGTGATCAAATCAAATTGAAATATTGGAAAGATTTATGCAAAAAATTTTTCCAACAGTACAATTCCGAAAATTTAACCAGACTTGGTTTAAGTACGATCCAAAATCATTTTAATAATTGGATTAGTTATCAGTTTAGTCATGCGAATTTGTATCACTTGCTCAGCAATATGATTTTTTTAATGCTTGTCGGAATTTTGTTAGAAAGAATGTTTTCCGTCTACACGGTGGCGCTTGTTTACATTTTAGGTGGGGTTGTTGGTGGGTGGTTTTATCTATCCCAACAAACTGATACCTTTGTTCCTGTTGTTGGGGCCAGTGGAAGTATTAGTGCCTTGATGATGTTCTATGCACTGAGCGAAACAAAAAAAAGGATTCGTTACTTTTACTTTTTATCACCCTTTCAAGGTCATTACGGGATGATTTATTTGTCGCCCCTGTTGATGGTTTTAACATTTTTTGTTTCAGACCTTGGGGATTGGGTTGGGTCAAGTGATATGATGTCAGAAGGCGTTGCCTACACAGCCCACATCGGTGGCGGGCTGCTAGGAATGGCTATGGCAATGCTGTATAAGGCGCCATTATTCTTCGCTGGGCGCAAAACCACGACGTAAAGTATTCTCAGTCACAACGACGGGCTCGACAAATTGTTTTAAGTAGTCGGGGCCTCCAGTTTTACTACCAACCCCAGACATTTTAAAACCACCAAAAGGGTGGCGATCAACCATGGCTCCAGTAATGCCGCGATTGATATACATATTTCCACACTCTAAGTTTTCTTTGACGTACTGAATATTGGCGGGGCTTCTTGAAAATAAACCACCAGTCAGTGCGTATTCTGTTTGATTCGCTTTTTCAACGGCATCTTGAATATTTTTAACTTTGATTAAAGCAACAACTGGTCCAAAAATTTCTTGTTGGGCCAGGGCAGAGTTTGCTGGAACATCGCCAAACAAAGTTGGCGGCGCATAGTAGCCCCCCTGCGGAACATCAGGTTTAAAAAGCAGCTTGTGAACTTTCTCTGACTCAGAAATTGTTTTTAAAATTCTTTCGAAAGCTTCTTGGTCAACCACTGGGCCCAGATAGGCTTCAGGGTCATGGGCGGCACGGATGTGGATGCTTTTTGCGGCCTCTACAAGTCTTTCAGTAAAGCGCTCGTAAATATCTTCTAAGATAAGCACGCGGCTTGCGGCAGAACATTTTTGACCAGAAAATCCAAAGGCCGAGTAAAGGACTCCATCAACGGCTTCGTCAAGGTCTGCATCGGTATCAATGATCACGGCATTTTTGCCACCCATTTCAATGATGCAGCGTTTGACATGCTGTTGTCCCGGTTGAACGATGGCAGCCCGTTGAAGGATATGAAGGCCAACAGCTTTTGAGCCAGTAAATGCAATCGTTGCTGTTAAGGCATGATTCACTAAATATTCACCAACTTCTTCGCCTAGGCCTGGAATAAAGTGAAGAACATCAGCAGGGACACCGGCTTCCAAAAGCATATCCATCAGTTCACAGGCCACCCACGAACTTTGTTCTGCGGGCTTCATGATCACAGGATTTCCAGTGACAAGCGCTGATACGACTTGGCCAGCAAGAATGGCCAATGGGAAATTCCACGGAGCAATGACAACAGTGACTCCGCGTGCTTGATAAATATAATGGCTTGTTTCACCAGGGGCATGGCCCACACGCTGATCTTGAAAAATTTTTCGCGCATCGTTGGCGTAGAAGCGACAGAAATCGATGGCTTCAGCGATGTCACCATCAGCTTCGGCCCAAGGCTTACCAACTTCTAAAACTTGAGTTGCAATCAAATCAAAGCGACGCTCGGTCATGATATCAGCTACTTTATCTAAAATTTTTGCACGATCCGCTGCGCTGACCTTTTTCCACTTCTTCGTCGCGGCGTGGGCCAGCTGAATGGCTTTTTCTGCATCTTGAGTTGATGCTAAGCCGACTTTAGCAACAACTTCAGATGATTTTGAAGGGTTCATACGATCTAAAGTTCGCGATGTTGGGACAGTTTGGCCATTGATTTTCGGAGCAATCAGTAAGCCTAACTTTTTTCGTTTTGCTTCAAGGGCATTCATCATTTTTTGTCGGTTTTCTGCGATAGCAAAATCAAGCAGGGCTTCGTTTTCAAATTTTTCTGGTGTTGATTTTTTGAACGAGGGGGAATCTTTAGCTTTGAGAACAGAGTTTGCATTCGGGTTTTCGCTGGCTTTGACTTTAAGATTTGGATCTTGCAACAGGACTTCTGTTGTTTGCCCCTCGGCAAATTTTCCACGCAGCCAAGATTCGTTCGATGTGTTTTCAAGAAGTCGACGTACTAGGTAGGCCATGCCTGGGATCAGTTCACCCACTGGGGCATATTCGCGAAGTCGGTAACCCATATCGACCAAGGATTTTTTAATGGGTTCTGCCATTCCATACAGCATTTGAATTTCAAAACTTTCCTTGGGTAAATTTAAACTTTCAGCATGAACAAGGGCTGCGGCAATGGTGCGAACATTGTGCGAAGCTAAGGCCACACGAATAGTTTTATGGGCATCAAGTAACAACTTGGCACAAACTTCGTAATTGGCATCACTTTGAGCTTTTTGAGTATAAACAGGGACGGCCCAATTTCTTTGGGACGAATCGATGGTTTCATAATCCCAGTAGGCACCTTTCACTAGACGAACTGTAAACGGAGTCCCACGTTCTTTTGAAAACTCGATCAATTTTTTAATATCACTTGAAGAGTCCACTAAGTAAGCTTGGATCACGCAGCCAAAAAATTTGTAATTTCTAAATTCGGGCTCCATCAAAAGTTCTTTAAATACTTCGATCGTAAGATCTTTCACTGCGTACTGTTCCATGTCCAAATTCAAGAATACATTTTTGATCATGGCTGTTTGAAGCAACGGACGAAGTCTTTCTTTTAAAACGGACTTCGTTTGATCCCAGGATTTATCATTGATTTGTGAATACAGAGCGGTCAGTTTGACAGACACATTGACCTTCGGAATTGGGCCCTCGTGGTCGCGGTCAATCTGTGGAATTTCATCCCAAGATTGGGCTTCTTTTGCAAGGCCATTGATCAATTCCATATATCGGGATTGGTATTCAAGGGCTTCTTTTTCGCTCAGAGTGGCTTCGCCTAAAATGTCGACGGTGAAAGTCATTTTATTTTTTCGTGTTTTTTTAAGGACGCTGAGGCACTCGTCGGGATTTTCACCAGTGATAAACATTTTGGCCATTTGGGTGACATTTTTTCGAATGGCCCCTGCCATTAATCCTGGAGCCAGTGATCCCAGGCCAAGTCCAACGTTAAAAACAGACGGAAGTTCTTGTCCGTTTTCAGAAAAATATTCTTTTAAGTGCTGGGCCACATCGGATCCAGAATTCAGTGAAGGCAAAACATCCACGAAGCGAAACATATTGGTTTTGAATTTTTCGTTCTTCATGCTCCAATCCATGATCGAGCCGTACCAGAAATCTTTACTGAACAAAGACACTTTGCTAGCGCCTTCCATGCGTCGAAGAATTTCTTCACCTTTAGATTGAATCAGCTTTTGATCAGACATGGTTTTACCTCATGAATTTAAGAAAAATTTGAGGCCCCATATTGTCCCTGGTAGAGCAGAAGTTCAAGTGTTTTTCAGAGGAGAACCCACTGTCCAATGCCATTGAATGACAGGGGCATTAGCAGGGCCCCATTGGGCCTTTAATTGATCGCCAACAGTCAAAGAACCGACTCCAGAAGGGGTTCCAGTCAATATCCAGTCCCCAGCATGCAGAGGGAAATGTTTTTTGACGTAATTTTTGATCACTTCGGGTTTGAAGACAGTTTGCGAAAGGCTTCCTTTTTGTCGAAGCTCGCCGTTGATTTCTAAAATCAGTGGCCACGAAAGAATTTCATCTTCGTTGTAGGGCTCATGTTTTCCACTGACCGAATTGAATTTTTGAGCAGGCCAATCCACAGGATTTGAAATGGGAGCTGATCCGATAAAGGATTTAGCTAAGCTCCAGGGGTGACCTTTACTTTTAAGCAGCCCTTGCTTTGTTCTTTCGGTCAGATCCAGGGCTAAGGCCACTTTTGAAAATTGCATCTGAGTGCCCACTTTAAAAGCAATTTCAATTTCGTGATGGACATCCGTGGCCCATTCGGGCCATTGGATTTCATGTCCCAGGGTCATGCATTGACCAGATTTTAGAAAAATCAGGGGTTCCGTGGGGACTTCATTGCCAAGTTCTTTTGCATGTTCCGCGTAGTTTCTGCCGATGCACCAAAGTTCAGCCATTAGGGGTTCACCTGTCCATAGCGAACGACATCCCAAAGATCATTTTTTTCAAACTCGACCCACTGGGCAGTGCCGAAACTTTGAAATTGCGCCTGCGATAAGTCTGTCGATGATTCAATAATGTTCATAAATTCTTCGACCCAGTCGATATGGGTGCAAAGAAAAATAGTTTTCGCATCGGCATAATCTAACTGCAAAGTAATCAAAAAACCTTGGATGCGTTTTCGAAATTCGTTGTGAGACTCTTTTGGCCCTCTTTGATCGAGCTCTGCTTTTTGAAGTATTTTAAGTTTGAATCGATCAGCAGTTTTTTGCAAAGTTTGTGCAGTCCTTTTGCGCGGAGAAGAAATAAGCACATCTGGTGTTGAAATTCTTTTTGATAAAATCTCATCAACAATTTTTTGGGATTGTGAGTGGCCTTTTGGGCTCAAATCTGGGTCTGTAAAAGAATCCATTTTCTTGTCGCCGTGGCGAAATAAAACCAGTTTCATATTGAGCTCCATTTTCAAAATTTCCACTCTCAACTTGGATTACAATAACTGAAAAGACTTGACTCTGAAAGTCCACTTTGCGAACTTGACTCCGTCTGTTACAAACCCATTTTTTGATCAACAAAGGACTTTCGTTTTGAATAAAGTGCATCGTTTTGTCACAAATGATTTTACTGTCCGTGCGGCAGCGGTAGATGCCACAGCGATTGTTCGTGAAATGCAAGTTTTGCAAGGCACTTTGCCGTTGCCAACAGTTGCCGTTGGACGTGCTATGGTCGGTGCACTTTTGATGGCCAGCCAATTAAAAGAAGGGCAGCAGGTGGGTTTGTATATCCGTGGCCAAGGCTTACTTGGTCGTGTGTATGCCGAAGCCCATTTCGAGGGCCATGTTCGTGGATACACTCCATTCCCAATTTACGAGCCTTCCAATTACGATAGGGGTTTGCAGCTATCAGAAGCCATCGGTCCTGGAACTTTAACAGTGACTAGACATCAACCTTTTCAAAAACATCCCCAGCAGGGAAGTGTTCAGTTGGTGAGTGGTGAAATTGGCGAAGACATTGCCCATTATCTTATTCAATCCCACCAAATTCGCAGTCTGGTTTCTTTGGGAGTTTACTTAGATACCTTCGGCAAAGTTAAAGCTGCCGGTGGAGTTATTATCGAAGTCATGCCTGGGGTCGAAGACTCGCTTGTTGAGGCCATTGAAAAAAATGCGAATGAGCATCAAGAGAGTATCTCTGAGCTCATATTAAATGGAAAAACGCCAACGGATTTAATAGCGCCGTATTTTAAAGGGATTCCATTTTCGGAAATTGATCATCCCCACCGAGTGCAATATTTTTGTCCGTGCACAAGGGACCGTGTGGTTCGCTA
>DGYJ01000015.1:10827-20887 GCA_002396665.1 Bdellovibrionaceae bacterium UBA5009
CGCCCTAGAAACTTTGGGATTAGAAGAGCTTCAAGATATGATCAATAAAAAAGAAAAGGCCGAAGTCACTTGTCAGATCTGCGGCCGTCCCTATGAGGTTCCTGTCGAGGAAATTGAGCAAATCAAAAATAAACTTTACAAAGAAAGTTTAAATTAACAATTACTTCACTTCTTCCGTTGGAATTGCAGAATTGGATTTTTTCGCCTTCAGTTCTGCTTTGCAGATTTGTACTTTTTCTTCGTACTCGTCTTGTCGTTTCATCAGAACTTGTTTGTAGCCACGAAAACGTTCAATGCGATCTTTTAAAAATTCTTCAGAGACACCAACAAGTTTAGCTTTTTCGTCAATTCCAACTTTGAAGTCTTCTTCTTTGTCGGTGACACGGTCAATGGGTTCTGTCCATTTCAGTTTGCCATCGCCACCGTATTTAGGATCTGAAGATTGCATTTTACAATCACGAAGGACCCCATAAAGACCAAGGGATCCGTATTTACGATTTCCATAGACATGGTCTTCGAGCTCATAAACTTCGTATTGTATGCGGCGAAGTTCTTCGTTCATGGCCACTTTCTTTTGCACAATCATATTGCCATCTTTGTTGATGCCGACAGAGGTGTCGCCAGTGACCTGATCTTTTTTGTCGATCTCGGTTTCAATTTTTTGAGCTTTGTGAGGATTGCTTGAACAGCTGAATAAAATTAAACCAGTTGAAAATGTGAATAGTAATTTTTTGTATGTGTGCATAAGCACCTCCTAAGAAATAATCATGAAGAGATGCGGAGTTGTCGTCAAACGATGTATAACTTTTTCTTAGAGTGTCCATAAGGCCACAATTTTGCGCGGAGCTGGAGGAGGAGGATTTTCTCTCCGTCCAGGGAAGGTGGGACTGTTGATGGGCTTATGGGTTTTAAAGATTGTCACGAAGGTGACTTTGAACCCGACTGTAATTGCTGAAGTTATATAGCAAGGGCCTTGCCAAGAAGAAATTCTATGCAAAATTAAGTGGTTAAATAGCCACGCTCATTTCGACCTAGGTCTTGCTTGAATTTTTGCTGGCGAAATGGTGTCGGAATGTCGTTGGACGCAATTTTGTCGTTTCCTAGGGCGTCCCGGTGTATCAGAAGTAGACAGTGAAAAATCTTAGGGCTTTCAATGGGTTAGCGATAAATCCCAGTTTGAGACGGTAGGTGTGCATACTCTTGTCACATTTTGAGATGTTTAATCATGTTTTTGATGTCCTGGAAAGTCGATGGGTTTCAATAGGTTAGGTTAAGAAATCAATTTTGTTCAACCTGGTTTGGCCCTTGCTTTAGGTAAGGCTTGAGGAGAAACATCAGCATGTTTAAGGCCCTTCTATCTGCATTTTTTGTCGTTGTTCTTGTTGGATTGCAGGCGTGTTCGCCGAAATCCCAGCAAGACTGCGGCTTCGTGCAAAACGTCTACGGTGAGCGCATCTCTTGGAAAGGAAATATTCCAATTCAAATGCATTTGCACGAAAGTGTTCCGGCTCAATATGCAAGTGCCATAGTCTCTGCGGCGGAATCTTGGAATCGTTCTGCTGGCCGCAAACTGATCGAAGTGAATACTGACCAACGCATCGTTGGTGATGCCTCTGTTCAAAAAGATAATTTAAACGTCATTTATTTTTACAAAGATTGGGAAAGCGATAAATCCAACGAGCAGGCGCGTACATCGGTTTACTGGGTTGGTGATCAAATCAAAGAGACAGATATTAAAATCAATAATCGCGACTTTACCTTTTATTGGAATCAAAATCAGGCGGATGGCGGAGTCAATATCGAAGCCCTTGTTTTGCACGAGATGGGTCATGTCTTGGGTTTAAAGCATAAGGATTCTGGCGGCAGTGTAATGGCCACCTACTTGTCAAGCAACACGGATAGAACTCAAATTCAATCCACTGATTTAGATGCTTTAAAATGTGAATATTGATTGAGGATTTGATGAGGGATGTCATTTTTACATTGGGATTATTTTAGATTGTTGTTTTTTTAATAAGGGAACTAGACTTTAATATTGGAAACAGGAGTGCGCATGGCGATTCAAAATACAAATCAACAGGCTCAAAATGAAAACGCAGCAGTTGCTGATGTGACATCAAAGTCCTATGAGACGTCTTTGCAAACTCGTCAGACGTATCACGAAATGTCTGATATTCCTGTTCAAGATGTCAGTGATTTGGCTGAATTAGAAATGAATCTTAAAACTTTAAATGATCTTCAAAATCGTTTGTCTTTTGTTATGCGCGAAGTGCGCTACCTTATGAAAGTTTAATGCCTGTTTTTGAGTAGGTTGTCGGGCGGGGGACTAAGCCTTTTTGTTAAAGGGTCCGCGAAAAGAACTTAATTTTGGAATAGTTATAATCATATAATCGCCGCTGCGTTCGCGGGCGATGCCTTCGGTGATGACAGGCTCTTCAAAGTTGAACTCTTCTTTAAATGTTTGATAGCTATTTGTGCTGACTTTTTTAATATCATCTGTCGTTGAATCTTCGAATTTTCTTTGGCCAGAAATCAGGGCCTTGTCTTTATGGACAACAATCTGAGTTTGATCTTTTTCATGTTCGGGGACATAGGCTTCGATCACGTAAAAATTCGGGGTTTCTTTCAGTTCGCTGCCGCGATCTTGAACTTTGTAAAAAGGATCTTCTTCTTTGCCGGCGTACTTTTCAGTTTGCGTGTAAAATTTCTTTTTGAGTTCAACAAGTTCTTTTGCAAAGTTAGAGGATTGAATTTGCAATGATCTTTTGTTTGCGCTTTCGTTATTGGCATAGTTAGAATCAAAATGCTTTTTTTGCTGATGCAAATTTTCTGTGTGGCGCTCTTTTTCAAATTCCAGTTTATTTTTAAAGTCATTATTCAGTCGCTCTTCGCGGCTAAACCATTGCTTTTGTTGCTTGTCGTATTTTTTACTGTAATCTGTTTCAAGTCGGTTGTACTGCTTTTCGCTGACGGTCTTTTTTTCATCGAAACGTTTTTGGTAGTGTTGTTCTTGTTGGGAAAGCTCTTTTTGACTGTTGTCAAAGACCTCTTGTTTTTTCTTTTCGCCTTCAGAGATTTCGGCCTTGATGCGGCTTTCGGAATCATTCTTAATTTTTTCAAGGCGTTGTTCGGCCTTTGATTGAGTTGTGTTAATTTCTTTTTTAAATTTTTCTTTTGTTTTGGAAATATTTTCTTGGCTGTCCTGCTTGATCTCTTCGACTTGTTTATTTGAAGACTCGGTAATTTTTTGGACTTTTTGATTTGTCGTTTCTTTGTATTTATTAATTTTGTCCATAGCGTGGGACTGAACAGCTTCAGTTTTTTCACGGTACTGATCTTCTGACTTGCGAAGTTGTTCGGCTGATCTATCGAGGGCTTTTTTACGACGCTCTTGCAGGGTTGAAAGCTCTTCAGATTGTTTGCCTTGAATATGATTAATGGCGGCTTCGTTTTGATCACGAACAGATTCTTTGCGTTTGTCATAGTAACTAGAAAGCTGGTCGATCTCTTGCTCTTGCTGATCGACGAGCTTTTTCTTTTTTTGCTGATACTGAGTTTGTAAATCAGTCAGCTCATTTTGATAGGCATTTCGTTTGTTCGTGCTTTCGACAGACATGAATCAAGAATATCATAAGATTTGTTTCACAGAGGGATTTTGCAGGAACACTAGTCTAAGGTTTTGTGTTTTGCAGCTGGTCTGAAGGCGGGCTATGGCCGAGATATCGTTAAACAGGCTCTTTTTTGCTGGCCCATGAGTGATTGATTAATTTTTTGGACAAGATCGGTTTCGATATGCAGAATCACTGTTTAATAAAAAAGTTGACGATTCAATATGAACATATGAAAAAGATGTGGTCGCAAATACTGAGGTGGACGTGACCAAAAAGAAAACAATTAAAAGAACAAATACAATTAAAAAGCTTACAGACATTAGTCCTTGGTTGAAAATGGAAACTCTGCATAAAAAGACTGCTCTTGAAAATGCATCTCGCCACTTTGACAGTGAAGATGCTCTGACTGTCAATACTCTTGAGGCCATTTATGGTCAGGAAAGCAGTTTTGGCACAAATCGCAGAGCTCGCGGTCTTGCAGGGGCAGCCGGCGATTTTCAATTAGAGCGCGTGACTGCAAAAAGAATGGGGCTAAAAGTAGGGTACAAAAATGATGAAAGATTTGATGTCGATAATGCCTCGGCTGCTTCGGCAAAATATTTAAAAATACAAGATTGTGCATTTAGCAAAAAAACGATTCTTTCTGGAAAAATTTCAACGAGTCCAGTGAAAGACCCTGTTGAACGAAAAAAATTTGCAATTGCAGCCTTCAATGCAGGTGAGGGTAGGATAGCAAAGGCTCAGTCGTTGACGAGCAAAGATCGTAGAAACCCAGCATTATGGGATGATGTCAAAAAATATCTAGAAGCAGCAGGGGCCACAGCTGCTAAATCTAAAGAAATTAATGAGTATGTAGAAAATGTTTTGAAATATGAAGTTGAGTTTTCGAAAAGTTCCAAGGCTGACAAAAAAGTCAAGCTAGGGAGTCCAAGAAGAGTCAAAAAAATTCCTGTCGGTGGGCATTGGATTACATTGGACGGGCGACATATTTTTATTGAAGGCGAATAATTATGAAAAACATCAAGATAGTTTCAATTTGCTTTGTTGTGCTGAGTTTGTCAGCTCAGCTTTGTGGTGCAGCTTCAGAAAAGCCAATCTCACTTCAAATAGAAAACCTCAGTCGATGGAAAAATGCTTCTGAAGCTTCTGCAATTAGGAAGAGTTTGCATGCAATATTAAAACCTCATCCAGATCATCCTCAGTCTGCGAAACTATTAAAAATACTTAAGATGAATTCGTCCCTTATTGAAAGACCTTTTCTACTTCTGGATGTCGAGTCAAATGATTTTGGCGGTTTCTTTGGGTTGGTAGTGTTTAAAAATCATCCGTATCTACTCAGGCTGTGGGTTTATGAAATAGATAAAAACGTATTTGAAGTCCGCGATATCGAGCAGTTGTCTGTCAAGTTAAGCAAAACAATTATGGACGAACTCAAGGACAGCAGAATCACTCCATTTTGGCTTACGCCATCTTCGTAGAGGCGAGAGAAACAATTTTTAGTTGTGACGAGCTGATTGTGCGCCTAAGGGGGAGGCGTCTGCGGCGCTGCTGCATTTGCGGGGGCGCGATTGGTTTCTACGTTGGCGGGGTTTCCTTGACTTGTCGCGAGGCCATTTGTGGCGGGTGCTGACGCATCTTTAGCCGTGACATCAGTATTGGCTGGATTAGTCGCCAGTTGTGTAACTTTCTCTTTTGGGTTTGGACAGAAAGGTTTTTGCTGATCTGTGCGGCCAAAGCATCTCCAGGTGGCAATCATTTCTAACTTTTCATCAATGGCGAGGGGATAATAGGAAAAGTATTGATTAGGATCCAGCGTACTTTCGACGATTCGAAAAGTCGGCTCTTGGGATCCTGCTGTTGCGGGCGCTTGCGGAGTTACTGTAGTTTTTGTGGCATCTGTACTTGCTGGTGATTGGGCATTGTTTAGTATCTGGTTTTGGCTTTGAGCTTGTGGCGTTTTAGTGATTTTGTGTCTGAAAACACGGTACTCGGCGTTTCCAAAAGGGGAAATTGAAATAATAATTAAAATAAAAATGACATATGCAAAACGATTTCGCATATGAATCTATCGGTTTTTTAGTCCTGAATTTGAGTCCAGCCAATTGAAGTTTCAAGACATGTTATTTTTGTCAGAGTCTTAATCAGGACCTTTGTCTTACATCGGATTCAGTGAATTGGTAATCATCTAAAGCCAGGCGAACAATATGAAATGCGACGAAACCATATGAAATCAGAGAAGCTGGATAAGTCCTTTAAATCTCTATCAAAAATTCATTTTTATAAAGTTAATTATTGACCTTTTTTAGCACTTTAAATATATTGCCCCTTAATTTCGAATCGAGCATGCAAATGAAAACGAATATGCAAATCAAAACAAGTCAGCGAATCCAGACACAACAGTTGGGATTTCTTCCTCAAAATGAATTGAAGTACATTAAACGCAATACCCATGGCGGGGTTAGTCTTAAGAAGCGAAGAAAGATCAAGCGGCCACTGACGCCAGGGGCAGTGACCCACCTCGTTTTAAAATCGTCGAGGGCCCAAGGCGCTCTCAGTTTTTATAAAAATAAAAATCTTGTTCATTCAATCCTGAGAGAGCGAAGTAAAAAATTTTTTATTGAGATTTTGGACTATGTGAATATGGGGAACCATCTGCATTTGAAGGTCAGATTTAAAGATGCTAAAAGGTTTCAAAATTTTTTAAGGACATTTGCGGCGATTTTAGCTCGAAAGCTCACAAAGGCCTGCAGGGGGCAGAAGTTTGGTAAGTTTTGGGATGGTTTGGCCTATACGCGGGTTCTTTTGAGCAAATTTGAAGAACTTGGCTTGAAGATTTATTTTGAGGGCAATCATCGGGAACGGGAATTGGGTCAGCAAGAGCGGGTCCATTACCTCAAAAGATGGAATCAGTACTTGTATAGGCTAAAACAAATTCGGGCTGCAAATTATTGACATCAACAGATAAGAGTCCGCGAACATTGCGGGCCTTAATGTGTCTGTAAGTGCCTAGTGTTTTAATTCATGATTAGCGCGAACTGTATTTTCAACAATGTGAAAATAGGCCCTTACAACCATGGTGTAGGATTCGGCATCCAAGGATTTAAGGTAAGAAACTTTTTCGAAGTATGTTTTCTTCGCAACCAGTTCTGTCATGACATCTTGGACTTTTTTCATTTTATCAAAGTTGTAAAAGTCTTTGTCGTCTTTAACATCCTTCAGAACATCGGCGATGGCTTTATTGTCGAACAGAACATGAACACCAAGAGCAGAGTGACTCAATAGAGCTTCCATTCTTTCTAGTCCTTTCTCTTCAACAGCACTGTTTGTTGCACCTTTAGACATTGTTGACATTCCCCCTCCTTCGCATCCTTGCGATGGCACAATTTAATGCTGAGGGTATTTTTCCTTCTTATCAAGAGTAATTATTCAAAGTATGACAGTGCCTGTCATGTTCTGAAAGGATTGTTTGAAGTCGTTGGGTTTTGTCTCGATAATAAAAAGCAATGGCTCGATCAAAACCTCGTCAAAAATCCAAGAAGCAAGTTAAAGAAAAAGAACTGATCGTTATCGATGATAAATCAGGTCTTATTTTTGAAAATGAAAAAGATCTTTATGCGTATTTTGCAAAAGCCATCGAAGAACTTGATGAAGAGTACACGAGTTCGCGTGCAAAGGACGATTTCACAGACACCCAGCAGCTTGAACTTGAAGAAGAAATGGAAATGGCCCTGGACGAGCCCGACGAAGTTTGGAGAGAGAAACGAGAAAATTTCGATTTCCCAATCTATTACTATATTCGTAAAATTGAAAAGAAAGATGAATCATTTTTTCACTACGTGGTGGCCTGCTATGTGTCTGAAGAAGATCAAGTTCCAACTTTCGTATTGACTCACTTTCCGACTCAAAAAGCAGAAATTGTTGAAAAGTATCGTAGGACTGATCTGGTCTATGACCGTCAGTTTGAAAAGTTTTTAGATGGATCACTTGAGGGTGATTCATTGGGCGAGGGTGACCCCTTGGCTCTTGGTTTGTATTCTTCGATGATGAAGTTAAGAAATGAAAAAGATATTCCCCAGCAGCAGTTTAAAGATTTTGCAGCTTTACGTGAAGATACAATTGAAAATGCCGATGAAATTTGGCGAACCAATGATTTGAACGGAAATGTTTTAGTTTATTTTATTAAAGAGTATCCTGACCATGAAACGATTAAAAATTTGACCTATGTGGCGGTGACTCAAGAAGATGATAGTTCCAACGTCCATGCTTTGCTGTTTTCGTTTCCAACCACTGATGAAAGCTTAGTCGATCGTTACCGCCATGGTGAGAATTTACAGGCAGAAGAAGTCACGCAGGAATCTTCGCATTAGTCAGCATGTGGTGAATAGGTAATAAATTAAATTTTCAAACCGTAAAATACTGCTTTGCATTGGCAAGGATGACCGCAAATGCTGCATTCGTATCCATTTTGCAGGCTTTGTTGGGTCATAAATTCGCGGCTTTCACCAAGATTTTGAAAACCACCTTTTTTAAATAAATGTGAGCTATTGTTTTGAGTTCCATTTTCCCAGCTGGTTCCGACCAAAACTGTGCAGTTTTTTGTGAGGAGCCAATCCCTTTGCATTTTGGCGAGCTCAAGACCAATACCCTTTGTACTATATTGTGGTTCAGTGGCCAAGGTTAAAAAGAATCCGACCATTTGATCTTTTAAAAATTCAACTACTGCAGGGCCATAGGATGCATACTTTTGTGGATCTAGTGATGGGTTTACGTAGCAAGAGGCTATGCCCACGACGCGAGAGGGTGAATTGTGAATGGTTTTTGTTTTAGCGATTTGTACGCAAAAATTTTCATTGGAAATCCATTTCTTGAATTGTTCTTCGGCCTTTGGGTTGAGTCCAAAAATTTGATTCATTAAATTCACAATTTCAGGAACATCTTCAATTTGCGCTTTTCTGACTAAAAATTTCATTTTGGAAAAGCTCCTGCAGGGTTCGTGATCAGTTCTATTTCCATATTCTTTAATAAGCCGTGGTGTTCAGTGGGGCGCAGAATTTTTGGGCTTCAGATTTAAATTTGTTTGCAGACCAGCCTTGACCAATCATTGATTTGAAGGGGTGAAGTGCTTGCAAGTTGCTTGGGCGGGCCATTCCATTGCTATCGACTGCATATTGTGTAGGATCTGCAGAGAAGATCGGAAGTAAAGCATCCAGACGATCAACTTTAGCATTGTTCATGTCAAAGTAGTCCATGCGAAGAACATCTAGTTCTGCATCTGGATCTTCAAGATTCACTAAGATTCTTACTTTCTTGAAAAAATCAGCAGGATTTGTTGTTTGAACTCTTTGAGCTAAGGCTTGAAGATCTGTCCAGTACAAAGACTTTTTATTTTGCGCAAGGTAAGTGTTGGTTGTCATATCAATGATATCAAAGTACAAAGCATGATCAGTCCCAGATGAATAGCCGCTGCTGTTTGTTTGCCAGCCAAAAAATTGAATGTAGTTTTGGCTTTGTGAAAAAGCAGCTGGAACATTTGTGATTTTAACATAAATTTTATCACTCGCAATTTGATCTCCGCGAGTAAAAATTCCTAGATTTGCTGACATCAAAGAGCTTGTTCCTTTATTGCAATAGGCAAGGGGTTTGGTGCTTTGATCTGTCGTTGCAGCGACAGCGCCCGTCGTGCGGCTTGCAAAGTCACTTGAACTCATTTGTTTTTCAGTTCCACAGGCAGTCATTAATGCTGCTGTAGCGATTAAAAGAACAATTTTAAATTGAGTTTGTGTTTTCATAAGCACCTCTTGCCAACTTAGATTGCAATGCTCAGGCCACTGATCAGTTTGAGACAGTCAGCTAAGCACTTGTAATAACTGTGATAGGCAACTCTGGTGGCATCTCATTCGGAGACATCTCATTTTGAGTTGTCGTATTTCCATAAACGATGACAATTCTGGTCCCTGATAAAAGTCCAGTTTGTCTCGATATAGTGCATTAAAATGTGTTAAGATAAATCCATGAAGTACGTCTACCTGCTAGAAAAAGATCCCAAATTTAGAAAAGATCTTTTTGATTCATTGATTAGTATCAATCCGAATCTTAAGGTAAGATACTTTAGCGAGCTTGAAAGCTTTGCACAATGGATTCAAAGGCTTATGAAAGACGGTCCCACAGCCCTTCACTACGGTGGTTTCAAAGTGGAGGGTGATCCTGATCAAACCTTAGATCCCCAAGCCGAGGCCACATTAGATCTGCTAATCTGTAGCGATGAAATGTTGGGTTCCCAAAAGTTAGATCTTTTAAGAAAAACCTATGAATTATTTATTCGTAAAGCCATTTGTCCCCCCGAGCAAAATACTTCAATTGTTGTCACAGCCTTTGATGATCCTGATTTTAAAATCAAAAAATTAGAACTTAATTTTGTTAACAATGTGATCTTTAAACCCTTTGACCCT
>DGYJ01000082.1:0-1002 GCA_002396665.1 Bdellovibrionaceae bacterium UBA5009
TATAAATCTGCCGGCAAAATTTTTGTCAGCAAGACTTCTTCGGGTGTCAAGCGAACTAAGTTCAGTTTCTTTTTAGACATATATACTTCAGCTGTTCGGTCAAATTACGCGAAAAGTTAAGATCTTTGTCAGGATTCTTGATAAAAAATAGTCAAATATGAGGGTTTTTAACGAAGACTGTATCAGGATGAGACACATCTTTGCTTTCTAAAGATATCAAATCATTCTACCAAGTATTCAGTTCGATTCAATTGGACGCACAACGGTCCCGGCAGGGACATCTTTAAAAACTAAGGCATTCGCAGCTATTCGGCATCCGTCACCCAATGTGACTGGCCCCAGTACTTTCGCGCCAGCCCCGATAAGGACTTTATTCCCGACTGTTGGGTGTCTTTTCACCGGAGTGAACTTTCGACCACCCAAAGTGACCCCGTGAAAAAGTATGCAATCATCACCAACGACAGTGGTTTCACCGATCACAAGTCCCATTCCATGATCAATCACTAAACGACGACCAATTTTTGCCCCTGGGTGAATTTCGATCCCGGTTAAAAAACGAGCCAATTCTGATACTGCACGGGCAAAAAAATACAATTTCATTTGATAAAGCACATGGGCAATTCGATGAAAAAATAAAGCCCGGGGGCCAGGGTATAAAAGCGCTATTTCAAGATAGCTTTTGGCCGCAGGATCGTAGTTTTTATAGGCCTTGATCAATTCAATCATTAATTTTCTTTCGCGTTTTCACACAGTAAATGCGTCTGTGAAGAGTCCGTGATCTCGACTTGGGTTATATACTTCTTCTTGGCCTCGCGTGCGACAAAAAAATAATGCCCCGATACCACAGTGGCATGCCGAGCACGTGTTGTGTTGAGTGCAAGTCCGTTCAAGGCCATACTTTGCTTAAATGCCTTAGTGATTTCAATTAATTTGTTGCACCCAACGCCAAATGTTTCATCATCAATTTTTCGTTTTTTACCAGAACTTAAATAGTAAACTTTC
>DGYJ01000082.1:1162-7596 GCA_002396665.1 Bdellovibrionaceae bacterium UBA5009
GATTTCAAACTTGGGTACTGTTCAAAAGCTTGCAAATTAAATTTTAAATAAAATGTTCCATTTTCACTGCCAATCCATGGGGCTAAATCTAGCTTTCCACCACCCCTGGCAAATTCAAAATCAACTTGTTCTTCTTTTAAAACATCTTCTGATTTTTGCTTAATACTTAACTGCAGTGGAAGAAAAATATTTTCTTGGTCAATCACTTCGCCAGGAATTTCAGACTCGTTCGTATCAAGAACATCCCAAACTGATTTCGAGATCTTAAAATCTGTCGGGGGATCGTCATAGATAACTTTTTTTACTTCTGCGTGTGAATCTTCGTGCTTTTCAGCATGGCAAGAGAACAACATCATCATGATTACAAACGCAAAAAAATGTCCAATTTTTGAGTTTGATTTTGTTTTCACTCCATAGACTCCAACTGGCTTCTAAGTTCGACCAAAGGACGATATTCAGAATTCGTTTCGAGCCCACTTTTGATCAAAGGCAGGGCCTCGATGGATTTGCCATTTTTAGCTAACCAACTGGCAAGTCCAAAATATGACTGACTTTGGGAAACCATCTTATTCTTAGCTTCATTTAAACTTTGTGTGACGCAAGATTCATCACGAAGCTCGATACATGCTCTGCCTAGTAAGCTGAGAGTTGTCGGGAACAAATTATTCTGATGCTTGCGGATCAAGGCTGCGGTCTCTGAATATTTTTGCATTTTCGACAAGGCAAAAGCTTGCACATGCAAGGCATAGGGACTTGATGGACTGACAGCTAAGGCTTCATTTATGTACTTCTGGGCCTCTGCAAATCGTTCTGTTTCGATGGAACAAAATGCAGACAAAGCCTGGGTAAGTACACCGGACGGAATTTGACGACTGACCTCTTGGCATAATTTCAAATAAGATTCCGAATCAAAATAGCTCCAGTCCAATTGATAAAATTTTATCTGATCATTGATAAAACCTGGTTCTAACTGAAGAAATTTTTCAACTGATCGTTCGACATTCGCTTTATCTTGCAATGTCAGCTGTAATCTTAAATCAATAAGTCGAAGATAATTTTGCATATAACTGCTGCGTTGCAATTGATTTTCAATATCGATATTGATGCTTTTAACTTCTTCAACAATGGATTTTTTTTGACTGATCTGCAACAAGGCCAGGGCCTTTGCATACAATCCAACTGCAGAATAAAAATTAGACGAAGAAAGTTTACCTAAAGTCTGAATGGCCTCTTCTGATTTTTTTTCTTTCAACAAAACAAAGGCCTTGTTGATCAAAGCCGGTTCACTGCTTGAATCATAACTAAGTGCTTTTTGAAAAAAGTCCTTGGCCTGATTAAAGTCAGAATCTCTGATGGATAAAATTCCTAGGGATACAAGACTTTCGACGACTTGCTTTCGATTTTTTGCTTCATCGCCTTGTGTTTGCAGTGTCAGGATTTGCCTTTGTCCGCTGGCATCAGAATCGTACAGAGCAACAAGCGAAGCCATTTTATTAGCCGTGGCAGAATCCACTTTTTTAATAGCTTTGGCTTTTCTGTAAGATTCGATGGACTTATCGTACAAATTCAATGCTTTGTATCTTAATGCAGAAGCAATCAGATTATTAAAAAGTTGATCCGCTTTTTCTTTTTGAAACAAAATTTGTCCAGCGAAGGCCAAAATAGCTGCGACAATTAGACCAATAATTATTTTTTTTAATGCATTATATTTTTTTTCAAAATTCACGGCTCGTCGCTTGTCATCAGCGACTCCGAAAGATTTAGACTCTGAATAAGAAGGGTGTCTTTGTAAATTCGTTTCTTTAACAGGAGATATATCTTTAATGTTTGAATTTTGATTTAAATTTAAAGGTGAACTTAGGATTTCGCGGTTAACAGCTGGCCGATTGTATTCGACTTGTGTAGATTCTATATCGTTTTGATCTTCGATATCGTATATGTTTTCAGTTCTTGAAACACTGGCAGTGGTTGTTTTCTGACTTTGTGTCCCCTCAAGCGCCATGTCAATTTCCTGCATGTACCTAACAGTTTCCATGAAGGTTTTGTTTTCACGTATGGTCATCCAGCGAATGGATGGGCGTCTGACTTCATCAATCAGTGAGACATGTTTTTTCTTCAGCATGTCTGCAATTTCTGCATAGGTATAGGGTCCTAAAATGCGAGTCGATGACTTCAGAAGCCAATTCTTTTGTTCGTCGACAAGATGTTTTTTAAGCGTCATAAATTTCCTTAACTAATGCCTAAAATGTCTTTGACCTGTTAATACCATATTCACACCTAATTTTTGTGCAGCACCAATGACCTCTGCATCTTTAAGTGAACCACCAGGTTGCAGTATCCAAGAAATTCCGGCTTGCGCAATAATTTCAACTGAATCAGGAAATGGAAAAAATGCATCACTAATCAAAACACAATCCTGTGGACGCAAACTGGATTTTTTCCAGTGCAAGTTTTCGGCACGGAGAAGAGCTTGCTGAACAGCATCCACGCGATTCACCTGCCCCATCCCAAGCCCAATAGTCTGACCTTGGCTAACTATGGCAATGGAATTGCTTTTTAAATAGCCACAGACTTTTTCGCCAAAAATCATATCTTGAATAACTTGCTCACCGGGAGCATTTTTGGACTCGATCTTCCAAGATTTAACATCCGCATTAAAAACATCTGCCTCTTGAAGCAAGAATCCACCAAAAATACTTTTTAAATCCCATTTTTTTTCGTTCTTAAAAAGGTTATCGGCTTGCAGTATTCTTAAATTCTTCTTTTTTGCAAAAATTTGTAATGCTTCCTCCGAATAGGAAGGGGCAACAATACATTCTAAGAAAAGTTCTGACATCATTTGAGCCTCAGCGGCCTCGACCTTACGATTACATGCAACGATTCCACCAAAGACGCTCACTGGGTCTGCGCTAAGCGCCTTCGACAATGCAGAGGTAAATATTTTATCTGTTGCAGCTCCGCAGGGATTGTTATGTTTTACCGCAACTGCTGCGGGCTCTTTAAATTGCAAAACTAAACCCAAGGACGCATCCAAATCTAAAAGATTATTGTAGGAAAGCTCTTTGCCTTGAATTATTTTTGTATTTGTTAGTCCAAAAGCTTGACCACTGGTTTGCAACCAAAATGCCTTTTGCTGCGAGTTCTCGCCATAGCGTAGGGACTGCTTAATTCGTAATGGAAAAGTTGTCACTAAGGAAGAAATTGGATGATTGTCAGTCTTTAGCATTGGCACAGTTTCAAAGTTTTTAAGAGCTCCATTTTCTGCGCTTAGAACTTGTGCAATCAACGAATCATAAAATGATAAATAAGAAAAAACCTTCGAGGCTAATTTTTGGCGATCAAACAACGACAGCTTGTCTTTATTTTCTAAGACCCAAGCATAATCCTTTGGATCGCAAAGGACGGCTTTAAATTTAAAATTTTTAGCTGCTGCACGCAGCATCGATGGGCCGCCCACATCTATCTTTTCTATCAACTGGTCAAAGTTTGCATCTGACTGAACAGCGGCCTCGAACGGATACAGATTCACAATCACGAGATCAAAACTATCGATTTTATTTTTTTTTAATACTTCAACATCATCAGACTTATCAAGATTAGCCAAGAGGGCCATATGAACATTGGGATGCAATGTTTTTACTCTTCCACCCATCACTTCAGGAAAATTTGTTTGCTCTGAAACATCAATAACGGCGATTCCGTGCTCGCGAAGGTGCTCTGCCGTTCCACCTGTTGAAACGACGCGAAGCCCTTCCGCCACAAGGGGCTTTAAAAAATCCACTAATCCTGTTTTGTCAGAAACACTGACAAGGGCGTTTTTAAACATTAAAAAGATGCCTTAGATAAAAATAGTTTTAAATCATCATTTGTTAAGAATAATCCTGCTCCAAGGTAACCAGATCTTTGATTGTTTTTATCCAATGTATCGTTGTATCCCGCTGTGACATAAAAACCGTGATACAAATTATATTTTGCATTCAAACGAATATTTGCTTTTTTCAAGTTGAATGCTTCGACACCAAATTTTAATTTCTGATTAAGCATGTTGTAATCAATTCCAAAACCACCGGTGTTTTCGATCAACCCACCTTTGATTGTAAAATCCCAAAAGTTTTTAGCATACAGTAAGGTCAATTTGGTTTCATTGTGGTAAGTGGTCCGCGTCGTTGTATCTGATACTGTGCTTCCGCCAGGAGTTGTCACCAAAGTATCTGAAGTTATCACATTTCCAGCTGGGTCATCGACAACAGCTAAGTAATAATAACGATCAAGCCCCGGTTGGATTTGCAAACCAATATAAGATTTGGTTGCCCCCACAGTTGAAAGATAATCGCCCCGGAATTCAAATCCAGTTTGAATTTTATCGGCCCCATTCAACATTCCATTAACACCTTGGATCGCAGTGTTCAGCTCTTCGACTGTTGTATCATCGTTGATTAACTTACCAATTGTGCCTTCACCACGGTTCACTTTGCCTGTGATTTCCTCTAAATTTTTAGCAACTGAATCAGCCCGCGCCATGATACGTTTTAGAGTCTTCTTAACCCCTTCATCGCTTTCATCATTTATCATATTGTCTAAAGTAGATGTGATGTTATCTATCTGATCGACGATTTTAGAAATTTGACCTTTGTTTTCAGATGTAATTTCAGCGATATCTCCAGAGAGTTTTTCAATATTTTTAACAATTCTTCCCAGGATATGTTTTTGATTTCCTTCGTCTGAAATGGACTCTTTAACAACATTGGCAACATCCTTCAGCGACTTTGCAATTTCACCAACTTGACCCATGATATTGTCCATGGAAGCTTTATCTTTGATAATTAAAATCTGAGCACCATCTGCCAAAGGGGGATCTTCTGGATTCCCAGGATTCACTTCAATGTGTTTGTCGCCTAAAATTCCAACGGATTTAATTTCCACCGAAGCCGATGTCGTCATTGGCAAATCGCCCTGCATAGAAATATCTATGCGCGCTTGCCCGTCTTGAAGTTGAATATTTTTAATTGTACCGACGCGAATACCAGCGGTTTTCACCGCACCGTTTTTAATTAATCCCGAGGCATTCGGTAAAAGGAACCAAGCTTTGCGATGCTTACCAATAAAACCAGGGTCATCGCTGACTTGCATGGACATCACACCGATCAGCGCCGCGACTGCCAGCACCATAGCACCAACTTTGAATTCGATCGTAGACAAAAAGCCCATGCGTATTAACAACTCCTAATGCCGTAAACCCTTGGACACGAACTTTTTCACATGTTCGATGTCGCTGTTGTAAAAATCTTCCGGAGTCCCATAAAGTAAAACTTTTCCAGCATCCAACATCGCAACGTAATCTGCGATTCGAAATGCAGCATGCAAATCATGGGACACCATCACTGATGTAATCCCTGGGCGATGCTTATGGGTCTCTAGGATTAAATTATCTACCATTTCAGTCAGAATGGGATCTAAACCTGTTGTTGGCTCGTCATATATCAATATTTCTGGATCTAGGGCGAGAGCTCGCGCAAGACCCGTTCTTTTTTGCATCCCACCACTAATTTGACTGGGCAATTTTTGAAAATGTTTAGGATCAAGACCAACTTGTCTTAATTTTTCGTTGGCGATTTCGATTTTACGTTGATACGATAAATCCCTACGATGTTCGTCCAGGGGAAACAAAACATTTTCTAACACTGTCATGTCATCAAACAAAGCTGCAGATTGAAACAAGACACCAAACTGACAGCGAAAACGAGTCAGATCATTGTTATTCAACTGACTTAAGTCTTGCCCCAGGACATTGATTTGCCCAGATGTTGGTCGGTACAGTCCAAGAATATGTTTGAGGACCACACTTTTTCCCGTACCGGAAAAACCAATGATCGCGGTCAATGCGCCTTTTTTTATTTCAAGATCAATTCCCTTCAAGACATAGTCAGATCCATCAAAGGTTTTCTTTACATCTTTTAATTCGATCGCATTCAGGCTCATGATAGAACTCCGAAAAATAAATTAAAAATACGAATGATGTTTGAAAGGAAATAATCAAATACAATAATTAAGACCATGCTCAGAACAACTCCGCGATTTGTAGCTTCACCAACACCCTTTGCCCCGCCTGAAGTAAAGAACCCCCGGAAAGTACAAATCACACCGAATACCAATCCAAAAACAACAGATTTAAATAAGCCTTCGTTGATATGTCTCATCTCGACGGACTCACTAATCCTTTGCCAAAAAACTGCAGGATCTAGTTCAACAAGATGAACACATAAAAAGTAACATCCCATCATTGCGACAAAATCAAAAATAGCCGTCAGCATCGGCATACAAATCAATGCTGCAATAATTCTTGGTGCAATCAAATATTGTTTTGTATTCACACCCATCACATCCAAGGCATCAATTTGTTCATTGACTCGCATTGTTCCTAAACGCGCAGCCAT
>DGYJ01000082.1:7746-14007 GCA_002396665.1 Bdellovibrionaceae bacterium UBA5009
GCCATGGCGCCACCTGCACGAGCGGCAACAATCAATCCTGTCAACACAGGTCCAAGTTCACGCGTGATTCCCAAAGCCACCGTAGGGCCCACAAGATTTGTCGCGTTCACAATTTTAAATCCCAAATAGACTTGAAACGATAATGCAAGACCCGTGAATAAACTTGTTAGCATAATAATACCAATGGATTGATTGCCAATAAATTCCATGTGCTTGATGACCTCATTCATTCGCGATGGCGAGGTCGCCAATAAACGCAAACTACTTGTCATAAAAAGAACAAGCTCACCGGCCTCTTTAATAAAATTTTGAAATTTATTTGTCATGGCCTTGATCATGAAGCGTCCTTTATATTTTTTTGAATGTTTCCAACAGCGACCCTAGGAACACGCGTCCCCAGACGAGTTAAAATCTCGTAGGAAATTGTTTGGGCTTTTTCTGCCACATCATAAGCAGTCAATCGAGGATCTCCCCACAGAACAACTTCCACCTTTTCAAGATCCTGCCGATCTGGATTTTTTTCAATATCAGAAACATCCAACATCAAGTAATCCATACAAACTGTTCCAACCTGCGGAACCAATTGCCCCTCGTACAATGCCATGGATTTATTTGTTAAAATTCGTGGGTAGCCATCACCATACCCCATTGGAATCACTGCAATCGTTGACGGCCTTTTGGCTTTCCAACGATGACCATAGGAAACCCCATTGCCAACCGATATTTTTCTAAGCGCCAAGGGACGGCTTTTAACTTTCATCACTGGCTTCAACTCGTAACCTACAACAGGAACTCCTGGGTTGTAGCCGTACAACATAATTCCAGGACGGGCGCCAAAACGGTTTTTGAAAATTTCACCTTTAGATTTGTATTCAGAATTTCGAGCCGAAACGTATTCAGATAAAACACCGCCACTATTAAGGCCATGATAAATGATTTCTGAATTTGAAAAGTATTGACGGACAGAATTCAAATCTTGCAATTGCTGGTGAGTCACTCCACCGTCTGTTAATGTGTCTTCAGCACATGCAAGATGGGTCATAACACCTTGGACTTCATAAATTTTATTTTGACTGAAAAATTGATATAACTTTTCCACCTCTTGAACCTGAAATCCCAATCTTTGCATTCCGGTATCAAATTTAAGATGAAGTTGAATTTTTTGTTTGTGATTCCTTGATTCGCTTTTCAAAATTTCAATCTGATCCCAACCACTCACCACCGGAGTCAGTTGGTTTTCAAGCAAGGCTTGATACCCCTGCCGATCAAAGGACCTAAAAACTAAAATATTTTCTTTAACACCAGCTTGGCGAAGCTTGATCCCTTCATCGATTAAGCAGACACCAAAATTTTTACATCCCATTTTTGATAATGCTTTCGACACCAAGATATCGTCGTGACCGTAGGCCCCGGCCTTCACCATGGCACAAACAAAACGATCACCCATGGCTTGTTGAACAAGGGACCAGTTGTGTTGCAAATGGTTTAAATTAATTTCGGCAACAACTTGCTGAAGCATCAACGACTCTTTTCAGAGCTAACATCAGCTCGTACAATAAATTCTGGAACATGATTTCCTGGTGCTTTATAAAAACAAAGACGATTGCCACCCTTTGATTGTATAAAGAGCATGGCTTTTTTTGCAGTCTCATCCAGTCGCTGATAAGTCGCGCACAAACTTGGGTACTCGCTGGCTCCGATACTGATTGTCATCTTTAAACCGTTTTCAGATAATGATTGGCTTTCGAACAGACGACGCAATCTTTCTGCGCGAATTTCTGCACCCTTTTTTTCACAGTAAGGCAAAATCAATGTGAATTCATTCAAACCAGTTCGACAAACAAAATCATGGGTCCGACTTGTTTTTTGCGCCAACTGAACCAGCTTTTTCAAAATATTATTTCTTGTCACTTCACCCAATGTTTTAGAAATTTCGGCCTCATCATCAAGTGAAAATTTAAGAAGTGACAATGGCTGCTGGGTCCTTTTGGCACGAGAGAACTCTTCTTCAATTTTTTTGATATAAAATTTTTCGTTGTAACATTCTGTTGTCGAATCAAAAACTTCAAGCTGTTCGCGTTTTTTTTCTAGAATAAAATTTTTGTAGACTAAAGAAAAAAGACTCCAACGATTTAATATATCTGCTTTCAAGGCCTCGTCACCACCGCCTTCAGAAATCATGACCCCTTCGACTTTTCCAATTTCAATCACCAAGGGCCAAAACTGGGGCTGCGAAAATGCAAAAACTTTTTGCGAAAGCTCTTTTAAAGTCACAGGAACAATACCCAATGACATTTGCTTAGCAAGTTCGTTGGATTCAGGTGGCTTTAATTGACAGCCGATGCTTTGAATCTCTTCGGCAGATCCAAAATTAGACTGAAATCCCACAAAGGACTGAATGCCTTCAAAGTATTTCAAGAAAATAACTTTCGATTGGCTGATAAAATTCACCATGATCTGCAATAGTTCGTCCGAATTTGTGGCATTATGAAACGAGGACAACACATCGGGGACATTCAAACTTTGAACAACAGGAACTTCAGGGTGAACTTCAAATCTTGCCGAGCCTTCGCGGACACCTGATGATGTGTTTTCAAAACCCTTCAGTCGTGAGTAGAGTTCTTCGTTTTGATAGGTCAGATAAAGTTTTTCGCATGCACGGTCTACTGCCCACAAAACCCTTTCATCTAGTTGCGAAATTTTTTCCGGAAGAATTTCTACGATTCCGTGATCTGAAAAGCTAGATTGAATTTGAAATTGATCTGTCGAATCAACAACGACGAGCAAAATCTCTTGGCTGACTTGGTTGACACAACTTACAAACTCGGTCAGGGAGCTCCTTAATGTGCTTGATGTTAAAACAATCAAGTGCGGAACAAGCTGCTCTAGTCTTTCAAACAAAGAGCTCTCTGAATCTATAAAATAGGTTTCGTATTTGCCTTGGGCCAAAGTAGTTTTAATCTTTGGACCAAGCTCTAGATCAGAAGAAAGTACAAGAATGCTAAATTGATCTGCAAATTCACGAATATTCACGTGGTCCTCTTGCCGGGGCGACGGATACTGAATTTAAAATCATCAAGTTCATTTTTTTTCTGCGCCTGCGAATTTGCCCCAGCCAACATATTCACTTCAAGACTTAATGGGGCCGACACAGGGGGGGTATCTGCTTGGGCAGCTGCAGGAGGAGGCGGTGGTGCAGCGACCTCGGCATCAGGCATAGAAAGCAACTGATCCAAATTCATATCCAAGTTTAATTTTTCTGAATCAGAATCGGAATCATTTTTAACTTCAGTACCTGGCGATGTTCCTTTCGTTGAACCACTAAAAGTCACGGTCTCGCCACGAGGGATTTCCAAAGAAGGCATTGGACCCATTTCCAAGGGTTCAGCTTTGACTTCTGCTTTAGTTTCTGCTTTTGCAAATGATTTTTCTTTCACTTTATCCATAGGCTTAGGAACTGTTGCTACCAAAGTCTGAAGAGCCGTTGGTTGCCCTGGCGCATGGCCCGAACTCTGCACCACTGGCGGCTGTGGAATTTTTGAAAATGTCAACGAGGACTCCACTGGATCAAGTTTAGAAAAAATAATTTTCAACGTCGTCCCCTTGCCAACCTCTGACTGGACTTGTGCTTCCGCATTGTGCTCTTTAAAAATTCCAATTGCAGCACTAAGGCCCAATCCCATATGCTGACCTGCTTTTTTCGTCGTGAAAAATGGATCAAATATTTTTTTTAAATTATCTGCAGAAATGCCTTCACCGTTATCCGAAATTGTTAAAATTAAGCTATCTGAATTTTCTTCTAATTTAATTTTAATTTCTTTTTGCGCCTGTTTTTCCAAGGCTTCGACCGAATTCACGAAAATATTTTCGAAGGCTTTTGATAAAGACTCCATATCTAAATCAAATTCTAGATTTTCAGGAATTTCTTTTGTGATCTTTACTTTTTTCGAAGCCCATTTCGTTTCAAAATCACGCAATGCTTTTTGCAATGGAAGATGCATTTTGGTTTTTGACTTAACAGAAGTTTTTTCACCAGCGAATGTGAAAAGTTTTTCAACGATATCTTTTCCATCACGGGCCTCTTTAAGCAAAGACTCGATCATGGCTTTTTCTTCAGGCGAATTCGCGCGCTGAAGTAAAATTTGTCCAAAACCCAAGACGTTCAACAATGGCGCCTTCATTTCATGGCCCAAGGAAGAGGCCATCTTCATGTAGTTTTGAGTTCTTTCTTTTTGCGAAGCTGCCGCATCCGCAGTCAGCATAGCACTTGCTGGCCGCGGCACATTGGTTGTGGACTGCAGCGGACCAGAAGATTGTGTTGCAGGCATCTTAGGCATTGCAACCCCACTCGTATTTTGAATTGCCAAAGATTGACGTGGTTGCATGGCCTCTGCTTCATTTTTTCTAAAGTATGAACTGAGCGAAATTAAAATCAAAATGAAACCCAATCCAAAGGCCGCAATTTGATACCAAAGTGACATTTGGCCGTCGGTCAACATTGACAAAGACAATGCACTATAAACATAGGCATTTGTTTTTGGGATGCGCTGGTAAAAAGCAAACTGGGACTGATTCTTATCCATTTTAAAAAGACCAGATCCCTGGGGCAACTGCTCAGAAATAATTTTTTGTATCAAAGAATTCGAAGACATTTTTTGCCCGACACACTCTTTTGAACAGTGGGCAATAACCATAGAGTTCAACCCGACAACACTTAAAGTGTGGCGACTTAGTTTTTGCTTATCAATAAGCGATTGAACCGATTCCCCTTGGTGCGCCAAGAGCCAGTACTGCCCCTGTCGAACAAGCAAATACCCAACGTAAGAATTTTTTTGCAAATCGACACTGGAACTGATTTGTATAAAATCATCACTGGCCTGATCTTTTTTTTGAAAATTAAAATCAGATACAAAAAGAGAGCGGTCAGCGGCAACCAATGGTAAATTGGGGCGCACAGCATCTTCCAAAATTTTCCATTCGACTTCATTTTTTTGAAGTCGGGCCATGTAAACAAAGGTCCCCATCTGGTCCCAATTGATTTTTTGTAAAGTGGCAGAGTCCGCAGCTGAAACCCAGCCCCTGACAAAACGAAGTTCAGATTCGATAACTTCTGCAACAGCTGAAACAGATGTTCGCGATTGAGTTTCGGCAAAGGACTGTCTGTCATTCAACAAGAATTGATTGGTCATCCAAATCAAAGCTGCTACAAACAAAATTGTGACCACCCCGAGGGCGGGAATAAATTTTGATTTCATTTTCGAAGTCACATCCTTGACGACTGAGGTTGAAAAAATCCCTTTCTTGTATTGTAATGAGACCTTGCCCTCAGAATCAAGTAAAGCCCTTAGACAAACTCTAGAAAAAAGAATATATCTGCACCCATGCAAAGACATACTTCAGATTATTTAATTATTGGATCTGGCTTGGCGGGACTCTCTGCTGCTCTAAAACTAGCAGAAAAAGCCGATGTGATTTTGCTGACAAAAGAAAAATCCTCTTTTTCAAATACTTCTTGGGCCCAAGGCGGAATTGCCGCCGTCATGGCCAGTGAAGACAGTTTCGAGTCCCATATCCAAGACACCCTGGTGGCTGGGGCAGGGCTTTGCAAAAACGAAGTCGTTTCTAATATTGTGCGTCAAGCGCCTGATAGAATTAATGATTTGATTAACTGGGGCGTCGTTTTTGACCATAAAAACAACCCCCAAACCCATGCCGATGAAGTGGATTTGACGCGTGAAGGCGGGCACTCTTTTCGGCGCATTTTGCATGTTGAAGACCACACCGGCGCAAACATCCATCAGGCCCTGCTTAAAAAAGCACAACAGCACCCACGCATTCAAATTTTGGAAGAATTTTTTGCCATTGATTTAATCATGAACAAACAAGTTCTGCCGGATGATATGACTGCCAATCGTTGCATCGGGGCCTACGCATTTGAACGAAAATCAGGCATTGTTCATTCTTTCACAGCACAACACACCCTGCTTTCCACTGGCGGCGCTGGAAAAGTTTATTTGTACACCAGCAATTGGAGTGGAGCCACAGGGGATGGAATTGCCATGGCTTACAGAGCAGGTGCTCGAATTGCAAATTTGGAATTTATGCAATTTCACCCGACATGTCTTTACCATAAAGATTCTCGCAATTTTCTTATTTCAGAAGCCCTTCGTGGTGAAGGTGGGGAATTGGTCAATCAGCAGGGACAAGCTTTCATGAAAAAATATCATCCCTTGGGTTCCTTGGCGCCAAGGGATATTGTTG
>DGYJ01000050.1:0-1097 GCA_002396665.1 Bdellovibrionaceae bacterium UBA5009
ATATTTGGAAATGATTATCCCGAAGCCCACTTTTATTTTTCCCTGTTTAATGAACTTTTTTTTGCCGCCGAATTACAAATTGGATCAAGAGACGAACTAAAGATGGGTTTTGGAGAGTACGAGAAAATGATCAAACCGCATTTATTTCAACAACTTCCGAGGACTTCTACAGGTTTAACACTCCAGTTGGCAATCAGGCAGAATTTGAAGCGCGCTCTAATATTTGAAGCGGGTGAATTTTACTATGGATCTT
The DNA here is from genome assembly GCA_002396665.1 of Bdellovibrionaceae bacterium UBA5009. Taxonomy (GTDB): domain Bacteria; phylum Bdellovibrionota; class Bdellovibrionia; order Bdellovibrionales; family Bdellovibrionaceae; genus UBA5009. The sequence goes on from DGYJ01000050.1 coordinate 254, forward strand.
TGCCTCCTTCAGTTCATTCTTCGTCGTCGTAGCAGTTTTATTTTAATTTGTTTGTTAATAAATACCAGTTAAAATTTGTCATGTGTCTTTTTATTGTCGTCAGTTTGTTTGCATTCGTCATGGAGAAAGGTAAAAAACAATTGAAGGCGGTTCTCGATTGGGTTGACGAAAGACTCAGGTTCGACGATGTCCCCAGGTTCGATGATGTCGTTGACTATGCACACAATGTTCTCGGATTCAAGGGGCTCAAACGTCGGGACATTGTTCGTCAACTTCGACTTCATCCCGCCTATCAGATCAATGCTCGCCAACAGAGAAAAAAATTTAAAACTGGATTACATCGTCCTATAATTATTAGACAACTCGGCTATCTCCATTGTGATATCGGTTTTTTTTCGGTAAAGAGAGATTACGAAACTCCGGTATCTTATAGGAGCGGATTTTTGGTGGCCAAGGATGTTCTATCCGGTTTTGTCTACGTTTCCATCTTGCATAAATCTAGGACAGCTGCTTCCATGGTCAAGGCGTTTACCGAGGTGATGCACAAGTTTGAAGCTCAGAACGGGGGCATGAAAGTTGTCAGTATATCGTTTGACCGAGAAAGATCAGTCATGGGTCATACAGTTCAGGATTTTCTTCGCGATCACAACATTGCCTTCCACGCTTTTGAGTTCACAGCGAGCAAGAGTAAATTGGCTGAGGGAGCGATCCGATTGTTGCGAGCTGCGATTGTTCAACTTCAAGCCCTTCCTCAAAATGAACACAAAAGATGGTGGACGTTGCTCGAGAAGGCCGCTGAAATGCTCAATCACAGAAAAATTATTATTCGTAAAAAAATATTACG
>DGYJ01000050.1:1229-3439 GCA_002396665.1 Bdellovibrionaceae bacterium UBA5009
TAAAAAAATATTACCGTACACTCCAGCAACAGTCACTCCTGCCAATGTGAAAGATTTTGTTCGAGTTATAGAGAAGGCGGATCCAGTAAATTTATTTAGTCAGTTTCAAATTGACAGTCGTTGGTTGCAGTTCAAATTTAACAAGGGAGACGTGGTCCGTGCCAAACTCATTGTCACCTCGTCTGCAGTTATAGGAGAAAAAAGATCAGAAGTTACACTCGACAGTGAACGATTCATAGTTAAAAGTCAGGTACCTTATGTTGCCAGAGCATTCATCATTAAAAAGGGCTATGTTTGTGCAAGTTTAATTGATCCGACAAAAACTGAATTTTTTGACGAACAGGATATTGCTTTGTCTACTTGACCCCCACCCCGACAAAGATGGCAACTTCAAAAAGATCAAAAGATTTTCACATCGCTTTTCGAGAGTATGTTCCACCCGGACATTCAAAATTCAGCATAAATATCGACGAATCTTTTAGAGGAAGGCAATTTTATTTTGATAATATAACTGTCGTACCTGCATTTTACAGTATAGAAGCTGCCGTCTTGAACCTCGACCCGGATGACGAATTAAAAGAAAATGTTTATTATCCAATCTATTTTGTTGCTAAATTGCCGACTGATTTTTTTCCCGGAGAATTTCAAAGTATTCCCAGTCAGACAAATCCAGTGTTACTAGCCACAAGTTTAAATACATACTTCCAGGGAGAGATGCCTTCGACAGTCAGTCATTTGGGCGTTTTTTTCGATTGGACTGATGTCAGATTTGATCCACTCTCTGGCTCTACTTGGGATGATTGGGTACAGAATGTCATGGCTCAGACTTATTACGGCGAATCCTACGATCCAGTCAAGCACAAGAAGAAACTTCCTGCAACTGCAAGTACTGTCTCTGGAGCAAACGATTATTTATTTCCGACCGAATTGTCTGTAATTAATATTCTAAATTTGAGATTTAGACTTAATATTGCACCGAATGTTACAATTATTGCATCAACACAAGGACAACTCAGCAAGATGGGATTTTCAGATCAACAACTTGGGGTTAGAAGGGGGAAAGGCACTGGTCAATTCCTACTAATAAATACGTCTACAATTTCATTTCGAAAAATGGTTGCAAACAATCCCGCCAGTTATGTAATGTCAGATTTAAAATTGTTGAAGATTTCTCTCGTACCCACAGAAGAAGATCTTGTCACAGCCTATTTGGATGTAGAGATGAATAGGGAAGAAGAACTTAAAAATGTCTTTGTAGAAAAGGCTGTCAGTCGTTGGATAGCTATCTTATCTGATTTGGCAAATATAAATTTATCTATACATTACGACGAGGGCACCAAAAAATTTACATTTATTTTCCCACCCAATTTACAATTTGCGATTGGAATTGATACGGCGCTTGCATGGAGAATGGGATATGGCATTGTAAGTAAAATTTCCGAACTTAATGCTACTTCCGATAAGGTGGATGACGAAATAAATCTTACCCATACACTAAAAAAATCTAGAGCTCTTTGCTATGATACAGGAGTGGTAATTGTCAGCGACTGGAATACATCATCAAATACTTTTTCTGGATCGGACCATCATTACATGGCATCTTTGTACCCTCAATATGCAGGAACACTCGAAATGGTTGCTCCGAGGGTTACAATGCCCGGTAAATATCCTCCGCGTGTTTCATTTCCGGCTACTGTATCGGGAGGTGAAAGTAAAAAAGTACCCTTTACATTTAAACTATCGAGATTTTTAGACGATGGTACAAAAATTGATTTGGTTTGGCTGATTGGTGCCTACGTAAATGGAGTATTGACTGGAACATTCATGTGTGAAAATTAAATTTTTTAATTATTTTATTTCTTGACAATATTAAAAATTTTTATTTTAAAACTTCTACATTGTTATTCAATAAAAATCTACATATTATTTGAATACTTATTTTGTTATCTACCAAATTGTAATTATAATCGTTCGTAAATAAATAATTTTGCAAGTATATAAAGTGATTTTATATTATTTTACTAGTCAGTCGTTAGACTTAGACATGAGCAGTCGTCCACCTCTCGTTTGTTTTAGCAATTCTTTAGAAAGGGCAAGTTTATTTAACCAAGAAGATTCTGACACTGGCAATCTAGAAAGTGATATGCCTGCTAGACGTCGCGGTGGTCGAAGACGAAAATCAACTGCCGGTGGACCAAGAAGAAGGAGAG
>DGYJ01000050.1:3598-4944 GCA_002396665.1 Bdellovibrionaceae bacterium UBA5009
AGAAGAAGGAGAAGATCAGCTGCTGCTAAAGGAGGTCACCGAGTCATTCGAGGTCGTGTTACCCTCAAGATCAAGGGTCTCGGAGTCAGAAAAGTGCCCTCTACAAAGTTGGTTAAATTTATTGCAAAGAGTAAACTAGTCGCAGCTGCCAAACGAGTTTATGCTCAAGAAATTAGGAAGGGAAGAAGAGTTGTTAAGAGACGAAGACGCCGAAAGAGTAAAGCTCCAGGTGGAAGAAGGAGAAGGGGTGCAGGCGGACGATTTGTTTAAAGATGGGGAAACGAAAATTTAGTGGGGCCAATGCCGTTGCAGCTGTTTCGAATGCCAACTACCCCGTGGTAAAGACTCAGTTTGATTTTGACGACAATGATTATGATTTGAGTTCTGCGCCGGATCAAAAAATTTGGAGCTATAATTATAATGTAGTTCAGCCCTTTGCTAAATTGGAAGCTCAGCCGAATCAAATTGATTTTTATTGCAAATCTCAAAATCCTTGGAGTGGAAATGGCATGAACCGATTTAAAATCAAGGGTCAATTTCAAAAGAAAGACAATAACACAATTGCGGACTGGTCTCCCATGGTTGCTGATGATTATGCAGCTATTCAGGTGATGCCCAATTGGTTGGAAGCTTTGATTCGTCGCTTTGATATTTACAGCGGAGATCAACTGTTGGCATTTTCTGAAGAGGGTCAGTATGTCACTAGTTGGCTTAATTCTTGGATTTACAATTACATGAGCAAGCACCAAAAGAAAATGCTTTGTATTATGCCCGCCAATACTGGTTATGGAGTTCCCTCTAAAATCAATGGCTGGAATTTTGTAGCGAATAATGAATGGCACACCTATTCAAAATCAATTTTTACTGGAGTTGCAGGATTTTCTACCGATTGGACACCTCTCCACACCCCTCCATTTTTTCAAGGTTGTAATTATTTTTTGCGAGGACAAGTTCAAAATATTTTTCCTCTTCCCCTACTAGATAAGCTAAACTTTAGAATTACCCTACACGATCATCTCGACTACATCTTTAAGAAATCAGACGCCGCTGCAGCTCATGTCTACCGTTTTGCCTTTGAAAAATTTGAACTCGTCACTGAGGAACTCAAACTGAATCCAAGCTTTCAGGTGCAATTGTTTAAGCCAAGGTTGTTGCATTATCCCGGTGTGACGAGAGATTTGAGGGTAGAGACTGTTCCCAATGGTTCTAGTACTTGGAGAGTTAAATTTCCAGACGTTGCATTCCCAGAGGGCATTTTTATTTTTGGAATTCCCAAAGATGTGCCAATGGGAACTTTCAAGTGGACCAATAATACCGATAATCAAGTCTTTTCTCCAAACAACATT
>DGYJ01000050.1:5041-5523 GCA_002396665.1 Bdellovibrionaceae bacterium UBA5009
TACTATTTAGCTACGGAGAAAAAACCTTTTTTGTCGGCGAACCCAATATCCATTCACTTACTAATGATATTATTGATTGGAAGTCATATCTGGGCAATTTGATGGGGGCTGCACCATTTGGACTCGATTTGGATAGGGATAAACTTTCGTTGGCTTGTCACAATGGAAAAACTACTCCTTATCCAATTGCCTATATTAATCTCTGTAATTTGGGCGATAAAACTCGAATTATTCCACCAGAAAATAATGGCTCCATCATGCTGAAGAAACAAGATCTCGATCTTCTACTCACCTTTGGAACCGGTGGATCTACTACAGATGTCTCTTATGCAATGTACATTTACTGGACAACCTTTAATCTAGTTTACGATATTGCTAAAAATCATTTTTTTAACCCATTTTTGAAAAATAAAACTTGAAATTGTTTGTATATAAAAATTTATTAACTGTTTGAAAAATAAAAATTTAATAATTGTACATGT
>DGYJ01000050.1:5689-6275 GCA_002396665.1 Bdellovibrionaceae bacterium UBA5009
CTATTCTTTCATTTCACGACCAAATAGTTTATCAATTCTCCTCCACTGTGGAATTGAACTTTGTTTTCGATCCAAAATATCACAAGCATTTGTATAAGAAACCAGAGAGGACACGTTGGACAGATTAGAATTTTTATGTAGGCAATTGTTGCGCGAAATTACGGCATAGTTTTGAACAAGAGCAGTAGCAAATTTCCAATCATCTTCAGCCTTGACATGCCACTCCTGCTTGAGATGTCCGGGTGTTCCAGGTGAAAAGAGTGCGGGTTTTTGGTAGTTCAAGTAGTCTGTTATTTTTGACGGATCTACTGCTTCATCCAAGGTTGAGGTAGAGAGGGCCAAGACACAATTATCTACGTGAGCATAACACAACTTGAAAGTTCCGGGGAGCAAGTAATTGTCTAGAAATGAAAAAAGCTGACCCAGTCTCATTTTACCAGTCTCGACAATGCAGATGAAAAGTGGGAGGGCTGATGTACATTTCTTGATTCTTTCTTCGGTGGTGGCATCAGTCGTCTGTACATTGTAGAGCTTTGAAAAATAGTAGACTGTATCTCCAAGGATGCCCGCCTCTTTCACATCGGTT